>JANLIB010000047.1 GCA_024653675.1 Gallionella sp. | reverse complement strand
GAGAATGGGTGACCTCGCCGTTGCTACCTTTTGTCAAACGATCAAGCAGCGCACCGCCAGCATCGAGCAACTCTACCTGCAATGGCATCTTGCCCATCGCGTGGGTGGCGCAGGAAAGGCAGGGGTCATAGGCGCGCACCGCTACTTCCAGATGATTGAGCAGCCCTTCGGTGAGCTCATGTCCGTCAAGATATTCATTGGCGACCGAGCGCACCGATTCGTTCATCGCCTGATTGTTGCTGGTAGTAGAGACGATCAGGTTGGCCCTGGTTATCAGGCCCTGCCCGTCGATCTGGTAGTCATGGAACAGCGTGCCGCGCGGCGCCTCGATTACGCCGATCCCCCCGCGCCGTTTGTCGCCGTGGGCGGCGACCAGATCGGTGCCGGTGATATCCGGATCATGCAGCAATTCATTGATGGATTCGGCGCAATGCAGGGCCTCGATCATGCGCGCCCAGTGATAGGCCAGCGTGTCATGCACGAATCCGCCCTTGCCGGATTCCTTGAATCGCTTGCGCGCAGCCTCCGCCAGCGGTGTGGCGACGGAATCACAGTTGTTCACGCGCGCCAGCGGTCCAACGCGGTACCAGCCCTGCTCCTTGCCCAGTTCGATCAGGAAAGGGAACTTCATATAACTCCATGGGCGCACTTCTTCACGGATGACCTCGCGATAGCCGCGATAATCGAATTGGTCGAACAGGCTGGCGCCGTCTGCCTGGCGTGCGCGCAAACCGCCGTGATACAGTTCCAGTTCTCCGTTACCGCCAACCATGCTCAGGAAATTGCTGCGCAGCGTGGCAAAACCGGCGTGTTCGGGATGCGCGGTGTGGATCTGTTCGTTCAGCGCTACTGCATCCTGGCACCAGGCCAGGATATCCCTGATATCTGCCAGCATCACATCGCGCTCTGCGATGCTAAGCGCCTTGTTCATGCCGCCCGGCACGGTGGCCGTGCCGTGGACTCGTTTGCCTGAGATCGCCGCGATGATCTGTTGCCCGTATTTGCGCAGCTTCACGCCTTTCAGCGCGAGATCGGGATATTTTTCAATCACGCCGACGATGTTGCGCCGCGCCGGATCGCTGCCGAAACCGAACAGCAGATCGGGAGAGGACAGATGGAAAAAATGCAGCGCATGCGATTGCAGTGTCTGGCCGAAATGCAGCAGGCGGCGCAGCTTTTCAGCCGTCGGTGTGAGCCGCTCTACGCCGACCAGTTGATCCACCGCCTTGGCCGCCGCCAGTTGATGGCTGACCGGGCAGATCCCGCACAGGCGCTGCACCAGGAACGGCACTTCCCAATAGGGACGCCCCTGGATGAATTTTTCAAAGCCGCGAAACTCGACAATGTGGAAGCGTGCCTCATGGATATGGTTTTTGTCGTCGAGCATCAGCGTGATCCTGCCGTGCCCCTCGACACGCGTGACGGGATCGATGGCGACTCGTCTGAGGTTGGATTGAGATGTCGTTTTCTGTTCCATGACGGAATACCCTTAGCATGCTTCAATAAATTCGTCATTCCGGCGCAGCAGGTGTAGGGCGGGTCATACCAGCCATTCCAATTTCATTCACCATAATTCTGCTTCGATTTTCTTGTTATCTCGTGTAATGGCGGGTGTGACCCGCAAACCGGCGGGTGTGACCCGCCCTACGCCTGCTAATCATAATGCAGCAAATTCTTTGGAAGCGCAGGCTCCTTCCCTTCCAGCAGATCGCCAAGCACCTTCAGGAATTCATCGGCAGAAGGCGGGCAGCCCGGCAGGTAATAATCCACATGCACCACGTCATGCAGCGGATGAACTTTGTCGAGCAGCAGCGGCAGTTCAACATCATCCGGAATCTGCGGATTTTCCACTCCAACGCCATTTACATAAGCCTCTTCCAGGCATTCGCGCAGATTGAAATGGTTGCGCATCGCGGGTATCCCGCCATTGATGGCGCAGGCGCCGACCGCGATCAGTATCTTGCAGTTGTCGCGGAACTCGCGCAGCACATGCACGTTTTCCGCGTTGCAGACCCCGCCCTCGACCAGGCCGATGTCGCACGGTCCGCAATGCTTGATGTCGGTCAGAGGAGTGCGATTGAACTCGATATGTTCCAGCAACTCCACCAGCCGCTCATCCATGTCGAGAAAGGACATGTGGCAGCCGAAGCAACCGGCCAGCGATGTAGTGGCGATCCTGACTTTACTCATCGGTATGCCTTGTTTTTGCCAGAATGACTTTATCCAGTCCGGTCTCGCCGACCTGATGCAGGTCAAATGTACGCCGCCCTATCGGCACTTCATAGCCGTGTTCCTTGATCAGGATTGCGCCGACCGGGCAGATATGCGCGG
>JANLIB010000057.1 GCA_024653675.1 Gallionella sp. | reverse complement strand
GGAAATTCCAGCCGCGATTGGGTGCCTCGTCGTCACTGATTGGGCTGTGCCAGCGCGCGCCGTTGGAATAGTGCCGAGCCTGAAAACTGATTCGTTTCGTGAGGCGCGTGGAGAGGCCAAAGGAGAAATTTATTTTCGTGCCGTTGACGTGGTTGACGCCGTCGAGCGCCGCCAGGCCCAGAAACAATTCGAAATTTTCCGGCTTGAAGTGCCACAAATATTCGATGCCGACGGCGCAGGGGTTGAAACAGCCGGCGTGGATTTGAAACCGTGCGCGACGATGTTCCAGGAACGCCCCGATTTCACCGTCACCGTGGAACGGATCGGCCGCCATGAATACCGAGGTTTCGGCGGCGCCGGCGCCGATCATGGCGAGCAGGCCCAGCAGCAGCACCGTGGCCAGGATGACGTTGCGGACATGGCGGCGGTGGCATCGGTCGACGTTGTGGGGGCGGGTCATTGAGACAAGCATAGAACCGATAGTTCTAGTTTGTCAAGAACCGATTGTTCTGTTTTGAGGATTAAAAAACCCCGCTGCAGCGGGGTAGTTTTACGGCTTGGATTTCAGGAAGGCCCAGCGGTCTGTTTTTGCTTCACGGGGAGGGGGTATCAGGCGGCATCCGCAATGCTTGCATTTGCGCGCATCCCAGAGGACCAACTCCTGGCAATCGGGGCAGCGCACGTGTGTTTCCGGCGTGGGGACGGATGGGTCGTGCTTCTGTGAGGGAAGGTCGCGCTTCTGTGAGGGAAGAATTAACACCAGGATAAGAGCAAAAATACCGAAGATCAAACCGAACAAAAGCCAGAGAAAAAAGCTGCGACCACGGCTGCTGGCGGCAACTGCCGTCAAGAGGGTGAAGGCGAGCCAAATGTATACCATGTCAGGTTTTGTTTTTTGATTTCATTGAAGCCGCCATATCCTGCATCTGCCGGTTTAATCGCGCAAGTATTTCGTGCGCACCGGTCTTGTGTTGCAGATCGTTGAGCACGCTCTGAACCATCATGAACTGACGAACCTGTTCTTGGGTCTTTTCGGATAGACGCTGGAATTGCTTGGCAAACTCCACTGTTTCCGGCTTTAAATTAGAATAATGCCCATGTTCTTCCGCCACCTGTAAATATGTTTCTGGTATTTTTGATGGGCTGCGTCCCGTCATCAGCCATTCGAACGGCACATTGAGTTTGATGGCGAGCATGGTTGCATGGCCCATATCGGGCATGCCTTCACCTTCCAGCCATTTTCCGGCGCCCTTATAGGTGACTTTGATCATGCGCCCGAGCTCAGTAGGGCGCCCGCGTTCTTTTGGCAGCCCGGCATTGTCACACGCCACATGCAAACGCGCAGCGAAATCCTGATAAATACGACTTTTTATTTTGGTAACCATCGGTTCCATTTTCTACCCCCTCAAGAGAACAATCAGTTCTTGACAGTGAAGAACAATCGGTTCTACACTCATCCGCAGAGGTGATTGGAATGGGCAAAAAGCAGGATAACCAGGCCTTGGCAGAGGCTGTGAAGATTCTTGGCGGATACGAGTCCACAGGTAAGGTCTGCGGTGTATCCGGCAAAGCGGTCCAGAAGTGGGTGAAGGCGGGCAGGCTTCCACGCACTGAGGCAACTGGTGAAACGAATTACTCTAGACTGATGGCGGGTAAAGACTCGCGCATCAGTCGGGACGAATTACTTGCGACCGTTATGCAAAGGGTCGCATGAGTACCATATTAAGCTCCTCCTAGTGGTAGGTTGACCCGCACCCTCACGGGTGCGGGTATTTTTTTAAGGTGAACCATGGCGCTGCGTGGCAAGGAAGTCCGACCGCTGATCGATCATGCGATGCACGAGCGCCTGGCCATCATGGCCGAGCACAAGGACATGCAGATCAACGAGCTCGCCGCCTCATTGCTGGAAAAATCCATCGCCGGCGAATGGCACCAGGTCAGCGTACTCATCCGGCGTTCCGAGCGCCTCGGAAAACGGTGGAGAGTCGTGGATGACGGAGCAGACGGGGCATGACGCCTGAAACCACCAGCACCGAGGATGTCGCGCTGCTGGATGAAACGCAGGCGATCGAGGCGCAGCAATTCATGAACGATCATTACTGGCGGCTGAAGCAGAAGCCGAAGCTGCTGCAGCGCCTGCAAGCGCTGATCGCGCGGCAGCAGGTTTTTATTGTTTTGCGCGATGCCCAGGGCCGGCCCGAGCGCGTTGAGCCGAGTTACCCGCTGCTGGAAATCATGGCGGAGCTGGCGCGATGAAGTGGCGCCCGCACACCGAAAATCCGTCCGAGTTTGGACCGGTATTCACGGTGCTGCTGG
>JANLIB010000049.1 GCA_024653675.1 Gallionella sp. | reverse complement strand
CGTGCGCTACGGTAAATTATCTGTTGCGGTCTATCTCGCCATGGGCTGGCTGGTCGTGATCGCCGCCGGACCTGTCATGGAAAAAGTGCCCTCTTGGGGCCTGTTCTGGCTGGTGGGGGGCGGCCTCGCCTACACGGTCGGGGTGGTGTTCTACGCGCTGGAACGCCTGCGCTACTTTCACTTTATCTGGCACCTGTTCGTCATCGCGGGCAGTGCTTGTCACTTCATCGCCGTGCTGTGGTATGCGGCATAGATAATTGTTAATTAACTTCCGCGTCTATTTTTCCAATTCCACCGTCTTGTTCTCAATCCACTCCTCCACCTGTTTGATGATCTCCTCGGCCTTCTGGCCGCGCGGAAACGCTCTCGCTCGCGGAATTTGCCGCGCTCAGCAATGAGCTTTCCTCACTACCGGATTGATCGCAGGCTGCGCTCGAACCGATATACAGTATTATGTCGCTTTACAAAACGACATTTAAGCCATCTACTTTTAGTTAGGCTCAGCCGCCGATATGGACCATGGAACTCTTTGACCGCGCTCGATGAGAAAAATACTTCTTATCTCCTTCACTCTCCTAGCGGTCTTGGGATGTCACCAAGATTCCCCCAAGGTGGAACGTCAAAAGGCCATCTATTTTTCTCTCTCCGACGTCCCACACCGTGAGCTAGAGCGCGAAATAGCCCGGACGATGGAGACGCAACATCTTCCCACGCCGGGAAAGGCAATGATCTACCTGTTGGACCAAAGCATCGCATTTCTTCCACGAGTGGACGCCATGGTAGACGAAGCTGCCATCCAAGCCGGGATCCAACTTCCACCCAAGGACCCTCTGGACGAAACCGAAGCCCGAATCAAGGTGGCCCGGGAGGCCCGGTCAATGCTTCAGGCGCGGGAAGCAATCGCCCGGATCGAGGCGGAGGTGGACCAATGACTAGCGCCCCTGCCAAGCCTCACGGACAGCGACAAGAACATGCCGAATACTGAGCTGCTCAAGCAGTACATGGACGAAGTTCCTGCTGCCCTTCTCGCATTTCAGTACCTCGAGGAGGCGCTCAGGCAGTACATGCTTCGCTGCCACGTTATGATCGCAACCGTGGTGAAACCAATTCTCGCCTATCGAATCCAGCAGTACGATCGAGTCGAGAAAATGACGCTTGGCCAGCTCGTCTCGAGCTTCCAAGACTTCAACGTAAACCAAGAGCTCATTGCTCGTCTTGCGCCTCTTCCACAACGCCGCAACCAAATCGCACACAGGGCCTACCTTACGGCTTGGCAGGCACACTCATCCGACTCGCTCGACGAGAGCGATCTTCACGCGTTGCGTTCGCTAATTGTGGAGGCCCGCGAAACCATGCTCCAGGTGTTTCGCGAAGTCGAAGCCATCGAAGAGCGCTTCGTGGCATTCCGCAGCAAGGGTTCAGCCAACTCATAGCCGGCATGGTCGCCGCCTAACAAACGGCTGCAAAAGTGGAACTCGCGCGGTCGCAACTGAGCCGCAATCCGTTAAACACCCCGCTCCAACTCCACCATCCTGTTTTCGATCCACTCCTCCACCTGTTTGATGATCTCCTCGGCCTTCTGGCCGCGCGGGTCGATCGCCGGTCCGATGGCCACGCGCACAGTGCCGTGCTTTTTCATAAAACCGCGCCGCGGCCAGAACGAGCCGGCGTTGTGCGCCACCGGCACGATCGGATATCCGGTCTCGGCCGCCAGCACCGCGCCGCCCAAGGCGTAGCGCTTGCGCGTTCCCGGCGCCACGCGCGTGCCTTCCGGGAACACCACCACCCAGATGCCGCATTGCAGGCGCTCGCGCCCCTGCTCGATGACCTGCTCCACCGCCTTGCGGCCGGCGCCGCGGTCGATGGCGATCGGGCGCATCAGCGCCAGCGCCCAGCCGAACAGCGGAATCCACATGAGTTCGTGCTTCAGCACCCAGGTCTGGGGCGGGAAGATCTGCTGGAACACGATGGTTTCCCACGCCGACTGGTGCTTGGACATGAGGATCGCTGCGCCTGCCGGCAAGTGCTCGCGGCCTTCGACGCGGTAGTCGAGGCCACACAGGACTTTCAGCAGGAATACCTGCCAACGCGCCCACTGGCTGATGAGGCGGTAACGCAGGCGGTAAGGCAGGACCGCCGTCGGTAACACGAGCAGGGCGTAGACCGTCACCGAGATGAACAGGATGGCATTGAATAGCAGGGAGCGG
>JANLIB010000046.1 GCA_024653675.1 Gallionella sp. | reverse complement strand
CGCGAAGAAGCGGCGGCGGAATACATCAAGGCGCACATCACCAAGCCGGTGGCCGGCTACATCGCCGGACAGACCGCGCCCAAGGGCAAGCGCATGGGCCATGCCGGCGCGATCATCGCCGGCGGCAAGGGGCTGGCATCGGACAAGATGGCCGCACTGGAAGCTGCCGGCGTGGTAGTGGCAAAATCGCCTGCCGGCCTGGGCGAGGCGATGGTCGAGGCGATAGGCAGGAAAGCCAAGCGATGATGTGGGCCGGATGAGCAACAATTGACCGGGCAGTGAGAGCCGCCTTGTCAGGCAGCACAGTTTTGTAGGGGCGCGATTTATCGCGCCCTTTTGTTTACGGATATCTCTAAAAACTCGTCACACCGGCGAAGGCCGGTGTCCAGTCCATTAAACCTAAAAAACGCTGTTAGCCTCTTGTATTTCTGCGTTAGCCCGTGTGGCGCTTGATTTTTTTGTCTTTGATACCACTCACATTTTGGGTGGAGCCGTTGCTGTAGGAGCTCGATTTATCGAGCGATAGCACCACGGATCAATCGCTCGATAAATCGAGCTCCTACAGGTTTCAACTGCCGTTCTTTAGGTTAAAAACATTGGATGGCCGTTCCTCGAAACTCGCCTTTGGCTCGTTTTCCGGCCTTCGCCGGAATGACGAAATGTGAGTTTTTAGAGGCACCCTTATGCCTTTCATGCCGACAAAGCATGGCGGGTGTCGCGGGGTGCCGGAAACCGCTATCATGCGCAAGCTGCGCGATAAGCAGAGGGGAGAGGTATGGCTGACAAGAAGCCGCTTGTTGTTTCTGAAAGCATCGAAACAAAAATCCTGACCATACGTGGGCAGAAGGTCATGCTGGATGCCGACTTGGCGGAGCTTTATGGGGTAGAAATCAGGGCATTGAATCAGGCCGTAAAACGGAATGCAGAGCGCTTTCCTGAAGATTTCATGTTTCAAATGACAGCCGAAGAATACGAATCTTTAAGATCACAAATTGTGACCTTAAAGGCAGGGCGCGGCCAGCACAGGAAATACCTGCCCTATGCCTTTACCGAACACGGCGCGCTGATGCTGGGCAATGTGCTCAAGTCTGAGCGTGCGGTCGAAGTCAGCCTGCATGTTGTACGCGCCTTCGTCTATCTGCGCGAACTGGTTTCCGGCCACAAGGAGCTGGCGCAAAAGCTCAACCAACTCGAACGCAAGGTAGGCGCGCACGATAAGGCCATAGCCGAGATTATCAATGTCATCCGCCAACTGATGGCGCCGGAAGAACCGAAAAAGAAGCGCCCCATCGGCTTTGCGCCGTGGAAAGAAAAATGATTGAGATGTTCTTGGCATTCTAAATGACCGAAAATCAGAACCCCGAACAGAAAGCTCGCGACAACATCGACGCGCTGCTCAGGCAGGCGGGCTGGGTTGTTCAGTCTGCCAGGAAGATTGACCCGAATGCCGGGCTGGGCCAGGCCGTGCGCGAATACCAGACCGATGTTGGCCCGGCGGACTATGTGCTGTTCGTGGACAAGAAAGCGGTTGGGGTGATTGAGGCCAAGCGCGAGGAAGAGGGGCAACGGCTCACCGCCCATGAAGGGCAGACCGAAGGCTATGCGGCGGCCAAACTGAAGTGGGTCAACAACAAAGAGCCGCTGCCTTTCCTCTATGAAAGCACCGGCATCATCACCCGCTTCACCGATGGCCGCGACCCCAAGCCGCGTTCGCGCGAGGTGTTCAGTTTTCACCGCCCGGAAACGCTCAGGGAATGGCTGTCCCAAGGTGATTCTCTACGCGCACGTCTGCACCACATCCCGCCGCTGAACCCGAAGCATTTGCCCGCCAAGGAGCTGCGCCTGCGCGATTGCCAGGAAACCGCCATCATCAATCTGGAAGAATCGTTCAAGGCCGACCGCCCGCGCGCCCTGATCCAGATGGCGACCGGCGCGGGCAAGACTTACACCGCCATCACTTCCATCTATCGCCTGCTCAAACACGCGCACGGCAAGCGCATCCTGTTTCTAGTGGACACCAAAAACCTTGGCGAACAGGCCGAGCAGGAAATGATGTCCTATGTGCCGCTCGACGATAACCGCAAGTTCACCGAGTTGTACAACGTACAGCGGCTCAAGTCCTCGTTCGTCGCCAAGGACAGCCAGGTGTGCATCAGCACCATCCAGCGGCTGTACTCCATCCTCAAGGACACACCGCTCGACGAAACTCTTGAGGAGATCAACCCGGCGGAGCTGAAGCAGCCCAAAACACCGATGCCGGTGGTGTACAACGAAAGAATCCCGCCGGAGTTTTTCGACTTCATCTTCATCGACGAATGCCACCGCTCCATCTACAACCTGTGGCAGCAGGTGATCGACTATTTCGATGCCAGCCTGATCGGCCTCACCGCCACGCCGGACAACCGCACTTACGGCTTCTTCAAGAAAAACGTGGTCAGCGACTACAGCCACGAAAAAGCCGTGGCCGACGGCGTGAATGTCGGCAATGAAATCTATGTGATCGAAACGCAGATCACCCAGGCAGGCGGGGTAATTCCAGCGCATGTGCAAGTGGAACGGCGCGAGAAACTCACCCGCAAGAAACGCTGGGAATTGCAGGACGAAGACGAAGCCTATTCCGCCACGCAACTGGATCGCAACATCGTCAACCCGGATCAAATCCGCACCGTCATCCGCACCTTTCGCGACAAGCTGCCGGAGATTTTTCCCGGACGCAAAGAGGTGCCCAAGACCCTGATCTTTGCCAAGACCGACAGCCACGCCGACGACATCATCCAGACCGTGCGCGAGGAATTCGACGAGCGCAATGCGTTCTGCAAGAAGCTCACCTACAAGACCGAGGAAGACCCCAAGTCGGTGCTGCAGCAATTCCGCAATGAGTATTACCCGCGCATCGCCGTCACCGTGGACATGGTCGCCACCGGCACCGACGTGAAGCCGCTGGAATGCCTGCTGTTCATGCGTGACGTGAAGAGCCGCAACTACTTCGAGCAGATGAAAGGGCGCGGCACGCGCACGCTGGATATAGACGACCTGAGAAAAGTCACCCCCTCCGCCGTCAGCGCCAAGACCCACTATGTGATCGTCGATGCCATCGGCGTTACGCGGTCATTAAAAACCGCCAGCCAGCCGCTCATCACTAAACCCACCGTGCCGCTCAAAGACCTGGCAATGAGCGTGATGATGGGCGCGACGGATGAGGACACCGTGAGCTCTCTCGCCGGTCGCTTGGCGCGGCTTAACAAACAACTCGATACCGATGACCAGCGACGCATCCGCGAAGCAGCCGGAGGCTTGGAGCTCACCCAGTTCGTCGGCAAATTGTTCGGCGCGATTGATGCCGACAACATCGAAGCCCGTGCGCTGGAACTGGCAAAGCAACCCATCGGCACCGACCCCGGCGACGACAAACGCCAGCAGGCGCAGGAGCAACTGGTGAAGGAAGCGGCAAGCGTGCTGAATGGCGAACTGGTAGAGCTCATCGACACCATCCGCCAGGACAAGGAACAAACCATCGACCACGACACCCTCGACAACTTGGTCGGCGCGGGATGGGAAAAGAACATCGCCGACAACGCGCAAGCCATCGCCGATGAATTTGCTGCCTACCTGAAAGCGAATCAGGACAACATCGCCGCGCTCACCATCTTCTTCAGCCAGCCGTATCGAAGGCGCGAGCTCAGCTTCGACCTGATTCGCCAGGTGCTGGACAAACTCAAAACCGACAAACCCAGGCTCGCCCCGTTGTATGTCTGGCACGCTTACCGCAGGCTGGACGATTACAAAGGCGCGCAGCCGGTAAAAGAACTCACCGCGCTGGTCACGCTGATCCGCCGTGTGTGCGGCATGGATGAAACGCTCACCGACTTCGATGCCACCGTGCGCCGCAACTTCAGAAACTGGATCATGAAACACCACTCCGGCGGCAGCGAAAAATTCAATGAAGAGCAAATGGACTGGCTGCGCATGATCCGCGACCACGTCGCCAACTCCTTCCACATCGAGCGCGACGATCTGGAAATGTCGCCGTTCGACGGGCAGGGCGGGCTGGGCAGGATGTATCAGTTGTTCGGCGCGAAGATGGATACACTGCTGGATGAACTAAATGAGGTACTGGTAGCGTGAAGACGGATAGCAAAATGTTAGAACTGCCGAATTCGTGGGCAGCAGTGAAGCTCGGTGATTTCGTGGAAAACGAAAAAGGGAAAAAACCGAAGAACGAATCTAAAGCTGAAACAGCTTCACACTCCATACCCTATGTTGACATTCAGGCCTTTGAAGAAAATGTGATCCGCACATGGACTGATGGCGTGGGTTGTCGGCTTTGCTATGAAACAGATTTCTTGATGGTATGGGACGGCTCACGTTCAGGCCTGGTTGGGAAAGGTATGAATGGCGCGCTTGGCAGTACACTGGTTCGTATTTATTTTCCATCAATGGTCAATGACTACGCCTTCTATTTTTTGCAGTCAAAATATCAGCAAATAAACACGCGAGCTAAGGGCGTCGGTATACCTCACGTTGATCCAGCTTTGCTCTGGAATTACGACTTCCCGATTGCGCCACTAAACGAACAACACCGCATCGTGACCAAAATAGAGGAGCTGTTTTCCGAGCTGGACAAGGGCATCGAAAACCTGAAGACCGCCCGCGCACAGCTCAAAGTGTATCGCCAGGCCCTGCTGAAACACGCCTTTGAGGGCAAGCTCACCGCGCAGTGGCGTGCAGAGAATCGGGATAAGCTGGAACCCGCCGCAGCCTTGCAGAAGCGCATTCAGCAAGAGCGCGTGCAACGCTACCAGCAACAACTCGCCGAATGGGAGGCCGCAGGCAAACAAGGCAGCAAACCCAAAGCCCCGAAACCCCTGCCGCCGCTCACCGCCGAAGAACTGGCCGAATTGCCTGAGCTGCCGGAGGGGTGGGGATGGGTGAAGTTAGGTGAACTCACATGGTCAGTGAAGGATGGTCCGCATTTCAGCCCCAAATATGTGGAGAAAGGGATTCCATTTATTTCTGGTGGGAATATACGACCGGATGGTGTGGATTTTGATAAAGCAAAACACATTTCCATAGAGTTGCACGAAGAGCTAAGTAAAAGATGCAAGCCGGAGATCGGCGATGTTCTATACACGAAAGGTGGAACTACCGGAATTGCCCGCGTGAACACCTTCAACGTAGACTTCAATGTTTGGGTACATGTCGCCGTTTTAAAATTAACTTCCATAGTAAAGCCGTTTTACTTGCAACACGCTCTGAATTCTTCCTTCTGCTACTCGCAATCACAAAAATATACGCATGGCGTTGGCAATCAGGATTTAGGGCTGACTCGTATGGTCAATATTGTTTTGGCGATTTGCTCTATCGACGAGCAAGTGGAAGTAATTAAAATTGTTGATGACAAAATGTCAGTGATTGACCAACTCGACCAAACCATCACCACCTCTTTGCAACAAGCCGAAGCCCTGCGCCAGTCCATCCTGAAAAAAGCCTTCTCCGGCCAGCTCGTCGCGCAGGATGTCAACGACGAGCCTGCATCGGTGCTACTGGCCCGCATCAAGACCGAGAAGATCGATAAGTTGGCCATGGCAAAACCGCTCAAGCCGAAAAAAGCCCAACCGGCGTCTGACCAAACGAATGTGATTCCTTTCCCCGTCAAGCTTGCCAACATTTCAACCACGGATTTGCATGCGGGAATTCTGGCGCGAGCCTATCAGCATCATGAACACACACCAAGGTATCTGGCTAACTTCGGCCATGTAAAGGCTGAGAAAATCGTTCACTTGGTCGAGGCGCACTTGGGCATTGATCTGGAGCGTGAGCCGGTGAAAGCTGCGGCAGGCCCGAATGATTTCCCCCGGCTGATTAATGCCGAGTCTCGTGCAAGAAAAATGAACTGGTTTAATGTGCGCAAGCAGAAAGATGGTGCGTATGTCTTAACCAAAGGCGATAAGTTTGATGCCTTGCTGCTCAAGACCCGCAACGCTCTTGGCGAGCGGGCTGACGAGGTGGATGCCCTCATTAATAAGCTGCTACCCTTGAATAGACGGCAAGCAGAAATTGTGGCAACACTTTATGCGGCATGGAATAACTTGCTGTTGCTTGGGCGCTCGCCCAGCGACGAGGATATTGTTTTCGAGGCGCGGGAAAACTGGCACGATTCAAAACTTAAAATTGAAAGAGATAAGTTTTTCCGGGGGATAAAGTGGATGCGTGAACAGGGGCTGGTTCCCTCTGGCAAAGGTAGGCACGTGAGCGCGAAGGGGGTGCGTGAAACCGTTTCAAAAAAGAAACCTGTTGCGTCGGTTGCGCGCAAGACAAAGCGCAAAGGTAAGCCGGCATGAGTCTTCTTGGCATAAGTTCCTACGGATTTGTATTCGAGGGGGATTCAGAATATGGAGCTCACTTGGTATGGCCACGGCCGGTGATAACCTTAGCTAAATTTGTAAAGGTAACGGACGAGGCGCTGATACCTGCAACTGAAAACTCGATTGGTCACTGCTGTTTTCGGGAAGACTTTTTCGACCCTGTGAGCCGAATTCGTCGAGGACGTTTTTATCAATCGACAGGCGGTACGACTACTTGGCAAGTCTTGCAGCCGACTAATGTCACAGTCCCCGCTACACAGAATATCAATGGTTTGATTGGTGTAAGTCTTAGTGGCTATCGTGCATACAGGCCTTCTATTGCCAGCGATGATTCACAAGATATGGTCGTACTTGGTTCAACTACTGCCTTTACTGTCTGGTCAGTTGTGGGCATCGAGTCTATCTCAACTGGCGAGGAGCTAGTGACACTAAAAGCACGTCAGAGCTTAGGCGCACTTCCCGATGTGTATTGGGCTAAGGTGCCTGCTGAGCATAGGCATAAAGTGCAGGAAGCTATAGAGAAACTGGCGGATGATTATCGGAGAGCAGGGCCGGAATCTGTGATTGATAGAGCACGGGAAGCAGCTACGGCAATTCTTAGTGCCTATTTGCAAAGCCAAGGAGTTGATAAAGCCAAGGGGAGAGACCTCGGTGATCTTGTCAAAATACTGGTTGAACACGCAGAGCAACACGAGCAACGGATCGTTGCCTGTGCGGCTGAAATTTCGCAACGGCTACACACACGCGGCAAGCATGCTGCAAAGGAGCAATTCGATAATCTGCGCCCCATCCGTGAGCAAGACGCCGAGCTGGCTGTGCAATGCGTCGGAGTAATGCTCTGCGACCTTCGCTGGGCTGATTGGAAATAGAGTTATTGGGAGTACCGAATGAACACTCTGCAGCTTTTTACCTTAAAAAATTTCTCCATTCCCGCCAGCACGTCCTGGTATCTCGCCGATCTTGGCGAGTTTCGCGGCAAGCAAGAGTTATACACGCAGCAGTCACCACAGCGGCTGAAGACCTTGCGCGAACATGCGCTGATTGAGAGTGCGGTTTCTTCCAATCGTATCGAAGGGGTGTCGGTTGATCCGTCGCGAGTGCGCGATGTGCTGGTTGCGGCCAAGCCATTGTTCCGCGACCGTGATGAGGAGGAGGTGCGCGGCTATCGCGATGCGTTGAAGCTCATCCACGAAGGGGCTGCGCGTATGCCGATAAGCGAGGCGACGATATGCGAATTGCACCGGCTGGCGCGAGGGCAAATTTGGGATGCGGGCAAGTATAAGGAGAAAGATGGCGACATCATCGAGCGTTATGCAGATGGTGGCGAACGGGTGCGCTTCCGCCCTGTTTCTGCGGCGGATACGCCGACGGCAATGGGGAATCTGGTTGCCGATTGGCAGCATTGCCTTGATGATCGCTGGGTGCATCCGCTGATTGCGCTGGCGGCATTCAATCTGGATTTTCTGTGCATCCATCCTTTCCGCGATGGCAACGGGCGCGTGTCGCGGCTGGCGCTGTTGCTTCAATGCTATCAATTGGGCTACGAGGTTGGGCGCTACATCAGCCTTGAGCGGTTGATCGAAGAAAACAAGGATCGTTATTACGAGACACTGGAGCAAAGCTCGCAGGGATGGCACGAGGGCAAGCATGACCCGTGGCCTTACATCAACTATGTGCTTTCCATCCTCAAGATGGCTTACCGCGAGTTTGCCGAGCGGGTGGGCGAAGTGAAAGCACCGCGCGGCTCGAAGACTGATCTGGTGTTGGCGGCTATCAACCGCTTCGTGGGCGAATTTACTGTGGCTCAGGTGGAGCAATCTTGTCCCGGTGTAAGTAAAGACATGGTGCGGCGTGTATTGCGAGAGCAGCAAGCTGCGGGTACCGTTGAGTGCCATGGTCGTGGGCCTGCGGCCCGCTGGAAAAAGAAAGGGTAATTACCCTTTAGTAAGGGTAATAAAGAGGGTAATAACATTATGAACGCAACCGCAACCATCGTTTCCAAAGTCTGGAGTTTTTGCACCACGTTGCGCGACGACGGGGTGGGCTACGGCGATTATCTGGAGCAGCTCACTTATCTGATCTTCCTGAAGATGGCAGATGAGTACAGCCAGCCGCCGTACAACCGCAAGGTAGGCATTCCCGCCGAATACAACTGGCAGAGCCTGAAGGCGAAGCGCGGAGCGGAGCTGGAGGTGCATTACGTGACGCTGTTGCGCGAGCTGGGCAACAAGCAGGGGATGCTGGGGACGATTTTCACCAAGGCGCAGAACAAGATTCAAGACCCGGCCAAGCTGTATCGCCTGATCGACATGGTGAACGAGACGCAGTGGGTGACGATGGGCGCGGATGTGAAGGGCGACATCTACGAGGGTCTGCTGGAACGCAACGCGGAAGACACCAAGTCCGGCGCGGGGCAATACTTTACGCCGCGCGCGTTGATCCGCGCGATGGTGGAATGCGTGCGGCCCGAGCCGAACAAGACCATCGCCGATCCGGCTTGCGGCACGGGCGGGTTCTTTCTGGCGGCTTATGATTTTCTGGTGGATGCGCACCAGATGGACAAGAAGCAGAAGGCGTTTCTCAAGCACGAAACCTTTCATGGCAACGAGATCGTCGCGGGCACGCGCCGCCTGGCCTTGATGAACATGTTCCTGCACAATATCGGCGAGATCGACGGCGACAGCATGGTGTCGCCCATCGACGCGCTGGTAGCCGACTCTGGAAAACGCTACGACTACGTGCTGGCGAATCCGCCGTTCGGCAAGAAGAGCGCGATGAGCTTCACCAACGAGGAAGGCGAGCAGGAGAAGGACGACCTGACCTATAACCGCCAGGATTTCTGGGCGACCACCTCTAACAAGCAGCTCAACTTTGTGCAGCACATCCGCACCATGCTGAAGACCACCGGACGCGCGGCTGTGGTTGTGCCGGACAATGTGCTGTTCGAGGGAGGTGCGGGCGAAACAGTGCGCAAGAAGCTGCTGGAAACCACCGAGCTGCACACCATCCTGCGTCTGCCCACCGGCATTTTCTACGCCAACGGCGTGAAGGCGAACGTGCTGTTCTTCGACAACCGCACGGCCAGCAAGGAGCCGTGGACGAAGGAGGTGTGGTACTACGACTATCGCACCAACATTCACCACACGCTGAAAAAGAAGCCGCTACGCTTCGAGGATTTGCAGGAATTCATTGCCTGCTACAACCCGCTCAACCGTCACGAGCGCAAGGAAAGCTGGATTGAGGCGACGAACCCTGAAGGCCGCTGGCGCAAATATAGCTACGAGCAAATCATCGCGCGTGACAAAACCAGCTTGGATATTTTCTGGCTGAAAGACAAGAGCCTCGCCGACCTGGATAACCTGCCGGAGCCGGACGAATTGGCTGGCGAGATCATCGATAACCTTGAGGCAGGGTTGAACAGCTTTAGGGAAATCGCGGCGGCGCTAATATAAACAGGTAAAATGAATAAAAGCTGTTCCTACGGTCATCATTTTTCTAAGCGGACGCTAGAAAGGGATTATGAGCACACCTTCAGAGTTACTGACTGGTCACGTAATAAACGGATGGTTTGTCCAAGAACCTTTGCAAACATTCCAAGGGCAAACAGGAGGAGTTTTTTCCAAAGGTTATATTGTCACAAAAGATGGGAAAAAGGCGTTTCTCAAAGCCATGGATCTACATGCTGCGATTAAACAAGGTCTTAAAAGAGTCGAGGAAACCACGCGACAATTTAATTTTGAGCGTGAGCTTCATAGTTTATGCCGAGACAAACGCCTATCTCACATAGTTACATTGATAGACGATGGTGAATATCATGTTGGCCAATTACCATCTGGGGTAGATGCATCGTTCAACACAGTGTACTACATGATTTTTGAGTTGGCAGATGGTGGAGACATTAGAAGAGAAATTGCTTTTGATGGGCATAAAACTGACTCTTGGAAATCTTTCGTCCTTCACCAGATAGCTGTAGCATTAACTCAGCTACACAAAAATGACATAGCTCATCAAGATTTAAAACCATCAAATGTACTATCGTTTAAGCAAATAAAGAAATACAAACTTTCTGACTTAGGCAGGTCTAATTCTAAAAATCATTCCGCTCCTACTGATATCGATACATTTCCGGGAGATTGGAATTATGCTCCGCCAGAGTATTTCTATAAGCATATACCAAGAGACCATCATGATCGGCGTTATGGTAGTGATGCTTATCTATTAGGCAGCATGATCGCTTTCTTATTTTGTGGATATGGCGCTATTGGTCTAACCATAATGCACTTACCTCAACAATATAGACATGATACATGGGGGGGAAAGTATGAAGATGTGCTGCCTTTCTTGGTTGACGCTCACACCAAGGCGACAAGTACTTTGAGTCCAAATCTACCAGATATATGTAGAGATGAAATGGCAACGATGTATTTTCAACTTTGTCATCCTGATCCACAAGTTCGTGGTCACCCTACTACACGATCACAGCATGGAAAACTGCTTGGTTTAAATCGATATATTCCCAGGTTTGATGTAATAGCAACAAAATTGGCTATTGAGGAACGCGTACGGAGCTTCAAGAGTGTTTAATAAATGGGATAGGAGAGTAATTCCTAGATGGCGAGACTCGTCAATTTCTGGAGTAATGCCAGGAGCAAAAACGAAAATTGCAAACGATACTCAGCAAAATCTCGTTTCATTCGACCAAGAAAAATTGGTTAAATCACTTAATGAATGGCGTGCTGAGAAGTCTATTGGTGGTGCTGCAGACCTTCTCAATTTTGCTCACATTTCAACTGCATTGCCTTTGCTCTTTGAGCCAGCAGAATATTTAGTTTCATTAAAAGAACCGATATCTCCCGTCTTAAAAAAAGTCTCCTCGCACTTCTTAAAAGCAGGAGTATTTTCTAACGATGTAGAGATATCAACCACTGATCTGCGCCCTATAATTTGGTATTACCACCAAGCATCTCAGCTAAAAAAGAATATAGTCATTAATCCACGAGATGCTGTTGCATTAGTCGATCTGGCTCGAATATACACAGCACTTGGTCAAAAAGATAAAGCAAAAAAAGCTATACTCATTGCTATCAACTTATATCCAAATCACCCATTTGCTCTACGTTCAGCCGCAAGATTCTTTATTCAAAATGATGAAGCTGAGGTCGCGTTACATCTAATAAATAGCTCCCCTAGAACCTTACATGACCCTTGGCTGCTCGCATCCAAGCTTTCCATTGAGGAAATACTAGGTAGACAACACAGACAGTTGGGAACCGCACGATCTATAGTTGAAGCTGAACGGATTTCGCCATATCAGCTAAGTGAGTTGAGAGGTTCTATTGCTTCTATTCTGTTGACAAGCGGTGACATTAAACAAGCGAAAAGAATGTTTAATAAAGCCTTGATCAATCCTAACGATAACGTTGTTGCTCAAGCATTATGGGCTTCCCAGAAATACGGAATAACAATCAACGTCCGTGATGATTGGTTAAGTGATCCACTCTCATCCGAGGCACTTTATTACCAGAGGTGCCTTGAAGGTGATTTTGATAGTGCAAAGGATGCTGCAATTTCCTGGTTTGTTGACGAACCGTTTTCTCCACGCCCTCTTCGGGCGGCAACATTTGCTTTAGCGATCCTTGGTGAGGCAAAATTATCTGAGCAATATGCTCTTTATGGATTATTACTAGACAGGGATGATACTGAGCTAAGAAATAACTTAGTTTGCGCACTTGCATTACAAGATAAGATCGATGAAGCCGTTGAGCAGCTACAACGGGTAATCCATATAGAGCGAAGTCAATCTAACGAGCTAAGTGGCCATACAATGGCTAATATTGGCATGATCCTATATAGGGAAGGCAATTTCCAAGAGGCTGAAGAATGCTATCGGAAAGCTCTGGATTCGTTTAGTAATAAAAGCTCTGATGAAGCGAAGAGTATTGCAATATCGTTTATGGCTCGCGAAGCTGCGTTTATGAACGCCCCAAATGCTCTAAAGCTTATAACCGAAGCAATTGATATGGTTAAAAAGACTAAGTCAAAAGCAGGTGAACAAATACTGAAATTAATTGATAAGGTATCTTCGATAGATAAAATTATTATTAGTGATAAATCAATAAAAAATCCAAAGTGGGCTTTTGATAAGAACCGAAACATTATAATCGTTAAGAAACTATTGCCTTTCTCATAACTCAGTTCGTGAAATTCTTTTTCATAACTTTGTTCGTGAAATTAATAGTCGCGCAAAGTATGCACGGCGCGGGGTCAAGCCTTGCATTAACACATTCACCCTGAAACCCACGGAATAAATTTCATACATCAAGTAATGGCGCTAAGGCATGCAGCGCATTCTGTGAGGATACGCTTTGCCCTGTAGATAAGGTCAGGTTGAATTACTTCTTTAACCCTTCAATCACGCCGCCCGCTTGAGTTCCGGTTCTCGCCAATACTCTTGTTGACAACAGAACGCCCGTTCTCTACGATGCGGTTATCGTTCTGCACATTGATTTTCGCGCCCCAAATCGAGAGCCAACGCCAGCAAGGAGGAAAACGCCATGAATCAATCAACCGGGCAAATCGCCATTTATCAAACCGATGACGGTCAAACGCGGATTGATGTGCGCTTCGAGCAGGACACGTTCTGGCTGTCTCAAACCCAGATGGCTGAGGTGTTTGACAAGGACAGCGACACCATCGGTTTGCATCTGCGGAACATCTAAGAGTCTGGCGAACTTGATGAAGGCGCAACTACCGAGGATTCCTCGGTAGTTCGCCAGGAAGGTAAGCGACAAGTCCGGCGCAGCATCCGTTTTTACAATCTGGATGCCGCCATCTCCGTGGGCTATCGCGTCAATTCGAGGAAAGGGACGCAATTTCGCATCTGGGCAACCCAGCGCCTGCACGAGTATCTGGTTCAGGGCTACAGCCTCAACCAGCAACTGCTTGAGGCGCAACAGGAAAAATTGGCCGAGCTCAAGCAGGCGATTGCCTTGTCTGCCAGGTTGATCCACAACAAAAACTTATCGCCCGCCGAATCGCGGGGCATCCTGACTATCCTGGAAAAATACAGCCATGCGCTGACAGTGCTGGACGATTACGATCACCAGCGCTTGCAGGTAACGGGAACGCGCGCTGCGGCGCTGCCCAGGATCACTTACGATGAGGCGATGCAGCAGATATGGCTGTGGCGCAGCAAGGAGAATCTCGGCGGGCTGTTTGGCAATGAGAAGGACGAATCTTTCAAGAGTTCGCTGGAGACGATTTACCAGACCTTCGACGGCAAGGAGCTTTATCCCAGCATCAAGGAGAAGGCTGCCAACCTGCTATACTTCATCGTCAAGAACCATTCGTTCACCGACGGCAAAAGCGGATCGCCGCCGCGATTTTTGTATGGTTTCTGGAGCGACAGGACTTCCTGTATAACGCCGAGGGTGAAAAGCGCATTGCCGACAATGCTCTGGTGGCATTTACCCTGCTGATTGCCGAGAGCAAGCCCGATGAGAGGGAGATCATGGTCAAGGTGATTATCAACCTGATTAATGGCAAGAACGCTTGAGCCGATCATGACCCCGGGCTGCTTGATGCACCAGGCTGCGTTATTTCAGGTCGGCAGGCTTGGCGCGCATTTTGGCGGCAATGTAGTCTCCATGAGAAATGTGGAGAAGGTCGGCCATCTTTCGCATCAAATGGTTTTCATGCGCGCTGATCTGGTTGTCAGCATAGGCGACTTGCCACATGTATTCAATGATGCGAACCTTTTCGGACAATTCCAGTTCCCGGTTGATGAGTGACGTGAACTGGTGGAAGTCGTTGGCGGCGGTTGCGGTTTGGTGCCCCAGTTCGGACAGTTGCGCCACTTCCGCATCCGATAGATAAAACCTTTCCTTGAGGATTTTCAGTATCGCGGCCTGCTCATGGTCTGTGCTGTCGGCATCCGACTGCATGACCTCGATCAGCAGCACGGCAGTCGCCAGTTGCAGGGTGTGCTCGGGGCGGCTTTCGACACTGGCGGGGGGAATGATCGAAGACAGAAAGTCACTTAGTTTGTTCAGCATGGCTAATCGCTATTTTCAGTGTCGGGGCTTACAGCGCCCAGGGATTAAACACCTGCGGATAGGGTGCGAAGTCCCGCGTATTCCGGGTGACGAGGGTGAGGCCGTGGCATTGGGCGGTGGCCATGAGCAGGCCGTCCATTACCGGGATGGGCTGGCCGGCCAGTTCTGTGTGTGCGGCGATCTGTGCCCAGACGTGAAGTGCGGCGGCATCGAGCGGCAGGATGCGTCCGGCGAAGCGCTGCTCCACCTTGCCCAGCCAGGCGGTGAGCTTCTGGCTGCGTGCGGGGTCGGCCTTACGCAGCTTGAGGATGCCTTTTTCGATTTCACCGATGGCAATCACGCTGATGTACAGGCTGGCTTCGTCCTGCTCATCCAGCCAGGCGATTACTTTCGGCGCGGGCGATTTTTTGGCGTATTCGGAAAGCGTGCAGGTATCCAGTAGCCAGCTCATAGCTTGATGTCGCGCCCGGTGTCGCGGCTGCGGGAAATGTCCAGGTCTTCGGCTGCGAGGCCGGGACGCAGCAGCGCGCTGGAGAGCTTGGTGCGGTGGCGCGTGAGCCTGGCGTACTCTTCCGCCGAAACGACCACCGCCGTCGGCTTGCCGTGGACGGTGACCGTTTGGGCATCGCCACTCGCCGCTCGCTTGATGAGCTGGCTGAAGTTGCCCTTCGCTTCTTGCAGTTGCCATTCGCTATGCATGATGTCCTCCGTTGTTGATTCTGGCCAGACTGGACAGAATTTAGCACAAAGTTTGCGGGTTGGCTATGGGTAAGTTAATTCAGTGAGGTAAACCCCCGGCTATGCCGGGGGACTCATTAAGGTTTGACCGTTCCGGCAGTCATATAGAGAGCAACATTAAAATTCAGCAACATCATTCCCTCCCCCTTGCAGGGGGAGGGCTAGGGAGGGGGTAGAAGTTAAGCATGAGCACGATCAAAATTTCTACCCCCTCGATGAAACAACTAGCCATTCTACTAGGCTGCAAAAGACCGCAGCCAAGTCGCTGGTTAATCCCAACCTTCCCCCTGCAAGGAGGAAGGAGTAAAAACCCCGCCGCCTTCAGGCGGCTCACGGTTTTATCGGCCCCTTTGAGGGGCTCACCCAATAAGCCCCCGGCTTTGCCGGGGGTAATT
>JANLIB010000041.1 GCA_024653675.1 Gallionella sp. | reverse complement strand
CGTCGCGATACGGCGTTGCTCAAGAAATTTTAACGCTTACATATCAAACATATGCGGCGCGCTAAAATTTCTTTCGCGCCTTGTCTCGCTTAGGATTTTGGATAAATAGAGGCGCCCTGGTTTCAATAAAATAGAGTGCCCTCAAGAACGGGAGGCCTTGTCTTCGTCGCTCCGCGTTTGCTGATCGACCGTAAACAACACAGCGGCTTTAACCCTTGAGGACAGGTTGAGCTTGGTCAGAATATGACGGACATGTTGTTTCACCGTGTCATAACTGATCGAGAGGGCGTTGGCGATGCTTTTGTTGCTCTCTCCGCGCGACAGGAGCTGCAGTATCTCGCGCTCGCGATCTGTCAGTAATTTGAGCGGGTTCTTGAGTTCCTCGCCCTGTTGGTCGCCGCGCAACATGTCGATCATTTTGATGGTCATGGCGGGAGCAACGACCAGCTCGCCTGCAGCAACACGGCGGATAGCGTCGACCACATCATCGGGAGCCATGTCCTTGAGCAAATATCCGCGCACTCCTGCGCGTATCGCATTGGTCAGGTCTGCTTCTGAATCGCTCATGGTGAGCATGACCGCAGGAACCTTGCACCCTTCCTTGCGTATCTGCTCAAGCATGGTCAGACCATCCAGCGGTTTCATGCGTATATCCAGCACCATCAAGTCAGGTTGCTGGCTCAAAAGATCGCGCAGCCCTTCGAAGGTGCCTGTTGCGCCAAGCACGCTGATGTCGTAGCACCTCCCAAGCAGCTCGCATAATCCGCTCCGGCACAGGTTCTGGTCATCCACCAGAATTACTTTCAATTTCTCGCTCATCTAATCCTTCTCCTCACGGACGGCCGCATTCTGGAAGGACAATTGCACTGATGTCCCCAAACCTTCCATGCTTTCAATTCGAATTTCGCCATTGATGCGCGCAGCCCTCTCACGTATGATCATCATGCCGTAGTGGCCTTCAACCGGTGTAAAAGTGCATCCGCCCCTGCCATTATCCTCGATAGTGAACACATATTTATCACCAATGGCATCAATAATCAAACGCGCATGTGTCGCGCCGGAATGGGTGGCGATATTGGCAAGCACTTCACGAACGATATAATAGGCCTGAATCTCGTATTCGAGCGGCAGGTCGAGGTCCGCAACACGGTTAATATATTCCAGAGCGATATTATTACGCTCACGAAATTGTCCGGTTAATTTCTGTATGGCGTGCAGCAACCCTGACGGATCCATCTCGCAGCGGAAATCGGTGATCAATTCACGCACCGTTTTTTGACCGTTCTCCAAAGCTTCATCGATCTCGTACGCATGTTTTGCGGCCATCAATTCATTGCCCGTTC
The DNA here is from genome assembly GCA_024653675.1 of Gallionella sp. Lineage (GTDB taxonomy): Bacteria > Pseudomonadota > Gammaproteobacteria > Burkholderiales > Gallionellaceae > Gallionella. The sequence goes on along the minus strand of JANLIB010000041.1, from coordinate 13,426 downwards.
GTATAGACTCAATCAGCAAGCTTGTACGCATCCGCGCATACATCAGCGTTTGCGCCAGCGAGTCATGTATCTCGTTGGCGATCGATTGGCGCTCGGCGATCAGATCGGCGCGCCTGGTTTCACGATTCAATTTACCTTGTTCGATAAGCGCGCCAAGCAAGCGGGCGAACGTCAGGGAATTTTTTGAAACTTGATCAAATAAATCCGGTGGGTTTTTGAAGAACAGGGCGATGATTCCCGCCGGGTTATCGGGAGAGCTGTCGCTTTCAAGCGGCGCGACGATTATCGTTTGAAACCGGCAGTTGGCATAGCGGCAATCCTGTCGAGTATTGCATTCGCTGATGTCGATACGGGAAATGCCATGCCCGATAGCCGCTTCGCCACAGGCCACACAATCCAAACAAGCGGCGCTTCCTGTTTCGGGCAATTCGGCGGGCAGCCCGATCGAGCTGATCATTTGCAGTGCCTGGCCATTGGCGGGTAGTATCCTTACCATTCCGGCAGACGCTTTTACAGCGCCGATGAGCGCATCAAGCAGTTCTTCCGCCAGCGATTCAAGATCGCTGGCACGGGGAGCAACAGGCGCATTCATATTGCGCGCCGCAGCACGGTCGTCTTTTTTTGGTGTGATAAAACCACGATCTCCTGGCCACGAATTGCCCGTGCCGGCTGAATTCCTTGCTGAGTTTGCTCTTTTGCCCATATGCCAAATCCCAATTTATCAAGTCTGACGGCGCAGGAGCCAGCCTGCCAATTCGTGTTTCAATATCAGCCGCAATTTCCTCGCCATCAATTCACACGGATGACGGGTGTCCTTAAACCTCAAAACAATACGGTACAGAGTATACCCCTCATTCGGGTTATATTGTCTCCCCCCGTTCTGGTTATAGACATAAAAACTGCCGGTTAGGCCTAATAGGCGGTTTCAGATTGACCGAAATTGCCAGCGGCAAATGATTCTGGTAAACGAAAATACACAATGAAAATCTGCATCGTATCCGATAGCCATGATCGTGCAGAACCACTCGCCGCAGCCGTAAGCCAGGCAAAGGCGGCTGGAGCACAAGCCGTGATTCATTGCGGCGACCTGATCGGTGCAAATACACTGCGCGCATCCGTCAAACTCGGCGTGCCGCTGCATGTGGTGCATGGCAACAATCTCGGCGATGTCATGACAATGCATAAAATGATGTCGAAGTCCGGCGGAACGCTGACCTATCATGGGCAGGATGCCGAGTTGGAACTGGGCGGCAGGCGCATTTTTGCAACCCATTTTCCCCACTATGGCCGTGGTATGGCCTGCACCGGGGATTACGACCTGGTTTGCTGCGGTCACAGCCATGTTGCGGAGATTGTCCGGCAACCCAACATCAAGGGAGGGGAGACTTTGCTGGTCAACCCTGGCTCGGTTTCCGGCATAGGCGCGCCCAATGCAGCGGAAACTTACACATGGATATTGGGAGATTTGACCAGCATGGCCTTCGAAATTCATACGCTGGAGCATTGACCATGTACACAGCCTGTATAATTCGGTTTCATGGTGAAATAAAATATTACCAATGGAGGTTCGCGTGACGAGTTCGATTGCAACCAACCAGACCATCCTGGTTGTGGGAGGAGGAATAAGCGGCATAACGGCGGCGCTGGAAGCTGCCGAATGCGGCAAGCAGGTGATACTTGTCGAGCGTGATGCGACTCTGGGCGGCCGCACTGCGCTGCTGTATCGCTACTTTCCCAAGATGTGCCATCCGACCTGCGGCCTTGAAATTAACCTGCGGCGCCTGAAGGGCAACCGCAATGTTCGTGTAATGACGATGGCCGAAGTGCTTGGCGTGTCCGGGCAGCGCGGTGACTACGCTGTAAAGTTAAAAATATCTCCGCGTTACGTCAACGCGAAATGCACCGCCTGCGGGGACTGCGCCGCTGCGGTCGAAGCGCAGATAGACAATCCCTACGAATACGGCCTGGCCAAGACCAAGGCCGCCTACCTGCCGCACGCCATGGCTTATCCCATGCAATATGTGCTCGACCCATCCATCATCGGTACGGCGGATGCCGATAAAGCCAGGGCAGCCTGCAAATATGACGCCATCGACTTGGACATGCGTGATGAGACCGTCGAGATCAAGGCGGGCGCCATCGTCTGGGCGACCGGCTGGAAGCCTTATGATGCCGCGAAGATACAGCCCTATGGTTACGACCGCTTTGCCAACGTGATTACCAGCGTGGAATTCGAGCGGCTCGCCAACCCACACGGCCCGACCGGCGGCAAGTTGCTGCGTCCCTCAGACGGCAAAGAAGCCAGGAATATCGCCTTTATCCAGTGCGCCGGTTCGCGCGACGAGAACCATCTGCGCCATTGCTCGCGCATATGCTGCATGGCCTCGCTCAAGCAGACGCATTATGTGCGCGAAGCCTATGGCGAAGCCGCAAAATCGACGATTTACTACATCGACATCCGCGTCATAGACCGCCTCGAGGATTTTTACCTGAAAGTGCAACAGGATCCGACGGTCAGTTTCGTTAAATCCAAAGTTGCCAAAATTGCTGAAGACAAGGATGGCAACCCGGTGTTGCATGGCGTGGATACCGAGGGCTATCACCGCTATGCCACGGCGCATGACCTGGTTGTGCTGGCGGTAGGCATGGAGCCGGAGACCAACGGCATAAAATTGCCGGATGACATCCTGCTCGACTCGTCCGGCTTCATCGAAGGCTCGCAAGACGATGGCATGTGCGGGGCGGGTTCCGCGACCAGCCCGCTGGATGTGAACCGTTCGGTGCAAAGCGCCACGGCGGCGGCATTGCGCGCGATACAGGTGGTGCACAAGACCTCTACAGTCGAAGGAGCTAGATGATGGCTGAAATGAAGACGGCTGCGTATATTTGTTCTGGCTGCGGCCTGGGCGACAAGCTGGATATTGCGCAACTGGGCAAGATCGCGCAGAAGGAAGGCAAGATGGCTCTGGTGCGCGAACATGATTTTCTGTGCAACACCGAAGGCGTACAGATGATCCGTGATGACATCGAGAAGGAAGGCGTCACGCACATCTGCATTGCAGCCTGTTCGCGCCGCGCCAAGACCGAAGCATTTCATTTTCCGGCTGTTGCGATGACTCGCGCCAATCTGCGCGAAGGCGTCATCTGGGTGGTCGCCGAGGGCAGCGAGCATGATGAAGTTCGCCAGGAAATGGCTGACGATTACGTTCGCATGGGCTGCGCCGAACTCAAGAAGGTCAAGTTGCCGGAGGGCAATCCAAACCGAACCCAGTTGAAAAGCATTATGGTCGTCGGGGGCGGCATGTCCGGGCTTACCGCCGCATTCGAGGCCGCCGAGAGCGGCTACCAAGTGATACTTGTCGAGAAGCAGGCACAACTCGGCGGTTGGGCGAACAAACTGTGGAAACGTGTTCCATACAAAGCGCCTTATGCCGAACCGCAGGACACCGGTGTTGCCAAACTTGCCGCCAAAGTGAGCTCGCACCCGCTGATCAAGGTGCATCTCAATTCTACTATCGCGGAGACATCCGGCGCGCCGGGGCGCTTTGCGGTCAAGATTGCGCAGGAGTCGGGCGCGGTCACCGAAGCGGCGGTCGGCGCCATTGTCCAGGCGACCGGCTTCACCAACTACGACATCGCCAAATTGCCCGAGCTGGGCGGCGGTCAGGCTAACGTCGTGGACCAGGCCGGTCTCGAAGCCCTGGCGCAAGCCGCCAATGGTGGCGCGCTCAAACGCGCCGACGGCAAGGAAATAAAATCGGTTGTGTTCCTGCAATGCGCGGGTCAGCGCGACGACACGGCGAAGCATCTCCCTTACTGTTCCGGACACTGTTGCGCTACCAGCATCAAGCAGGCGATGTATTTCAAGGACGCGAATCCTGAAGTGAATGCCGTGGTGGTGTACCAGGATCTGCGCGTGCCGGGCATGGGCGAGGATTTTTACCGCAGCGCACAGCACAAAGGCGTTATTTTCGCCAAGGGCAAGGCCAGCGGGGTCGAGCCAACAGGTAACGGCTGCAAGGTGAACTACAGGGATATGATACTCGATGCTGATGCGACGCTCGAAGCCGACCTAGTCGTACTGGCCACCGGCCAGGTGCCCAGTGCCGGTGTGAATCTCGATATATGGGACACAGTTGTCAGGGAAGCGGATGGCGGCTCCGAAGCGGCCAAGCAGCAGAAGTCGGAACTGCAGAAAATTTCTGTGCTCAACCTGAACTATCGTCAGGGTCCGGACATGCCGCAGTTCAAATATGGATTCGCCGATTCGCATTTCATCTGCTTCCCTTACGAAACGCGCCGCACCGGCATCTATGCGGCCGGGCCGGTGCGCCGTCCGATGGACATGCTGCAGGCGACTGAGGATGCCACCGGCGCCGCGCTCAAGGCGATACAGGCCGTCGAGAACGCCAGCCTCGGCCGTGCAGCACATCCGCGCTCCGGCGACCTGTCGTATCCCATTGTGCGCCTGGAAGGCTGCACCCAGTGCAAGCGCTGCACGGTGGAATGCCCGTTCGGCGCCATAGATGAGGACGAACGGCGCTTTCCGGTTTTCAACGAACAGCGTTGCCGCCGCTGCGGCACCTGCATGGGCGCCTGTCCGGTGCGCGTTATTTCGTTCGAGAATTATTCGGTAGACACTGTTGGCAACCAGATCAAGGCCGTGGAGATCCCGGATGAATTTTCGGAGAAACCGCGCGTGCTTATTCTGGCCTGCGAAAATGACGCCTATCCGGCGCTCGACATGGCGGGCTTGTCGCGCATCGTCTATTCGGCTTTTGTGCGCATCATCCCGGTACGCTGCCTCGGCTCGGTGAACACCATCTGGATCACCGATGCGCTCAACTCGGGCTATGACGGCGTGATGATGATGGGCTGCAAGAAGGGCGACGACTACCAGTGCCACTTCGTCAAGGGGTCGGAGCTGGCCAATTACCGGATGAGCAAGATCGGCGACACGCTGACGCAGATGGGACTCGAGCCTGAGCGTGTGTCCAGCTTTGAAGTGGCGATTACCGACAACGCCCGCGTAGCCGGGTTTATCAATGAGTTTGTTGCGCAGCTGGTGAAGATGGGGCCGTCACCGATGAAAGGCTTCGGTTAATCATGCATGGCGGGTAGAACCCGCCCTACGCGAGGAGTAAACAACGATGAATGATTTGAATCAACAAGCCGCCGCGCATTACGGGAAAAATTTCCTCAAGGAAGTCGAGGATCGCGTCGAGGATGGCGAATGGGTCAAGATGTGCATGCAGTGCGGCGTGTGCGCCGGTTCCTGTCCGCTCGGGCCGCATTGGGAACATTCTCCGCAGAAGATATTCAGGATGATCATGGCGGGCAAGCGCGATGAAGTGCTGAGCTCCGATTCCATGTGGATGTGCACCTCCTGCTACAACTGCATCGTACGCTGCCCGAGGAAACTGCCGATCACTCACATCATGCACGGTCTGGCGCATTACGCGCACAAGCTGAACATCGCGCCGAAAGGCCAGCCCACCCGCGAAGTAGCAAGACTGTTCTGGAACAGCCTGGTCCAGACCGGGCGGGTCAACGAACTCAAATTCTCGCTGGCCGTATATTTCAAGGACGGGTTCGTGCGAGGGATCAAGAACGCGCTGGCCATGCAGGGAATAGGACTCAAGCTGATGAAGGCCAAGCGCCTTAATCCGATGGAGATACTGGGCGGGCACAAATGCAAGGATGCCGGCGGCATCAAGAAGATGCTCGCCAAGGCGAAGGAAATTGAAGACCGCAGGCAGGGCTTCAGTTCCTGATAGAAGATTCGTAGGGTGGGTTAGCGTAACCCACCAGAATTTTAAAGATAACGGAGAGATAAAGTGGTTAAAAAGAATTACGCGTTCTACCCCGGCTGCTCCTCGCAGAAAGGCGCGTCCGCCTCCAACTTCGTCACTTCCATCAATATGGTGTGCGACAAACTGGGCATCCAGCTTAACGAGATCCCCGACTGGAACTGTTGCAGCGCATCCATCGGTTACGGTGAGGGCGGCCTGTTGCCGCGCCTGGTGCTCAACGCCCGCAATCTGGCGCTGGCCGAACAGCATCTGCCGGGGCAGGACCTGGTTTCCGGCTGCCCGGCCTGCTGGCTTTCCACCCGCGAGGCCGCCGAGAAACTTCACGAAGTCGATGGCCTGATGGCCGAAACCAACGAAGCGTTGAAAGAAGCGGGGCTCAACTTCAAGGGCACGGTCAGGGCGCGCCATATGGTCGAGGTGCTGGTCGAGGACATCGGCTTTGAGGGCATGAAAAAACCGGTGGTAAAACCGCTGGAGGGAATGAAGATTGCGGGCTATGTCGGTTGCCAGACCAATCGTCCGTTTGGTATCGACGGGGAGTCATTCGAGAACCCGCAGTACCTGGACAAGATGATTGAGATCGTCGGGGCGGAGCCGGCCAGCGGCTACGAGCAGAAGGTGACCTGCTGCGGCGGCGCTCTGGCTTTTTCCGAGCCGGAAAAATCGCAGAAGCAGATCCGTGACATCGTCGAATCCGCCTACGACCACGGCGCCGAGATGATCGTCACGCCTTGCCAGTTGTGCCAGGCCAACGTCGAGGTCTACCAGTCCGAGATCAATAAAAAGAAAGGCACCAAACTGGCCATGCCGGTAGTGTACTACTCGCAGTTGATGACGGTGGCCTACGGCGGCAACCCGAAAGATGCCGGTCTGGACGGGCACGTCATACAGCCGGAAAGGCTGCGGCAAATTGCCGAACGGAAGAAATAGTCAGAACGTCTTCGCGCTTCATCGTGCGCGGGATGCGTTGTCCCCGGTATTCACTCTCCGCTAGACTGGCAACAGTGTCCGGGTCTATCATCACACCCTGACTACACACCCTGGCCGCGGTTCAAACAAATCCAGTTTCGGAGCACACTATGCAACACCTGACACCCCAGCAAGCTTTTGAATTCCTGCAGACCAATCCCGAAGCGGTATTCGTCGATGTGCGCAGCGAGATGGAACACATGTTTGTCGGTCATCCGGAAGGCTCTATTCTCATTCCCTGGGTCGACGGACCGGAATGGGGCATCAACCCGCATTTCGTTGCGCATGTAAAAAAAGCTGCAAGCGCGAATCGTCCCGTTGTACTGATCTGCCGTTCCGGACGCCGTTCAGTGGATGCCGGATTGGCGCTGGAAAAAGCCGGGCTTACGGAGGTATATAACGTGCTCCACGGTTTTGAGGGCGATCTGGATGAAAGACACCACCGCAACTCCCACAACGGCTGGCGTTTTGAAGGCCTGCCCTGGGTACAAACATAAGGGCATCTCTAAAAATTCGTCAACCGGCGATATTTGAATTTTTTAGGCTCCATAAACTTTCGCAGTACCCGGCCCATTTCTTCGAACCGGAAAACGCCCAATGAAAACCACCATCCCGGATTATACCGACGCAGAACAAAAACTGGTTTCTGCTACGCTGTTTGAGCGTTATGGCAAACTGGTTCCATTCCAATTGGCGGACAGCGAACTGCAGCTTGACGCATCTTCCGAAGAGTTGGCTTTGTGCCCTACGATCTATTGGGCTGAGCGCGGCGCGCAATTCGTAGTGTGCAAAGTGGCTGCCGAGCGCTACCGTTGCCAATTCTTCTATTCCGAAACGGAACAATACGGCACCGGCCATGACGAGTACAACAGCTTGGGGGACTGTGTCCTGACGCTGCTGCAGGTTCAATCAGACCATGAGCGGCAACTGGCGAATATCTCCTCCAGTGCCACGCGGGCCAAAATTGATGATGAGTACCACGGTCCGTTGATGATCTGATTCCATTTCAAAACCAATAGTAGGGGCGCGATTCATCGCGCCCTTTTTCTGATATTTGAATAGATCAGGGCGCGATAAATCGCGCCCTGAATTTTGTAGGGTGCGTTCCACGCACTACCCTTGATATAACGACGGTGCGTGGAACGCACCCTACGATATTTAACCAGCGACCGCAGCGAGCTCTCCAGGCTCGATTGCCTTGCCGAACCAGCCTGACAGGACAGTTCCTTCATTCCTGCTGGCGTTCTTGCGGTCACTCACAGCAAATGCGTCAAAGCCAACCTGATACCGGTAATTCAACCTGTCGCCAGGCACGTCGCCGATAGCGCGCAGCTCGCCCTTGTATCCGTAGCGCCCGCGCAACTGGCTTGCAGTGGAATAGCTCTTGCCGTCCGAGAACTTGTCGAATTCGATGGCGATCACGGTGAAGTCGTCAACGTCATTCTCGATCGCCTCGGCGCCTTCATCGGCAGCCAGCCAGACGCCGAGCGGCCAGCCGTGTTCATATTCGCGGTGTATCAGTTCGGCACGGCGCGCACGCCATACCGATAGCGGCACCAGCACCGGGCCTACCGGCAACCTGACGCTCTGCGGAGTATCGCCCTCCGCAAGGGTCAGCGTCTTCCATGCATCATTCACGATGCGGCCATTCTTGATCAGCTTGGACATATACTGCCTTCCTTTCTGTATCCCAATAGTAGGTTGATAAAATGATTCATCACAACTTGCAGAGGCGCAGTCTAGGGGCATTGCATATGCCTGTGAAATACTTATTTGTTACATTCTAATAACTATCGGATATATAAAGCGTCTGTTGATCCGGCCAGCAAATAGTATTGCCGTCATACCGGCCCTTCGACGGGCTCAGGATAAACTGACCTGCGGTCAGGCAGATATACAGTGGCGCGCTAGGCGCGCCGATATGTGTTTCTGCTGAATTCCGGATCAAGTCCGGATAACCAGCGACTTGACCGCTTGCGGGCTTAGTCGAATGGCTAGTTGTTTCATCAATGACGAGGTTCATAGTGTTTGTTTGCCGAATCAATAGGTAGAATTACATGCGCATGAATCGAACCGGGTTTAATGGCAGTATTTTCCAGCACGCAAAGGATGGGGAGCAATATTGACTGAAAACTGGATAGAGCAATTACCGGGCACCCTTCGTCAGGTGGCGCGTCAAATGGACATGAGCAAGGGTCAGTATATCTTCCGCTTCGGTGACAAAGTGGATGCGGTATATCGTGTATTGGACGGTGAGGTTTGTCTGACGCGCTTTTCGCCGGAAGGCGCTGAGATTGTTCTGCACCGGGCCCGTGAAGGTGACTTTTTCGCCGAAGCCAGCCTGTTCGGCACCCATTACCATTGCGATGCGATCTGCGCCCGCGCCGGACGTTACCTGAGCTTGCCCGTTGCATCCCTGCGAGATTGTCTGTCCAATAATTCGAACTTTGCCATGGAATGGATCGCCACACTTTCGCGCAACCTTCGCCGGCAACGTGCGGCCCAAGAGCGGCTGGGCCTGAAAAGCCTGCGCATGCGTGTCATCCACTACCTGGTGGAACGTGGTGAAGATGGGCGCGTGGAACTGGCTCAACCTATCATTCGTTGGGCGACGGAGCTGGGCGCAAGCCACGAAGCGCTGTATCGCACCCTGGCCGAGATGGAACGGGAAGGCGTACTGAAACGGAAAGGACAAACGCTGGCCTTGGTGCAGCGACGGCCCAGTTCGCCGGTATGATTTCAATCATATTTCATTCCAGTATGCCAAATTATGATGGCCGCCCTGATCTGTACTTGTAGTGTGGCAGGGAGGGAAAAAACCGGCAGAACTTCACTTGTGAAAAAGGAAAATTCTGGCTAAACAAACGAGGCCGGCTCAAGCTGATCTCATCACATAAGGAAACAAAAACATGAAAAGGATTTTGACAAGCGTTGCAATATTCATCGGGATAGCCGGCTTGAATGTGGCTTTTGCTGACGACGAAAAAATGCATCATGGGAACCATCAACACGACATGAGCATGATGGACACGCGAACTTCCCTGGGATTATCAGCGGAAATGAAACAGCATCAGCTTTCGAACATGCGGGAACATATGGGGGCAATCAGATCGATAGTCGGTTTAATATCGGAAAGCAAGTTTGAAGAGGCTTCCGGAATTGCGCATACCAAGCTTGGCTTAACCCCGGAAATGGAAGGAATGTGCGGCATGTTCGACAACGAGAAATTCAAGACGCTGGGTTTGGCTTTTCACAAAAGCGGCGATGATCTTGGCAAAGCGCTGTTGACCAAAGATGTGAATTCGTCTCTGCGCGCATTGAACAAAACGATGGAATATTGCGTAACGTGCCATGCGACTTACCGTCAGTGATCCTGGGAAAAAAACAGCTTAACCACGAAGAACACAAAGCACACAGAGGAAGATGAGGCTAACGTTAAGTTGAGGGGCGACGCGCTTCTGCGGCGTCCCGCTCGAACGCTGGGTTGGGCGGATCGATAGGGGTTCCGCTTGCTCATTCTGAGCATGTTGTGGGCGATTCACGCTGACCCTGGCGGTTGTACAATATACCAACGACGAATCTCTCGATCGATCGAGTGAGCATCTGGATAATGCTGCTCAACCCAAGCAATAGACGACTTCACTTCATTGGAGGTTGGTTTCGACTCAGTCTGTTATTCTCGTTCATCAGCGGTTGTCAGCTTTTCGGTTGGAAGATGAAGCGTCAAACCTGGACACCCTCCGCGACGGACCGTTCGGCGGCAAACTGCCTGCGTGGAGCCGTTCTTTCAGCTCTCGGTTCCCGTAGTGCGACTTGAGGCGCCGATAGAGCCCGCGCAGCCGGGCCTTGGCGTACGCCAAGCCCAGCGCCTTGCCACCGAGCGCGGCCGCCATCACGTACCCGACGATCCGCCACCACTCGAATGGTCCGTCGAACCCGGCGACAAGGCCCGTCGCCAAGCACGCCAGCAGCGTCACCAGCACGGCCATCGAGCCTTGTTCGCACCCGCAGGCGAAGTACCACCGGTTGAGTTGCCGTTCGAGCCGACGGGCCGCGTCGGTGGGCAATACGGGGTCGACCACCGCGATCGAGCGGATGACCCGCTTCGTCGACGAAGCGCGAAGGCGTTCGAGCGAATCTGGCCCGGCGAGATCGAGCACCGATGGGTCGTGGCGAGCGTGCATCACCGGCGTGCTCATGGGAGGAACCGATCGCGAACAGCCGTGTTGGTCGTGATCCATCTCCACACGACGTCAACATCATCGAGCGTGAAGTTCGCTTCGCCTGTCGTCACGAGGTAGTTAAGGACGCTCGCTCCCCAGTCGGTCGGTTGGCTCGGCTTCCACATGATCTCGCCGGCACTGTTGTGGGGGTCGTGGTCGAGGCCGACGTAGTGGCCGATCTCGTGGATCGGCACATACTGGAAGACGACCTCCGGGAAGCGGTTGCGGAACGTGGTGCCGGTCGGGCTTGTGTTACGGAGCGCCGTCCGGAACCAGGAAGTGAGGCCGTGCAGCGAGGTCAGGACGTACCCGAACACGGCGATGACCGGGATCACCTCCAGCGGTTCCGCTGTGTCGGGGCGCCCCATCAGCCGCAGAAGATCCTTCTGCACGGCGTCGCCCAAGTCGGCGTCGTCGCTCGCGAGAGGGACGAACCGAGCCTCGGAGACCGGGAGGTCGACAGGGCGGTGCCAGTTGAATCGCAGGCCGAGTTGCAAGCCCTTGCGGGTCGCCGTCTCGAGGTGTCGGCGGAACACCGCCTGCTTGATCGGGTAGACGGTAAACGACGGCACCGCGCCAGGGCCCAGCGCGAGGAAGTCGTCGATGTCGGTCTTGGTGACCGTCGTGGTCGTGCCCGTGTAGACGACCTCTCCGTCGAACTGCTGATAGACGAACTTGCCTTCGCAGGAGGTGAAGCGGCCGGCAATCGAGTACAGGTCGAGGACCCTGGAGGTGGCGAGCCCCCGCAGGAACTCCGAGGAGGAGATCGCCAACCGCCGAGGGTCGAGGGCGCACGGCAGGCCAACCGGCGAACCTCCAAGGTTGGCCCGATCGCGGGATCGCGCCAGCCGCCCGGGGTTGTCGCGGAACGCTGCGTTGAGGCTGGCGTCGATTTTCGTCTGAATGGTGTCGACGTCAATGAGCGCCTTCGGGCCGGCGTAGAAGATCGTGCCGGGGAGCCGGGTCACGCTGCCGATCACGCGCAGCACGTTGAAGATACCGAGGCCGCGCTGGATCCGGCACCAGTCGAGGCTGAGGATGCCGCCGACGAGGTCGCGGACACCTTGGACCGTGTCCTGTACCCAGTCGACGATGTCGCTGGCCCAGGCGAGCAGGCCGCTGATCGCGCCGAAGATCGCTGTGAAGAACGCGCACGCCGCCGTGCCGAAGATGCAGAACGACCGACCGAGTCCGTCGACTAGCCCCCTGATGTCGTTGATGATCTCCTTGACGTCGTCGAGGAGCGAGACGACGAGGCCGAGTACGTCGTCGACGGCGTCCACGATGTCGTTGAACAGATCCCACAGCGCGCTGAGCGCCTTGAGTGGGTCGGTGAAGAGGCAGACAACGAAGGTCACGAGCCGGGTGATCACCTTGAGCACGAGGTCGACGACGATCCCGACCACGGTGACCACGATCTTGCAGACCAAGTAGGCGACCCACTTGCCGATCGTGACGAGCACCCAGGTCACGATCCGAACGACGAGCGTGACGAGCCAGCAGAACCACTTGTTACAGCACAGGCACCACCAGTTGCACTCCTGCTCGCGGCATCGTCTCTCGGTCCGGTTGACCCAGCTCTCGATCGGTTGCTGGACCTGCTCCTCGACCCAGCGACGCATCTCCTCGCACGCTTCGCGCGCTTCGGTGATGAATCGCTCGACGGGGACCAGGACGTTCTCGGTGATCCAGGTCGACACCTCACGACATGCCATGACGAACCTCCTTACTTGATTAACGGTCGAAACTCGTGCCCCGGCTCCGGCGACGGCGCTTCTAGATCGACGACGTTCCGCTCCAGGATGTGCACGTCCGTCTCTTGATCGAGACCTGTTCCATCCTTCGTCCGGCAACGGCGCCTTTTGGACGCCACACGGGTACGGCTGCGGGCGGCCAACGTAAAGTTAGGCCAGTCAACCACACTTGCCGCAACTCGACTTTTGTGAACCAAAGCATTTTTCAATGTTATAGAACGTTTCAGAGCCAAACACATTAAAGCACCCGGCATACCAGCAATATTTTGTTCCGTTCTCGCAGCCCTCTAAGTAGCAGAAAACGAGCCAGCGGTATTCCTTGAGCCACTGAAATTGGTAGCACCATTTTGTGACTGTCCTTGTGCATGTGCGAAACCATTGCCAAGGCCAAGGGCCTGGACACCAATACGTTTCGGTGACTTGTCTTTGTTGTGGCATGTTCTTCTCCTTTGGCTATGATCGGGGCGACTCAAACGATCCACCTCGGCTCGCCCATCCCGAGATGGCCTAACGTTCAAATTGAGGGGCTGCGCGCTTTTGCGCAGGCCATCTCGAATGCAGAGTTAGAACTAGTGTAGTGCGCCGCTATTGGGGGCACTTATGCGCAAACCCTTGTAGGTCGGGCTTTAGCCCGACATGTCGGGTTGAAACCCGACCTACATGCAGC
>JANLIB010000004.1 GCA_024653675.1 Gallionella sp. | reverse complement strand
TCAAGAAGTTTTAACGCTTACATATCAAACATATGCGGCGCGCTAAAATTTCTTTCGCGCCTTGTCTCGCTTAGGATTTTGAATTAATAGAGGCGCCCTGAAGTAAAGGAACCCACTCCGCAGCAAGCCATGGAACTCATGCGCAAAATCAGCGGCAAGCAATGACAGCGAACCAAGGGCGCCGCGCAGAAATGGGGGCGCCAATGGTATGAGGCGCCCTCAATGACAAGGGACTTGCTATCATAGCGAACCTTAACCCTCAATAGCACTTAACAGGATCGCAAATGGCCAAGACAAATTACACATTCGAGAAGCGTCAGAAAGAGCTCGCCAAGAAAAAGAAGCAGGAAGAAAAACGGCTGAAGAAAATCGCCGCAAAGGAAGAACAGCCCCAGGATGGGGCGTCACAACCCCCCGCTGATGAGGCGGCTGTCAGTTAGCCTGTCGTCATGAATGCGCTGATTTGATCAGCCGCAGAAAGCATCATGGTACCTCACCTCACCACCGCGCTTACCGGCCCGCTGCTCGAACTGGAGCGGCGCTTTCTCGACGGGATGCCGACCATCGAGCATTGGTTTCGCGCGCAATGGCTGGAGCATGCCGTCCCGTTCTACGCTTCGGTGGATCTGCGCAACAGCGGATTCAAGCTGGCTCCCGTGGACACCAATCTATTTCCCGGCGGTTTTAATAATCTCAATCCGGATTTCCTGCCGCTGTGCGTGCTTGCCATGCAGAGCGCAGTGGAAAAGATCTGTCCCGAGGCGAAAGGGGTATTGCTGATACCCGAGAACCACACGCGCAATCTGTTCTACCTGCAGAATGTTGCGCAGATTGTGACCATCCTCAAACAGTCGGGAATGCGTGTGCGCATCGGCAGCCTTTTGCCCGAGATTACCCAGGCCACCCCGATTCAATTGCCCGGCGGCAACGCGCTGGTGCTGGAGCCGCTGGTGCGGCGCGGCAACCGGCTCGGACTCGATGGCTTTGATCCCTGTGTGGTGCTGCTCAACAATGATCTGTCCGGCGGCGCGCCCGAGATACTGAAAAATATCGAACAGGCAGTCTACCCGCCGCTTTCGGCGGGCTGGTATACGCGCCGCAAGTCGCAGCATTTCGCCGCATACGACCGCGTGGCAGGCGAATTCGCAAAGTTGCTCGATATCGATCCGTGGCTGATCAACCCTTATTTTGCCGTCTGCAATCAGATCAATTTCCATACGCGTGCCGGTGAGGAGTGCCTGGCCATGCAAGTGGACGGCATCCTGAAGAAGATGAGCGTGAAATATGCCGAATATGGCGTGAAGAGCGATCCATTCGTCATCGTCAAGGCCGATGCGGGCACATACGGAATGGGCATCATGACGGTGAAAGACGCGGGCGAGATCACCGGGCTGAACCGCAAACAGCGCAACAGGATGGCAGTGGTGAAAGAAGGGCTGGAAGTCTCCGATGTGCTGGTGCAGGAGGGTGTTTACACCTTTGAACATATCAACGACGCAGTGGCTGAACCGGTGGTGTACATGATCGATCACTATGTGGTCGGCGGGTTTTACCGGGTGCACACCGGGCGCGGGGTCGATGAAAATCTCAATGCGCCGGGAATGCACTTCGTGCCGCTGGCATTCGAAACACATTGCAGCATGCCCAATCCGGAAGGCAAGCCGGATGAGACGGCCAACCGGTTTTATGCCTACGGAGTGGTTGCGCGGCTGGCGTTGCTGGCTGCAGCGCTGGAGTTGTCAGATGACAGATGACAGAAGACAGAGGACAGAAGTGTTGTCGCGGCTGCGCCGCGTCTTAAACAAATGTGCCGCGCAGCGGACAAGAATCTGTCCTCTGTCCTCTGTCCTCTGTCTTCTGATGTCTGTCCTCTGTCTTCCGGGGTGCGGCAAGGAACCGCCGTTGTATCAGGAGCAAGGCTATGTATTCGGCACGCTGGTTGAAGTCAGCGTGTATGGAGAAACGGAGCCGCGGGCAAAACAGGCGGTGAGCGAAGTCTTTCAGGAATTCCAGAAGCTGCATGACATGTTGCATGCCTGGCAACCGGGCGAACTGGGCGAACTGAACGAGGCGTTCGCCAACGGCGATAGCGCTGCCATTTCGGCGGAAATTGTCGCCATACTGAAAGATGCGACGCAACTTTCACAGCGGTCACAAGGACTGTTCAACCCGGCTATCGGCGGGCTGGTGCGGCTATGGGGTTTCCATGCAGATGAATTCAAGCCAGTGCAACCTGACGAAAAGGAAATCGCAAAACTGGTCCAGGCCAACCCACAGATGAGCGATATCTCTATAGAGCATGGCAGGGCGCAGAGCAAAAATAAATTCGTGCAGGTTGATCTGGGCGGTTACGCCAAAGGCTACGCGCTGGACCGCGCCGCAGAATTGTTGCGCAATCAGCGCATCCGCAACGCGCTGATCAACATCGGGGGCAACATACTGGCCATCGGGCGGCATGGCGATCGTCCGTGGCGGGTCGGCATCCAGCATCCGCGCAAGCCGGGGGCGCTGGCGGCCATCGACCTGAACGATGGAGAGGCGATCGGCACGTCGGGCGATTACCAGCGGTTTTTCATGGTGGGCAATGTGCGCTATTGCCACCTGATCAACCCGCGCACCGGCTACCCGATGCAGGGCGTGCAGGCGGTTACGGTGCTGACTCGCGGTGAACATGCAGGGGTTCTGTCCGATGCGGTTTCCAAGCCATTGTTCATCGCCGGAGCAGGCGGCTGGCGGGAGGCGGCCAGACTGATGGGAGCGTCCGATGCGATGCTGGTGGATGCGCAAGGCAACATCCGGCTCACAGCCGGGATGCAGAAACGGCTGGAATTCAGCGAAAAGGTATTCCGTTTGCAGGTTGAGCCATGAACCTGGGAAAAACAGTTGTCCACGAAATACACGAAAGACACAAACAAACCAAATATGCAGCGGCTTACGTCATTTACCTTTTGTGCGGGTTTTTGCTTTCAGACAATTTCGCGGACCATCGCCGTTGTTTAGTTTAAGAGAGGTGGGTTAATTGGTCGGGATATTATTGGTGACACACAACGGCCTGGGCGACAGCTTTGTGGACTGCGTCAAGCATGTGCTGGGCGCAGCCCCGGAAAATCTTGAAGTGTTGACGGTATTGGCGAGCGACGATCCGCAAAAAAAGCTGGCCGAAGGACAGGCGTTCATCAAACAGCTGGATGCGGGCAGCGGGGTGTTGATCCTCGCGGATATATTCGGCGCAACGCCCAGCAACATCGCACGGCAACTGTGCCACGCCGAGCGCGTGATGGGTGTAGCGGGAGTGAATCTGCCGATGTTGTTGCGTGTGGTGTGTTGTCCCGCCACGACCCTTCCGGATCTGGCAAGGATCGCCATCGAAGGCGGCCGCGAATGCATCGTTTACATGAGTCCGGATAAATAAGATGCTGCGGCAAGATGCGATGATTATCAACAAACTCGGTCTTCACGCGCGCGCCTCGGCCAAGCTTACGCAACTCGCGTCGAGCTTCAAGTGCGAGGTGATGCTGTCGCGGAACGGCCGCCGCGTGAACGCGAAAAGCATCATGGGCGTGATGATGCTGGCCGCCGGCAAGGGCGCTTCCATCACCATCGAGACCAATGGCGAAGGCGAGGCGCAAGCAATGCACGCATTGCTGGAACTCATCAATGACTGTTTCGGGGAAGGCGAATGATGTGCGCCAAACATGTTGGGAGAGGTCTATGAGCTTTACTCTGCACGGCATAGCAGTCACCAGCGGTATCGCCATCGGTTATGCGCACCTGATTTCGCACACCTCGCTGGAAGTCGCGCATTATGTGTTGCCGAAAAAGTTCATCGGGGAAGAGGTCGCGCGCTTCGATGCCGCCCTGCTGGCAACGCGCAACGAGTTCGCCGGTCTGCGCAGCAATCGCCCGACCCATGCCGCAGCCGAATTCGACGCCTTCCTCGAATTGCACCAGATGATACTGGACGATCCGCAGTTGAGCGTAGCGCCGCGCGACATGATCGCCAGCGAGTATTGCAACGCCGAGTGGGCGCTCAAAGTGCACACGGATGCTCTGGTAGCCCAGTTCAATCAGTTCGAGGACGCATATCTGAAGGAGCGGCAGCTTGACGTGAAACAAGTCGCCGAGCGGCTGCTCAAGCGCTTGACCGGGCAGCCTGGGCATCAGCCGCCACCGGCGCGCCATGATGTCGAGACGATCCTGGTGGCGCATGATCTGAGCCCCGCCGACCTGATCCAGTTCAAGCCGCAGCAATATGCCGCTTTCATCACCGATCTGGGCGGCGCCACATCGCACACAGCGATCGTCGCGCGCGGACTCAATACGCCGTGCGTGATGGGGCTGCATCATGCGCGCGAACTGATCCGCGAAGATGACCTGCTGATCCTTGACGGTGAGCAGGGCGTGCTGATCGTAAACCCGGACAAGCCGATACTCGCGGAATATAAACTGCGCCAGAGCGAGTGGGAACTGGAGCGCAAGAAACTCAAACGGCTGCGCACCGCGCGCGCCAACACCCTGGACGGCAGCTTCATCGAGTTGCATGCCAACATCGAGAAGCCGGAAGATATCGCCGAAGTGAAAGAGAATGGTGCGACTGGGATCGGTTTGTTTCGCAGCGAATTCCTGTTTCTCAATCGCGACGATTTGCCGGGTGAAGAAGAGCAGTTCGAAGCTTATCGTGCCGTAGCCGAAGGCATGGAAGGCCAGCCCGTCACGATACGCACTTTCGATCTCGGCGCGGACAAGCAGATCAAGGGCGCGGCGCGGGTCGCCAATAATCCGGCGCTGGGGTTGCGCGCGATACGCCTGTGCCTGGCCGAGCCGCAATTGTTCCGCACCCAGTTGCGCGCCCTGCTGCGCGCCACGCATTACGGCAATGTCCAGATACTGGTGCCGATGTTGTCCGGCGCTTCCGAGATCAACCAGACTTTGCAATTCATCGCAGCGGCCAGGCGAAGCCTGGATGACGAAGGCATTTCATACGATCATGAAGTGAAAATCGGCGGCATGATCGAGATTCCGGCTGCCGCGCTGGCGCTGAATGTCTTCGCAAAAAAACTCGACTTTCTGTCCATCGGCACCAACGACCTGATCCAGTACACGCTGGCGATAGATCGCACCGATGAAGAAGTCGCGCATCTCTATGACCCGTTGCATCCGGCCGTGCTGCACTTGCTCGCACACGTTATCGGCGCTTCCAACCGATCCGGCGTGCCTGTTTCGGTATGCGGCGAAATGGCCGGTGAGACCGCATATACACGCCTGCTGCTGGGCATCGGCCTGCGCCGGTTCTCGATGTACCCGGCGCAGGTTCCGATCATCAAACAGCGCGTGCTTACTACCAGCCTTCCGGAAATTGCCGGGCTCACACAGAGAATTCTGCGCGCCGATGACCCGATGAAGATCCGCGAGTTGCTGGACAAGTTGAATTCATGATAGGAGCGATTTCGTAGTTTCGTAGGGTGGGCGCAGCCCACGCGGTATTTGTCATTCGACCGCGATGTCAACCGCGTGGGCTGCGCCCACCCTACGATATTTTCTGTATTACCTCAACTCTTGGATATGATTGACAGCATTCCGCAAAACACGGAAACTCCACTCAGTGCCGATTTGACATCAGCTTGCGGGGCACTTAAAAAATACACGCTAAAGCGAGGCAACCCGTCCCGCGCAAGCTGAACGGGTTTTGTTTTTTGCAACCATACGTCTTGAAATTTGTTTTGCGGACAAATCAAATTTATGAGTAACTCTGCAGGCATCGTCAGCGCGCAACGCGCAACCTTCGACACCCCGCTGGTTTTTCGCAGCGGCGCGGTGCTGCCGAGCTATGAACTGGTGTATGAGACCTACGGCACGCTGAACGACGCCAAATCCAATGCGATTCTGATCTGCCATGCGCTGTCCGGAAATCACCACGTCGCAGGCCGATATGCGAACGACCCTGAAAACGTGGGCTGGTGGGACAACATGGTTGGGCCGGGAAAGCCGGTCGATACCGGTAAATTTTTCGTTATCGGCTTGAATAATCTCGGCGGATGCCACGGTTCGACAGGACCGTCTTCCCTTAATCCTGAAACCGGACAGCCCTATGGCACAGGTTTTCCGGTGGTGACAGTGGAAGATTGGGTGGAGTCGCAGGCGCGCCTCGCCGACCGGCTCGGCATCAAGCAATTCGCTGCCGTGATGGGCGGCAGCCTGGGCGGGATGCAGGCATTGCAGTGGTCGCTGTCGTTTCCGGAGCGCGTGCGTCACGTGCTGGTGATCGCGGCAGCGCCGCATCTGACGGCGGAGAACATCGCGTTCAACGATGTGGCGCGCAACGCCATCCTGACCGATCCGGATTTCCACGGCGGGAATTTTTACCAGCATGGCGTGGTGCCGACGCGCGGCCTGCGGCTGGCGCGCATGTTGGGCCACATCACCTACCTTTCCGACGACGCGATGGCGGACAAGTTCGGGCGCAGCCTGCGCTCGGGCAAGCTGGGCTACAACTACGGCATCGAGTTCGAGATCGAGTCCTACCTGCGCTATCAGGGCGACAAGTTCGCCGCGTATTTCGACGCCAACACCTATCTTCTGATGACCAAGGCGCTGGATTATTTCGATCCTGCTCGCGCTTGCGATGACAACCTGGACAAGGCATTTGCCGACGCACGCGCCGATTTTCTGGTGGTGTCGTTCACCACCGACTGGCGCTTTGCGCCCGAGCGCTCGCGCGAGATCGTCAGCGCGCTGCTGCACAACCGCCGCAACGTGAGCTATGCCGAGATTTCATCGGCGCATGGGCACGACTCGTTCCTGATGCAGCATGAGCATTATCACAATGTGATGCGCGTTTACCTCGAGCGTATCGCAACGGAGTTTTCCGCATGAGCGCGCACCACTCCATCGAACTCGCCGCCGCACGCCCGGATTTCGCCGCCATCGCTGCGTGGATACCGCAGGGGGCGTCGGTGCTCGACCTCGGCTGCGGCGACGGCAGCCTGCTGCGCTACCTGAAAGAAACCCGCCATGTGCGCGGCTACGGCGTCGAGATCAGCGATGAAAACATCGTCGCATGCATCAGGAACGATGTGAATGTGATCCAGGGCGACCTGGATTCCGGCCTGTCCGGTTTCGAGAGCAACGCTTTCGATTACGTGCTGCTGTCGCAGACGCTGCAGGCCACGCGCCACACCGAAGCGCTGGTGCAGGAGATGTTGCGCGTCGGGCGCGAGGGCATCGTCAGCTTCCCCAATTTCGGCCACTGGAAAGCGCGCCTCCAGGTGTTGCGCGGCCACATGCCGGTATCGGATGAACTGCCCTATCAATGGTACGACACGCCGAATGTGCACCTGTGCACGCTACGCGACTTCGAGAATTTCTGCGCCGACCTGCATGTGCAAATACTCGATCGCCGCGTGATGACGAACGGCGGCGGAGTGAAGTTGCTGCCCAACCTGCTCGGCAGTATGGCGGTGTACCGTTTCAGGCGCGCCGGGTAGGGGCGTGATTCATCACGCCCAGAACTTGCTTGTCAGGCATCAAGGAAGGGCGCGATAAATCGCGCCCCTGCAGATAAGGCGCTTATGACAATCTGGCAACAACTCTTCACCCGCCGCATGCTGATCTGCGTGTTCACCGGATTCGCTTCCGGCCTGCCGCTGTATCTGCTGCTCAATCTGGTTCCGGCATGGCTGCGCACCGAGCACATCGACCTCAAGGTTATCGGCGCGTTCGCGCTGATCCAGTTCCCCTACACCTGGAAATTTCTCTGGGCTCCGCTGCTGGATCGTTATGCGGTTCCGATACTGGGACGGCGGCGCGGCTGGATGTTGATTATGCAAGCCGCGCTGTTGGTGGTGATCGCATCGCTGGGTGGATTTTCGCCGCAGAATGATCTGGGCATCATCGTCATGCTCGCTACGCTGCTGGCCTTGTTGAGCGCCACGCTGGACATCGCGCTGGATGCCTACCGGCGTGAATTGCTGCAGGACAACGAACTCGGCCTGGGCAACGCGGTGCACGTCAACGCTTATCGCATTTCCGGATTGATCCCCGGTTCGCTGGCGCTGATCCTCGCCGACCACCTGCCGTGGAACACGGTGTTCATCATCACCGCGTTGTTCGTGCTGCCCGGCATGGTGATGACGCTGCTGGTCAAGGAGCCGCATCGCGCCACTCCGCCCAGGACGCTGCGCGAAGCGGCGGTCGAACCGTTCCACGAATTCATTTCACGCAAGGGTTGGCAAAGCGCGCTGCTGATCCTGGCGTTTTTGTTCTTCTACAAACTCGGCGACAGCCTGTGCACCGCGCTGGCCACACCGTTCTACCTCGACATGGGCTTCAGCAAATCGCAGATCGGCCTGATCGCCAAGAACGCCGGTCTGTGGCCGGCGGTGATCGGCGCGCTGCTTGGCGGCATCTGGATGCTGAAGCTCGGCATCAACCGCGCGCTGTGGCTGTTCGGCGTGGTGCAGGTGGTGAGCATCTTCGGTTTTTACTGGCTGGCGATACAGGGAGCGCAGCCAGAAGTAACGCCCCTGCATCTCACCCAGCTCGCGTTCGTGATCGGCCTGGAGGCAATGGGCGTCGGGCTGGGCACCGCAGCCTTCGTCGCCTACATCGCGCACACCACCCACCCCGCTTACACCGCCACCCAGTTCGCGCTGTTCACCAGCCTCGCCGCCGTGCCGCGCACCTTCGTCAACGCCACCGCGGGCTGGCTGGTGGAGCAGATGGGCTGGGGAAGTTTCTTCCTGCTGTGCGCGGCGTTGGCGATACCGGGGATGCTGTTGCTGTTGAAGGTCGCGCCGTGGGGTGAGACGGAAAAGAATGTAGGTCGGGTTAGCGCAGCGTAACCCGACTATTATTGGCGTGTCTATGTCGGGTTACGCGATGAAACTACTAACCCGACCTACGCGAGCTGAAATCGTAGGGTGCGTTCTACGCACCATGGTGCGCATGGCGCACCCTACGGGACATCATCCGACCTCCTGCCGTCAATAAAATATTTGGTTGTGACCAATTGCCGGTGCGGCGGCTATGCAGCGGCTTGCATTTGAATCCGGTTAAGGTAATACTGCATCGCATCTGTAATGCAAGGAGGAGCGAATGATGAAAACTGTGACCAAGACTTCCACTATTCCGCCGCTGCGGGTGAACGAAGAGGTGCGTGCCGCTGCCGAGGCTGCGCTGACGGAGGGCGAGACGCTTTCCGGGTTTGTGCTGGAGGCGATTCAATTCAACATCCAGCGCCGGACAATGCAGCAGGAATTCGTCACGCGCGGACTGGCGGCGCGGGACGAGGCGCGCCGGACAGGAAAATATGTTTCTGCTGAAGAAGTGCTGGCGGGGCTGGACAAGACGCTGGCGCGCCCGCGCAAGGCGGCTGCCCGCAAGTGAGTTACACGGTCCGGTTTACGCCTGTCGCCGCGAGGGACTTGCAGCGCCTGTTCGATTTTCTCGCGGAGCGGGATGCGAAAGCCGCCAGGCGCGCCCGCTCTGCCATTGCCAAGGGCATCGAGTTTTTGCGCATCTTTCCATTCAGTTGCCGCAAGGCATCGCCGGAACATCCACTGTTGCGCGAATTGATAATCAGTTTCGGTGCGAACGGCTATGTCGCGTTGTTTGAAATCGAAGACAGCCAAACTGTGACCGTGCTGGCCATACGGCATCAGCGCGAAGAAGATTTCTTTTAAAATACCCATGCCCGGCTTGATGTGCCAGGCGGGGTTGCCTGATTGATGCTGGCGCCGGGTACACGGTGCATTGGCGATACCTGGGATGCTGTTGCTGCTGAAGGTCGCGCCGTGGGGTGAAACGCAAGAATGTAGGTCGGGTTAGCGCAGCGTAACCCGACGATTGTTGGCGTGTACATGTCGGGTTACGCGATGAAACTGCTAACCCGACCTACCTGTGCTCGAAACCGCCAAGTTAATTCGATCACGACCCCTTTAATCACTACCGCATGCGTTTTCATTCGGTGCAATGCGCTTCGCTTATTGACACCCTACGCCTTACGCGGGTTACCCAATGATGAACCCGGCATAGTGGTTATTCATTCGGAGTGAGAGTGTTGAACAATAGCTGAAGTATTTTGCGCACTCAGACCTGTCCATATTTTCTGTGCCTGGATAGCAAAGTGATATGAAATAGATAATCGTTGGTGGCAGTATTGCTGTTCGTGAAACAAACTTCTTTGCGACTTGGTCGGCGCGATTCTTGTCTAACTCGATCGCCACGACAAATCCATTACCTTTCCCGAAAATGTCGATGGAATCGCGGCTCTCGCGGCTGGGGCAATGCTCCATGCTCCATTCAATATCTGGCATTGCGGCTGCGAGTACAGATTTGGCAAACCTTTGAAAGCCTGTAACAATAATTCTTTGATCAGGTTGAGACTTTCCAAGATGGTCTGAAAAGAATTTCGAGCATTCGATACTAGAAATGCTAGAGATGATTGATCTTAGAGCTATGTCATCGTCTGATTGTACGAGTATCTCTGGCTTCACTGCATCCCCCGAAAACCTAACGTAAAGCAAGTGTAGGATGGGTGGAGCGAAGCGATACCCATCTCCGATATTAAATGTTGGGTATCGCTTCGCTCCACCCATCCTACAACGGCGAATCAGATTTTTCTGACAAACACCTTGGATTTCCGCTGCCAGTTATACAGCGACTTCTTCTGCGTGGGCAGCGCGGAGACATCGGCTTCATTGAAGCCGCGCTCGATGAACCAGTGCGCGGTGCGCGTGGTGAGCACGAACAGTTTTTTCAATTTCTGCGACTTGGCGATGTCTATCATGTGGTTGAGGATGGCTTCGCCGTAGCCGCGGTCGCGGCTCTGCGCTTCCACCGCGAGGGCGGCGAGTTCGGCGGCGGCTTCGTCGGGGAACGGGTACAGCGCGGCGCAGCCGACGATGCGGTGGTCGTGTTCCAGCACCACGAAGCGGTCGATCTCCTGTTCTAGCAATTCGCGGTTGCGCCGCACCAGGATGCCTTCCTCTTCAAGTGGGCGCAACAGTTTCAGGATGCCGCCGACATCTTCTATCGTGGCATCGCGCAGGGTGTTGAGCGTGCTTTCCACCACCATCGTGCCGATGCCCTCGTCGCTGAACAGTTCCTGCAACACCGCGCCGTCGGTGTGGCGGCTGATCAGGTGGGTGCGCGCCACGCCGGCTTCGCAGGCGCGTATCGCGCAGGGCAGGAACATTGCCACATCATCCGGAAGTTTGCGCTTGGCGGACAGCACGTCTTCCGCCTGTGCGATGGTAAGTTCCTTGAGCAGCGCGCCCTTCTTGTCCTGCACGCCGTCGGTGTCCATCAGGAACACCAGTTTGTCGGCATCCAGCGCGATGGCGGTGGCGGTGGCGACATCCTCCAAAGTCACATTGAATACTTCGCCGGTAGGCGAATAGCCGAGTGGCGAGAGCAGCACCACCTCGCCGAATTCCATGCGATCATTTAATGCGGCGACATCCACTTTGCGCACGCTGCCGGTGTGCATTAGGTCCACGCCGTTGATGATGCCGATCGGTTGCGCAGTGATGAAGTTGCCTCCCGCCACGCGGATGTCGGCATTGGCCATCGGCGAATTCGCCAGCCCCATCGACAGCAGCGCCTCGATCTCGACGCGCACCCGTCCGACCGCTTCCTTCACGCACTGCATGGTTTCGGCATCGGTCAGGCGGATGCCGTGATGATAGGTGCCTTCAAGATTGTTCCTGGCCAGATGCTGTTCGATCTGCGGGCGCGCGCCGTGCACCAGCACCAGCCGGATGCCGAGGCTGGCGAGCAGGTTGAAATCATGCGTCAGTTCGACGAACTTGCCGTCCGCGACCACTTCGCCGCCGAAGGCGATCACGAAGGTGCGTCCGCGAAACGCGTTGATGTAGGGCGCGACGGAACGGAACCAGGCGACGAAGTCAGCGGATGTGGTGGGTATGGGCATTTATGGTCTCCCTGAGAGATAGACAGATAATGCCGTGCTATGACTCATCTAGCAACTGTCCGGCGATGGCCCAGTTCTCGTTGGGCAGTTCGTCGAAGGCAATGTAGGTGTAGTTTTTTGGCTTGAGCGCGATGCGTTCCAGCGTGTCGGTGATCTCGGCGGCGATCTGTTTTTTCTGTTCGCGGCTCAAGGTGCCTGCGATGCGGATGTTGACGTAAGGCATGTCTCTATTCTCCTTTGGTTGAATATGAAAACAAATTCTTGTCCACGAAAAACACGAAATTCACGAACAAAAACAGACTTAACAAACAATACTGTCAACCCGGGGGTGTTTAATTTTTCGTGCCTTTCGTGTATTTCGTGGACAATGGTTTTTATAAATTGAAATCTCCCCACAGCGTTTGCAACGCGGCCAGCCCGGCGATCGCTGCTGTCTCGGTGCGCAGCACGCGCGCGCCCATCCGTATCGGGATAAATCCGCAGTGCAGCGCGGTATCGCTTTCCGCCTGGGTGAAGCCGCCTTCCGCGCCGATCAGCAATATGACCTTGCCTTGGGGCTTCACCTGGTCATGCAGTGAGGCCGCGCCTTCGGGCAGCAGGATCAATTTCATGGCAGGCAGTGCCCGTGTTTGCTGCAGCCACGCCATGATGTCCAGCGGCGCGTTTATCTTCGGCAGCACATTGCGCCCGCATTGTTCGCAGGCGGAGATTGCGACTTGCTGCCAATGTTCAATGCGCTTTGCGGCGCGCTCGACAGACAGTCTGGCCACGCTGCGCCCGGTGTCGAGCGGCTGGATTTCCGTGACTCCCAGCTCGGTGGCTTTTTGTATCACCCAGTCCATTTTTTCGCTGCTCGACAAGGCTTGCGCCAGCACCACTTGCAACGGCGATTCGCGGTTGACGCTGGTTGCGGTCATGTTCCCGACGACAACGCGCCTGCCGCTGAGCTCGGTGATCACGCCCTGGCACTCGTTGCCGTTGCCGTCAAATATCTGCACCGCATCTCCCTCGCGCAAGCGCAGCACGCGCGAGGCGTGGCGGGCCGCATCCGGCGGCAGGTCGAACGAGCCGCTGAGCGGCAGCGGTGGCGGGCAAAAGAATCGTGGCATGATCGAATCGGGTTATCGCTATGGCGTGCGTGATAATATAACGCCCCTAAAGATATTGTCAGGAATTTGAAATGGTCAGTCTGCAACCCCCATTGTGCGACTTTGGCTGGAAGGCCCGCGATTTCGACCTGCCCGGTGTGGATGGCAAGCGCTATGATCTGGCCAGGGCGCGCGGCAAGAACGGCCTGCTGGTGATGTTCATCTGCAACCACTGCCCATACGTGAAGTCCATCCGCGAGCGCATCATCCGCGACACGCGGGAGTTGCAGCAGCACGGCATCAACAGCATCGCCATCATGTCCAACGACCCGTCCGAATATGCGGAAGATTCCTTCGACAACATGAAGCTGATCGCACAGCAGTACAAATATCCCTTTCCCTATGTGTGGGATGAGACCCAGCAGGTCGCCAGGGATTACGGCGCGGTCTGCACCCCGGATTTTTTCGGATTCAACGCCAATCTGGAGCTGCAATACCGTGGCCGGCTGGACGCATCGCGCAAGGAGGCTGTCGCCGATGCGCCGCGTGATTTGTTCAACGCGATGTTACAGGTGGCGCGAACCGGGCAGGGACCGCGCGAGCAGATCGCCAGCATGGGGTGTTCGATCAAATGGAAGACATCATAAGGCGTCCATGAACAATACAATTTCAAGCGGCATGAGCGCGACACTCAAAGCGGTGATCGCGGCGGTCAAGCTGGTGACGGCGGAAGAGATCATGCCGAGATATCTCAAGGTGTCACATCAGCACAAGATCGATGGAAGTCTGTGCACCGAGGCCGACCTTGCCGCGCAAGGCGCGCTGACCAAAAAGTTGCAAGCCATACTTAATGTGCCGGTGCTGGGCGAGGAAATGACCGCCGCCGAACAGCATGCGCTGTGGAAAGCGGGCCATGACGGACTGTGGTGCATCGATCCGATCGACGGGACGTCCAATTTCGTGCGCGGCCTGCCGTATTTCGCGGTGTCTGTCGCGTTGGTGCGTGAAGGCAAAAGCGTGCTGGGCGTGGTCTTTGACCCGGTGGCAAACGAGATGTTTGCCGCCGAGCACGAGCGCGGCGCGTTCCTGAATGGTGAAAAACTGGTAGGCCGTGAAGCGGCTGGCAGGCTGGGGCAAGCTCTGGCGGGCGTGGACCTGAAGCGCCTTAAAAAGAAACTGGCCACACAGCTGGCGACCAATCCGCCCTATTCTTCGCAACGCAACTTCGGCGCGAGCGCGCTGGACTGGTGCTACACCGCAGCCGGCCGCTATGACGTATATTTGCATGGCGGGCAGAATCTCTGGGATTACGCCGCCGGTTTGACGGTGTTGCGCGAATCCGGCGGTTTTGCATGCTGTATCGAGAGCGATGATTTCGGC
The DNA here is from genome assembly GCA_024653675.1 of Gallionella sp. Classification (GTDB taxonomy): domain Bacteria; phylum Pseudomonadota; class Gammaproteobacteria; order Burkholderiales; family Gallionellaceae; genus Gallionella. The sequence goes on along the minus strand of JANLIB010000004.1, from coordinate 12,190 downwards.
CAGGGAGACATCTGGCAGCGCTCGGTGATTGCGTCGCGCGATGAAAAGCTGTTCGAGGAATGGAAAAAATGGATACGGGCGGCTGGGACGTAATGCCTTATGCCCGTACTTTAACGGCGCACCGTACCCGCACGATAAGGGGAATAGCGTGAAAATATTGATACTCGGAGCCGGGCAGGTCGGCTCGACAGTGGCGGAAAGCCTGGTCGGCGAGGCCAATGACATCACCATAGTGGACACCGATGGCGAGAAACTGCGCCAGTTGCAGGACAGGCTGGATTTGCGCACCCTGGCAGGGAATGCCGCGCATCCCTCGATATTGGAGCAGGCGGGCATCGCGGACACCGACATCCTGCTGGCCGTCACGCAAAGCGATGAGGTCAACATGGTGGCATGCAAGCTTGCCGCCAGTCTTTACAATACCCCGACGCGCATCGCACGGATACGCGCCACGGATTATCTGGAGCGCCAGGAACTGTTCAGCGCGGAAAATTTCTGCGTGGATTTCTCGATTTGCCCGGAACAGATCCTCACCGACTACATCGTCAAGCTGATCGAGTTTCCGGAGGCTTTGCAGGTGCTCGAGTTCGCGGGCGGCAGAGTGTCGCTGGTGGCGGTGCGAGCAGTGGAAGGCGGGCCGCTGGTTGGCCGCCCGCTGCGTTTTCTGCGCACCGATATGCCGCAGATCGATACTCGCGTTGCGGCTATCTTCCGCAAGGATCGCTCAATCAACATGAACGGCGACACGGTGGTGGAGGCGGGCGATGAAGTGTTTTTCATCGCCGCGACCGAGCATATCCGCACCGTGATGCAGGAACTGCGGCGCAGGGACAAGCCTGCCAGGCGGGTGATGATCGTCGGCGGCGGCAACATCGGGCGGCGCCTGGCCAAGACCCTGGAGCACAGTTATCAGGTCAAGCTGATCGAGCACAACAAAAAAGCCTGCGCGAGCATTGCCGCTGACCTGACCAGCACGCTGGTGCTCAACGGCGACGGCACGGATGAAAAACTGATGCTGCAGGAAAACATCGGCGAGGTGGATGTGTTCTGCGCGCTCACCAACGACGACGAAAACAATATCATGTCCGCATTGCTTGCCAAGCAGGGCGGCGCGCGCAAGGTGATCTCGCTGATCAACCGCAGCGCCTATGTCGGCCTGGTGCAGGGCGGCAAGATCGACATCGCGCTGTCGCCGGCGCAGGTGACGATAGGCTCGTTGCTGGCCTATGTGCGCCAGGGGGATGTGGCGGCGGTGCATTCCCTGCGGCGCGGCGCGGCGGAGGCATTGGAGCTGGTAGTGCATGGAGATCGCGAATCATCCAAAGTGGTGGGGCGACGGGTCGAAGAGATCGACTCGCCGAAGGGCGCGACCATAGGCGCCATCGTGCGCGGCGGGCAGGTCATCATCGCGCACCATGACACGGTGATCGAAGCGGAAGACCATATCATCGTGTTCGTCAACGACAAGCGCATGGTGCGCAAGGTCGAAAAACTGTTCCAGGTTAACCTCGGCTTCTTCTGATGCGGCGCGCATTGACCGTCATCCATGCTTTGGGGCTGATGCTGGTGGTGTTCAGTATTAGCTACCTGATGCCTGTCGTCGCTTCACTTGTATATGACGATGGCACGCTGATCGACTTTCTGCTGGCGATGGTGTGGACTGCAGGCATCGGTTTGGTGTTGTGGTTGTTGACGCGAAGTTACAAGGGCGAATTGTCGATACGCCACGGCTACATGCTGGTAGTGGCGATGTGGACGGCGATGCCAGCCGTAGCGACACTGCCGCTGTTGCTGGTGATCGACGGATTGTCGTTCACCGACGCGTATTTCGAGACCATGTCCGGCATCACCACCACCGGAGCGACGGTGCTCTCTGGACTGGACAATCTTCCGCCTGCCATCAACCTGTGGCGGCACGAATTGAACTGGCTGGGCGGCATGGGCATCATCGTGCTGGCGGTCGCGATACTGCCGCTGCTCGGTGTGGGGGGGCGCCAATTGTTCAAGGCCGAGACGCCGGGTCCGATGAAGGATTCCGCGCTGACCCCGCGTATCGCCGGAACCGCGCGCAATCTGTGGGTGGTCTATCTGGGCATCACGCTGGCCTGTATCGCGTCGTTGAAGCTGGCAGGGATGAACTGGCTGGATGCGATCTGCCATGCATTCGCCGCGATGGGGCTGGGCGGTTTTTCCACGCATGACGCCAGCATCGGCTATTTCAACTCGCCAATCATCGAGTTCGTGTTGATCGTGTTCATGTTGCTGGCAGCGATGAATTTTGCCACGCACTTTCTGGCGTGGCGAGGCAAGAGCCTGAGGGTTTATCTGCATGATGCAGAAGCGGTTGCGACAGTCGCCCTGATTCTGGGAAGCTGCGTTGGTATCGGGGCGTTTCTGTGGTGGCAGGGTACGTACCCGGATTTCTGGATAGCATTGCGCCATGCCAGCTTCAACCTGGTGTCGATAGCCACCGACTGCGGTTTCGCCAGTCAGGACTTCAATCAATGGCCGATGTTCGCGCCGATGTGGATGCTGTTCCTGAGCTGTATTGCGGTGAGTTCCGGATCGACAGGCGGCGGCATCAAAATGATACGCACGCTGGTGCTGGTCAAACAGGCCGGGCGCGAGTTCGTCAAGCTGCTGCATCCGGCGGCGGTCAACCCGATGAAAATCGGCGGCCATGTGATAGCCAACAACATCGTGTTCGCGGTGCTGGGTTTTATCTTTTTATATTTCATGAGCGTGGTGACGCTGACTTTTGCGTTGCTGATCAGCGGCATGGATTTCATTTCGGCGTTTTCCGCCGTGATCGCCTGTATCAACAACGCGGGACCTGGGCTGGGAGTGGTCGGGCCGGCCGGAAATTACGCGGTGTTGACCGATTTCCAGACCTGGGTGTGCATGGTCGCCATGTTGATCGGACGGCTGGAAATCTTCACCGTGCTGATCCTGTTCACCCCGCATTTCTGGAGGCGGTAAATACGCCATGACAGCGGCAGTGGGATACGCTAGTATTGCCGCCTCAAAGTATTAAATCCGTGAGATACAGCTTGGTTGCCAGACAGGGGATAAGTTGAGCGAGGATCTGCCATTATCAGGAGTAAAGGTGTTGCTGATCGACGACAGCAACACTATCAGACGCAGCGGCGAGATTTTTCTGTCGCAGGCGGGGTGCAAAGTCGTTCTTGCCGAAGATGGATTTGACGGCCTGTCCAAAGTAGTCGATCACCAGCCCGATGTTATTTTCGTGGACGTGATGATGCCGCGCCTGGATGGCTATCAAACCTGCGCGCTTATCAAAAAAAATCAGCAGTTCAAAGGCACCCCTGTAATCATGCTTACCAGCAAAGACACGCTGTTTGACCGTGCGCGCGGCAAACTTGTCGGCGCGGATCAGTATCTGCTTAAGCCATTCAACAAAAAGAATCTGATAGAAACCGTCATCATGCATACTCAAGAAAAAAAGGAAGTGGATTATGGCCATTAAAAAAGTGTTGGTAGTGGACGATTCGGCAACCGAGCGCCATGTCATGGGAGAGATACTGGGCAAACAGGGGTTTGAGGTTTCCTATGCCGAGGACGGTGAAAATGGCGTGGCGCAAGCCAAACTGATCAAGCCCGACCTGGTCATCATGGATGTGGTGATGCCAGGGATGAACGGTTTTCAGGCCACGAGGGCGATCACCAAAGACCCCGAGACCGAGCATATTCCGGTGATCATTTGCACCACCAAGGATCAGGAGACCGACAAAGTCTGGGGGATTCGCCAGGGAGCCAAGGATTATGTGGTAAAGCCGATCAACGCGGCCGAGCTGTTAAGCAAGATCGCCGCATTGGGTTAATGACGCCAGGCAACCATGTCAAAGCGGCTCAATCTACGCGAGTTCCAGCAAAACTTGATCAACCAGCTGCAGGCGGAGAACCTCTCCGTAGCGCGGGTTTCGACACTGGGCGTGCAGATAGGCGGCCAGAACCGGCTGGTGGAGATGGTGGATGTCGGCGAAGTGTTGTCTTTACCCGCGCTGACCGCTGTTCCTTTTACCAAACCGTGGTTCCGCGGCGTGGCAAATGTGCGCGGCAATTTGTATGGCGTGGTTGATGTGGCAGCTTACCGGCAAACCGGGGCGGCTTCCGGAGATATCAATAATCGCATACTGCTGGTTGCTGATCGATATGCATTTAACGTGGCGTTGCTGGTCGACAATGTGCTGGGTTTGCGCGACGCGCGAAACTGGAAGCAATACCAGGTTGATGGACAGATCGAGTATCAGGATGAGCAGGGTACTTTTTGGCAGAAGCTGGATGTCTCCGCCTTGTTGGGGCAGGAGGAATTTTTACAAATCGGCAGTTAATTTCCCATTAGGGAGGATAGATATATGGCTTTCAAATTCGCGCTAACCAAACCAAAACCAACCGCAAACAAAACCGAGCCTGGGAAATCCGCGCCCGCGCCAAAAGCCGCAGCCCAAAAAGATTTGGCTGGCTCCAAAATGAAGGTGTTTGGGGTGATCGCGGCGATTTTTTTCGTGCTGACCGCGATCGCTGCCTTCATGAACAATCGGGAAGAGGGCAACAACGTGCGCTACGTGGGGCAGTCCAGCCAGTTGCTGATGTTGTCACAGCGGCTCGCCAAGGATGCGCAGCAGGCGCTTTCGGGAAACTCGGCGGCGTTTGATGCGTTGACGGAAAGCAAGACGAGCCTGTCGAACATTATGACCAGGCTTAACAAGGGTGATGGAGCGCTGCCCGCGACCTCAGGCGGGGCGCGCGCAGCATTGGACGATTTCATGAAGAGCGCTAACAAAACGCTGCAGGATGTGCAAGCGCTGGAAGATGGACGCGCCGGACTGGTGACGCTGGCCAAGACGGTGGAGGCGATAGATGGGGTGAGCGCTGAATTGCGCGGCCTGACTGAGACCATGATTGCAATTTTTGCGGGCGCGCAAAGGGAGCAGGTAACGCGTTTTGCCCTTGCGATGGAGCGTATCGGTAAAGATGCCAGCAGGTTGTTGGGGGTGGAGGTGTCGATCGAGCAGGTGGCCAGTCTCGGTATGGACACCCTTGCGGCGGAGGAAAATCTGGATGCCCTGCCTGCGGCGGATGCAAATGTGGCGCGCGCGCGGAATTTGTTTGATACCACCCGGAATAGCGTCGAGATACTGGTTTCCCAGGTGCGCAGCCTGGTGGCTGCAAAGAACGCGGCCAAAGTGATTGTGGATGATTCGGATTTGCTGCTGAACAAAGCGCAGCGTCTGGTGGATGCCTATCAATCGTCCATGACTTCGCGGCTCATCACTCTGGCAACCCTGTTGTCCGGCCTGGCGCTGTTGTTATCCCTGATGATGCTGGGCAAGGCCTATCTGGACGACATGCGCCGCCGCGCCGAAGCAGCGGCGCAAATCAACAGCCAGAACCAGAGCGCGATTTTGCGCCTGATGAACGAACTCGGCGATCTGGCGGACGGCGATTTGCGGGTGCGTGCGACAGTGACTGAGGGCATCACCGGCGCGATCGCCGACTCGGTGAATTACACCACCGAAGAGTTCCACAAGCTGGTGGCGCGGATCACGGCTGCGGCTGAACAGATGGGGCGGGCGACAAAAGATGCCGAGGCTGTTTCCAGCGGGCTGCTGGACGCGGCGCAGAAACAGGCGAAGGAAATTAAGGGAGCCAGCGAAGCGGTGCAGCTGATGACCCAATCCATCAAAGAGGTGGATTCCAGCGCGGCTCAGTCCGCAGACGTGGCGCGCCGCACCCTGGCGGCGACCCAGCAAGGCGCGCAGGCGGTGCGCAACACGATCAGCGGTATGGATGGCATACGCGAACAGATTCAGGATACCGCCAAGCGCATCAAGCGGCTTGGAGAAAGCTCGCAGGAGATCGGCGAGATCGTGGACCTGATCTCCGACATCACCGAACAGACCAACGTGCTGGCATTGAATGCCGCGATTCAGGCTGCGTCAGCAGGCGAGGCGGGGCGAGGCTTTTCGGTGGTGGCGGAAGAAGTGCAGCGGCTGGCGGAACGGTCCGCCGAGGCGACCAAGCAGATCGGCTCGCTGGTGAAAACCATTCAGGGCGACACCAACAATGCGGTGACAGCGATGGAAAAGAGCACTTCCGGAGTGGTGGAAGGAGCAAGGCTGTCCGACGTTGCCGGTCAATCGCTGCGAGAAATTGAGCAGGTATCCAACGAACTTGCGACGCTGATCAACAGCATCTCGGTATCCACCCAGGTGCAGGCCGACATGGCGAGTGAAGTTGCCAGCGCGATGCAGGATATCCTGCAAGTTACCGTGCAGACCACTGAAGGCACCCGGCTGACCGCTAATTCTGTCGCGCAGTTGACCGGCCTGGCATCTGACTTGAGGGGCTCGGTGGCGGGCTTCAAGCTGTAATGGGAACTCCTCAAAACCGGATTTGCGGGCAGCCGTTGTGCGGCTTGCCTGCTTATTCCGCTTTTGCCCCCTGTATTTGGGCGAACCATGAATAATTGCCAGGAATAATTGCCATGAATAATTGGTTAGAGGCTCCCTGAATCCCGAACGAAACCGCACATGACCGACAGCGCACAATTTGATCCGGATGCACTTGCCGCCGTAAAGCCCGGCATGGACGCCACGCTGGCCGAGATCAGCGCGCAGATGGAGCGATATCTGGGCGCACCTGCGGCGAATGCAGAGGCGCTGGAGAAGACACGTTCTGAATTGCACCGTTTGCTGGGCGTGCTGAGGATGGTCGGCCTGGATGGAGCGGCGGTATTCTGCACCGAGCTGGAAATCGCGCTGGGAGAGCTTTCCGCGAATCCGCAGCAGGTTTCCGCGATGCACCGCGATGTGCTGCACCATGCCTTGTTCGCCATCACGCATTTCCTCGACTCGCTGGCAAATGGCGCGGATAACGCCGCGCTGCGATTGTTTACTCAGTATCAGGAGTTGCAGCATCTGCGCGGCATGGAGATGTCATTCGAACTGGACCTGTTCTGCCCGAACCTGGCCGTGCGATTGCCGCAGCAGGTTTTGAGCGCGCTTCCCGATGGGGAGCCAAAGCATCTCAAGGTGCTGCGCGGACAGTATCAGCAGGGATTATTGCGCTGGCTGCGCCAGGAGGATGCGCCCTCCGCAGTGCAGGTGATGCAACAGGCATTGGACGGAGCGATGCGTTCCATGCCGAAAGACAGCGGGAGCCGCGCGCTCTGGTGGATTAGCCTTGGTTTCCTGGATTGCGTCAAGTCCGGCAAGCTGCCCCCGGAATTCAATGCGCGCAAATTGTTTGGCGGCATAGATCAGCAGCTGCGTGCGGTTGCCGAGAACAACATCGGGGATGCGCAGCCGCTCATGAACGAGATGCTCTATCTGATCGGGCACTGCCATGATGTGAGCGAGCAGGTGGAGGAGATCAGACAGGTCTATGCGCTTGATAATTACCTGCTTGAGCTTTCGGTGTTGCCGCCCAGCGAGGTGTCTCAATTGCTGGCTGTACTGCGCGACCAATTGCGAGTCGCCCAGGAAAGCTGGGAATTATGCGTCCAGGGCAATGCCGATGCATGCAATAAATTTATTGAGTATGCCGGGCATCTTGCGGAGCAGAGCGACAAGCTTGACCGCAACACCTTGCAGTATCTGGCCAAACAGATTCAAACATTGTCGCAATATGCGACCGTTCCGGACCATGCGGTGCCTATCGCACTGGACATGGCCATGGCGTTGTTGTTACTGGGCAGCGGCATAGAGAATTACAGCCATCTGGGCAGCGGCTTCCAGGAACAGGCGCGCATACTTTCCGAGCGCATGCAGGCCGCAGTAAAGCACATGCCGGAAGATTCGCAACGGATGCTGGAACTGGTCGATCTGCACGGCCAGATGGAACAGAGCAACGCGATGATCCCGCTGGCCAACGAGATGCTGACGAATCTCCAGCATGTCGAACAAGGGTTGAATGCATATTTCAGCGATACGGCCAGGCGTGATGATTTGACCGAGTTATTGCGCCTGTTAGCCCAGATACAAGGCGGTTTGCACATGTCGTCGCTGGAACAAGCGGAACAATTGCTGGCGGTTATTCAGGAAAATGTGCGGCGTTTCATCCAGGGAGAGATCACCAGGCCGGTAGAAAACCATGCCTTGGCTGATGGGGTGAGCGCGCTGGAGAATTATCTGCAACATCTGACGCACAGGCAGGCAGGTGACGTTTCGATATTGGAAAAGGCAATGGCAGAGATGGCCAAAGCCCGTCAAACCGCTGCAGAGATGGTGGCCGCCGAAGCCGAGCAGCCACTGGAACCTGCCCCGGCTCCGATCGCACAAGTCGAGCCAATCCAGTTTTCAGTGCTTGCGCCAGCCGCTCCGGCAGAGCAACCGCAGGTTGCTGCAGCGAAACCCTATCCCAAGGACGAAGACCAGGAATTGCTCGAGATATTTCTTGAAGAGGCTCAGGAAGTATTGGGCGTCATCCGGGACAATCTGGAGATTTGCCAGTTACACCCGGAAAACCGCGAGACACTGGTGTCCATAAGGCGCGGGTTTCATACCCTCAAGGGTAGCGGACGAATGGTCGGTTTGAACGATTTTGGCGAGGTTGCCTGGTGCGTCGAGCGCGCCATGAACAAGTGGCTTGAGGACAATGACAAACCCGCCACACCGGGCATGCTGCTGTTTGTAGACAAGGCCGTGAGATCCTTTACCGGATGGGTGGCCAGCCTCAACAAGCAAGACGAGAAACATTTGCCCGGGCACCCGGGCGAGGTGGGCGTCGAGACGAACGATCTGATAGCCGATGCGACGAAGATCGAAAACAGCCTCGATTCAGAGATATTGCCGTCCGCCGCCGGCGAACCGGAAATCAGAATGGCGGCAGAGCCACTTGAAGAGACGGGGTTGCCTGCCTTTGGCGCAGAACCAGAGCAGCCTTCAATGGCGGTTCCAGCACCGGTAATAGAACCATTGCCCGAGCCGGTTGCGGAGCCTGAACCAATATTTGAATTCATTTCAGAGCCCGAGCCGGTAGCCGAACCCGAACCGGCGCTTGAATTCATTCCTGAACCCGAGCCGGTTGCGGAGCCTGAACCAATATTTGAATTCATTTCAGAACCCGAGCCGGTAGCCGAACCCGAACCGGCGCTTGAATTCATTCCTGAACCCGAGCCGGTCGCGGAGCCCGAACCAATATTTGAATTTATTTCAGAACCCGAGCCGGTAGCCGAACCCGAACCGTCGCTTGAATTCTTCCCTGAACCTGAGCCGGCACATGAGGCCTTGACTGAATCCGCAGAAGAAACCGTAGCGGCAGGCGAAACCATCCTGTCCCCCGCGTTGTTCAAAATTGCCGCTGCGGAAGCCAGGCAGAATGTGGCAGTCCTGCATAAACAATTCGGCGATCTGTGTGCGGCAGCGCCACCGGTCATTAAATACGATTTCATGCGCGCCGCACACACGCTGGCGGGCGTGAATCGCACCATGGGATTCCCCGTTGTGGTCGAACTGGCCTATGCCCTGGAAGGCTGGTTGCAGGCGCGCATCGAACAACCTTTCTCGCTGAGCGATGAGCAGTTGCAAATGCTGCTGGAATCCATCACGGCACTGGATGAGATGGTGCAAAGTATTTGCGACCAGCAAACGCCGGAGAAGCACATCGGCCTTGTCAATCAATTGCTCGAAGACAAGGGTAAGCTTGGCGAACCGCCATTGGCGCCCAGTGAGCCTGCTCCTGTCGCGGCAAAGGCCAAGGCGCCCGCGCCCGCACTCGCACCCGCACTCGCACCCGCACCCGCACCCGCACCCGCACCCGCACCCGCGCCCGCGCCCGCGCCAAAACCGGCACCCGCACCTGCCGTATCCGACAAGCCACAAGTGCGCGATGACGTTGACGAGCAGCTGGTGCCCGTGTTCCTCGAGGAGGCGGGCGATTTGTCCCCGATGATAGGGGCGGGGATACGTGCCTGGCGCGAGCATCCGAATGATGAGTTGCAGGTGCAATCGTTGAGGCGTCTGCTGCATACCATGAAGGGCAGCTCGCGCATGGTGGGAGCGATGCGTATCGGCGAGATCGCACATGAAATGGAAGACCGCGTGCTGGCGGCAGCGAAACTTCGCGATGAACCGGGATATTGGGATTCCCTGGAAAGCGATTTTGACCGTATCACTGTCCTGATCGAGGAGTTGCATAGCGGAAAAATCACCCCGCCGGCGGCTGGTCAACTTCCAATGGAACAAGGTGTTGTTGTTGAGCGCAGGGCCGATAGGCGCATGCTGGATGTCGGAGCGGAGCGAGCGCTGATCGGCAATATGCTGCGCGTGCGTTCCGACGTGGTAGACAGGCTGGTCAACGAGGCCAGCGAAATCAGCGTAGCACGCTTGCATATGGAAACTGAATTGCGCTCCTTCAAGGAAGGCCTGCAGGATCTATCGGGGAGCGTGACACGTTTGCGCCAGCAATTGCGCGAGGTGGAAATTCAGGCTGAAAGCCAGATGCAAGCGCAAGTCTCACTGGCCAAAGACGGCACGGAGTCGTTTGATCCGCTCGAATTTGACCGCTTCACCCGCTTGCAGGAACTGACGAGATTCATGAATGAAAGTGTGCATGACGTGCAGACCGTGCAGCAAACCCTGCTGAAAAATCTGGATGAGGTCTCGGTTGCGATGGCGGGGCAAGCGCGAATAAATCGCGAGCTGCAGCAAAGCCTGATGAACGTGCGCATGGTGCCGTTCAACAGCGTCGTCGACCGGTTGTATCGTATCGTGAGGCAAACCGGCAAGGAGATAAACAAACGCGCCAACCTCGAACTGGTGGGCACTAACGTTGAGCTGGATCGCAGTGTGCTGGAGAAAATGACCGCGCCATTCGAACACTTGTTGCGCAATGCCATGGTGCACGGGCTGGAAAGCGACCAACAGCGCGCGCTGGGCGGCAAGAATCCGATCGGTGAGATTCGCCTGAGCGTGCGCCAGGAAAGCAATGAAGTGGTATTCGATCTCAGCGATGACGGCGCCGGCCTGAATTTTCCGGCGTTGCGCGAGAAGGCCATAGCCAAAGGGGTGCTGGAATCCGGCGAAAGGGTCAGCGATGATCAATTGGCGCAATTGATTTTTACTTCCGGGCTTTCCACCGCGAGCGAAGTCACCAAAGTCGCAGGGCGCGGCGTCGGCATGGATGTGGTGCGCAGCGAGATTGCCGCGCTGGGCGGGCGCATCGATGTCAGCTCAAAGAGAGGGGCGGGTACCCATTTCATCATCCACTTGCCGCTCACGCTGGCGGTCATGCAGGCCTTGATGGTGCGTTCCGGAGATGCGGTCTATGCGATCCCGTCCACCATGGTCGAACAAGTCAGCCAGGTGAGATCGGCAGACATGGAAAAATTACATCTCGAGCGGCGAGTGGAATGGCAAGACAATATTTATCCGCTGCACTACATGCCGCACCTGCTTGGCGACAGCGAGCGAGCGCTGGAAAACCTGCCACGCAACCCGGTATTGCTTCTTCGCAGCGGCGAGCAGCGGGTTGCCCTGCATGTCGATGAGCTGCTGGGCAATCAGGAAGTGGTGGTGAAGAACATCGGTCCGCAATTGGCGCGGCTTGCGGGGGTTTCCGGAGCGACCGTGCTGGGTAATGGCAGGGTGGTGCTGATTCTGAACCCCGCGCAACTGGCGCAACGCATCAGCGGCGCCGCAAAGGCGGCAGCCAAGGCAGTCAAGGAGCCTGCCGTCCAGCCATTGCATACCCAGCCGCTGGTCATGGTAGTGGACGACTCGCTCACTGTGCGCAAGGTCACCACACGCATGTTGACCCGGGCCGGATATCAGGTGGTTACCGCAAAGGACGGCGTGGATGCATTGGAGCAGTTGGAGCAATTCACTCCGCAGGTCATGCTGCTGGATATCGAAATGCCGCGCATGGATGGCTTCGCGCTTGCGCGGCAATTGCGGCGTGATCCCAAGACCCAGAATATGCCCATCATCATGATCACTTCGCGCACCGCAGACAAACACCGCGATTACGCCAAGCAATTGGGCATCAACACCTATCTTGGCAAGCCCTATCAGGAAGACATCCTGCTGCAGAACATCGCTGATTTTGTGGCTGTGCATAAATTGGATGCCTAGCAGCCTGTCTGACTTGAAGAATCGAAGCGAAAATTCGGCTGAGCGAGGTCAGATTTTGCCGGTTTTGCAGGTCAATAGTTGTTCTATTGACCAAA
>JANLIB010000290.1 GCA_024653675.1 Gallionella sp. | reverse complement strand
CCCATAGAGGCGGTCGTCGCCGTCCTGGCCGGCCAGGATGTCGCCGTCGTCCCCGCCCGAGATGACGTCTTTGCCTGCGCCGCCAAAGACCCGGTCTCGCCCTGCGCCGGTTTCGATGATGTCGTCGCCGCCTCTATGGGCGTCAATCCGGTCATTTCCGCCGCCGCTGATGATGTGGTCGTTGGCGGCGCTGTCGTAGAGGGTGTCGGCGCGGTCGGGTTCGGGTTTGCCGGGGTCGGTGATGAGGTTGCCGAGGTCGTCGTAGCGGGTTTGTATGCCATCTGCCTCAAGGTCGTGGTCCAGGGGGGCGCGGTCGCCGGTGATGATATCGCCGTCGATGGTGGGGTTCACGTCGTCTACCTCACCGGTCATGGTCAGTCCCAGATAGCGCACCGCCAGCGATATTGTCACTGCAAAATCCAGCCCGATGAAAACCAGCAGTGTCAACGGCCACGCCAGCACAGCCAGCCCGATGATTTCTTTCATATCACCCTCCTTTCATATTCGTATCGCGCATCGTTTGCCGCAGGCCGTTGATGATTTGCTTGCGATATACATATTTCGTATGTATCATGAGCCCATGAACTTTGAATTTGATCCCAGGAAGGCGACCGCCAATTTCCAGAAGCATGGCGTCTCTTTTGCCGAGATCGAGCCGGTGTTTCATGACGGCTTTGCGTTGACCCGCGAAGACCGCGATGCGTCGGGCGAGGCGCGGTTTGTAACCGTCGGCGCGGATGCGTTGGGGCGGCTTGTGGCAGTGTGCTGGACGCAGCGGGGAGATTGCATCCGCCTGATTTCGGCGCGCTTTGCCACTTCGACAGAAAGGAAGAGTTATGAAAGCTAATTACGATATGACCAAGGCCAAACGCGGTGCGGTGGTTGTGCCGCAAGGCAAAACGCGGATTACGATTTATCTGGACGACCAGGTGATTGCGGGCTTCAAGCAGCGCGGCGAAACGTTGGGCAAGGGTTATCAAACCTTGATTAACGAAGCCTTGAGCGCGGCGCTGCTGGCTGGTAATGCGCCCGTGACAGTCAGCACGCTGCGCCAGGTGTTGCGCGAGGAGCTGCACGCGGCTTGATGTGAAGCGGGTGTTGGCGATGATGTTGTAGAGCGCTTCAGTGCATTGATGTTTATTGCCTTGCTCCACCCCTATTATGCGGATTGCAGGAGTGCAGCTTGCTGCGCGAAGTGCAATCGCCCGATGAATCGTGCTCCTACGGTGTAGTGGTTGGCCTTGGAATGCTGAGGGGCAATCTGGGGTTGTGTTATTCATGCACCTCTCCACCAACCACCATTGAAGCTCCCTGCGCCCCGCCTACCGTACTCAACGACCCCTGCCCTATCCTTACCACTTCATCCACCAGCAGATTCTTCGGCATCGCATGGGTGATGAACATCATCGTCACCTTGCCCCTGAGCTGGTTGATGGTGGCGGCGAAATTTTCTGCGGTGGCGGCGTCCAGGCTGCTGGTGGCTTCGTCGAAGATCAGTATCCTGGGTTTCTTGAGCAGCGCGCGGGCTATCGCGATGCGCTGCTTCTGTCCGCCGGAAAGCCCCACGCCGCGCTCGCCGATTTCGGTCTGGTAGCCTTGCGGCAGGGCTTCGATGCTGCTGTGGATTTCCGCCATTTTGCAGACATGCACGACCTGGTCAAAGGTGGCGTGTGGGTTGGCCATCAGCAGGTTGTCGTAGAGGGTTCCGGAGAACAGGATGGTCTCCTGCGGCACGACGCCGAAGTAATGCCTCAGTTCGTTGGCGGACAGGTAGCGGATGTCGTTGCCGTCTATCTTGATGGCACCGCCTGCGGGCTGGTAAAAACCTTGCAGCAGTTTGGCCAGGGTGCTCTTGCCTGAGCCGGACGGCCCCATGATGGCGATGACTTTGCCGGGGGTGATTTTGAGGTTGAAGCCTTCATAGAGGAAAGGCAGGTTGTCGGCGTAACGGAAACTCAAGCCTTCGATGTCGATCTGCCCTTTGCCTTCACGCAGCCGGGTGGGGAGGATGGAATATGGTTCGGCGGGGGCGTTCATGATGTCGCCCATGCGCTGCACCGAGAGGTTGGCCTGCTGGAACTGTTGCCACAAACCCACCAGCCGCAGCATGGGCTGGGACAAACGGCTGGCGAACATCTGGAAGGCGACCAGCATGCCGATGGTGAATGAGTTGTCGTTCATCACGGTCCAGGCGCCGATGATGAGGATGCTCAGGATCATCATCTGTTCCAGTCCGTTGGACAGCGCGTTGTAGGTGTTGCCGATCTGGCGCACCGAGAAGCCGGAGCGCAAATACTCGGCGAGGTAGTCGCTGTAGCGGGCATTGAGCTGGGGCTCCATTTGCAGGCTCTTGACGGTTTCGAGTCCCGATACATATTCGGTGGTGAAGGCCTGGTTGCGCGCGCCGAGCAGGAATTGTTCGTTGAGGCGGCTGCGGAACAGCGGCGCGACGATGAGGCTCAAGATAACGATGACGCTCAATATCGCCAGCGCGATAAGGGTCAGGGTGACGCTGTAGTAGAACATGATGCCGAGGAAGATCAACAGGAACGGGAAATCCAGTATCAGCGTGACTGCCGCGCCGGCGATGAATTCGCGGATGGTCTCGACACCGTGCAGACGGGCTGCGATCACGCCGGTGGGGCGATGCTCGAAATAGCGCGGAGGCAGTTTGAACAGATGGTCGAATACCGCCGCGCCCAGCACGGCATCCACGCGGTTGCCTGTATGCAGGATCAAGTACTGGCGCACCCAGGAAAGCAGCGCGGAAAAGATCATGAATACTGCCAGGCCGATGCCGATGACGATCAGCGTGCTTTGGGTATGGTGGACGACGACTTTGTCGATGATGACCTGGGTGAACAGCGGAGTGCCCAGCGCGAGCACCTGGATGATGAGAGAGGCGATCAGCACGTCGCGCCAGATGCGCTTGTGTTTCAGCAGCTCCGGGATGAACCAGCGGAAGCCGAATTCGGCCTGGCTTTTCAGCGCGCCGTCGGGGTCTTTGATGGATTGCGTTTCAAGCGCGAGCTGGAATGCTGTGCCGGCGAAGCGTGCGGCGAATTCCGCATGAGCCATGGTCCTGGGTGTGTTGGTGCCGGCTTCGAACAGGGTCACGCTGTCGCCCGTGATCTGGACGATGATGGCGGGGCGGTGTTTGAGCGGGAGTGAAGGAAGCTCCGTCCGGGATTCCTGTGTGTCCGACATAGCTTCTACCCCCTCCCCATCCCTCCCACTGCAAGGGAGTGTGGCGACTGAGGCTGGCTGCTTATCCTGGTTCAATACGGCCATGCACGGCAGGTTGAATTTGCTTAACTCGTTGCTATCGCAATCGCGGCGCTTGATGCGGAAGCCCAGCGCACGGGCGGCATGAACAAGGGAATCTGAGCTATAGGGCGGCGGGAATTGTTTAATCAGCAGTCCGGCATCGAACGGCTTGCGGTTCAGGGCGCAGAAACTGCCCATGGCCCAGACGACATCTTCAGCGCCAAAAATATGGGCGGGTGCGTGCGAGACAGGTTTTCGTGACAGACTCTTGGCAACCAGTTTCAAGAGCCGGCGCGGCATCAGGCTGAAACCGGTAAAAGCAGGTAGTTGCCATTTGCTTCAGACAGCGCTTCTTTTCTTTGCAGCTGAATCATGGCATTAATGCGAGGCAATAGATATGGAATCGTATTGGTGAGCGGGATTAATGCATATTGTACTTTGGTACAGTGCCGGTAGTTATAAAACTTCCAGGGCTGGGGGGCAACAGGTGGATTTACGATAGATGAGCTATTGCGCGTTGAAGCTGGGAAAACAGCTACAGGGCACCTCTAAAAATTCGTCACACCGGCGAAGGCCGGTGTCCAGCCTATTGAGTTGGGGTTCGCAGGGATGGGCGGTTTCTTGCCCAACTCGCAAAATACTGGA
>JANLIB010000248.1 GCA_024653675.1 Gallionella sp. | reverse complement strand
ATCGCGGTGTTCGTCGAGAAGAACCCCGCCCCCCTGGTGGCGCACGCCAGCTTCGCCGGGGCCGCCGGCTATCTCTCCGCCCGCATGAAGATGGGCCAGACCTCGGACGTCTACGCCGTCGTCAAGGCCGGTGGCAAGCTGCACATGGCCAAGACCAACATCAAGGTCACGGCGGGTGGGTGCGGGGGGTAGTTAAGTTTTAAATAATTTTGGAACGCAGATGAACGCGGATTTATATGAATGATAAACGCAGAAGTTTTCAGTGATCTTAATTTTATTCGCGTTAATCTATTTATCATCTGCGTTTATCTGCGTTAAAAAATCATATTTTTATATTCGTAAGAGGAACGATTGAAATGGCTGAGCGCAAAATGAAAATACGTACCCGCAAGCAGGGAGAGGCTGTCGAGCTGCAACTGCTAATTACTCATCCGATGGAGGCCGGGTTACGCACTGACAAAAACACCGGTATGAAGGTCCCGCCACATTTCATCCAGCGAGTGACGGTGGAACTCAATGGCAAGGTCGTGGTCACGGTGAGCACCGGCCCCGGCGTTTCCGAAGATCCGCTGATCGGTTTTCATCTCAAGGACGCCAAGCACGGTGATAAGCTCAAGGTGTTCTGGAGCGACAACATGGGTGAATCCGCCACGCTCGAAGGCACTGTCGATTTGTCCTGAAATTCATTTGTTTCAAATAAAAAAACCGCCCGATGGGCGGTTTTTTTATGGCATCCAGAATCCAATGACGAAACAAGCTAGGTATTGGTATCGGCTAAAACGGACATCGTGTAGTGCGTGAAACTGTGGTACGTCCCCTATTATTCGCTTGTTATAAGCGGATATCCAAAATGTTCTTAGTTGGGTACCATATGCAAATAGAAACACCGTTCCTCCTAAGCGAGGGCAAGGTGTCAATGTGAAGCATACCTCCAGGTTCCAATGATCTTAGACTCGTTCAAGCTGCAAACTGTAATTATCCAACTGCGCTATGCAGACGCTTTCGAGCTGTGGGATCGGGCAGGGATGATTAGTCGCCGCTTATCCACAATATGGCCCGATTTGAAGATTGTTGAAGGGCAGCCACAGCAACAAACTCTCAGAGGAAAAGGCGTAGATATCCAGACAGGACTTAAGCAATCAACCATATCGCTTTTGGGCGCAAAATCCTTAGAACAAAATAAAGTACAAAAAGTCAAAGAAACATTTGAAGTTTGGCGCGAAGCCCTTGAGCTGCATATTGTCAATCGAATTAGTACCCGGGCAACTTATTCGAAAGAACTCCCCACAATTAAGGAGGCAAATGCTGAGCTTATTGCCTTGAATTTGACCCGGTGGCCGACCAGCAAGGTTTTCGATCAACCTATAGATGCTGAACTTAATGGAATTGATATTCAATATCGATTCGAAGATAAAAGTTCTTTTTCGCTTTTGCGACTCAAGACTGAACAAATACAATACGAAGTAGATCTTGATCCAGAGTGGGTTGAAGAACCTGAAATCCGAGAATCGAAGAAACGGATTATTATTGACTTCGACAGGGGTTTATTAGGCTCTGTAGACGCTGATAATTTTAGGATGGATGATTGGATTAAAGGCTATCAACACATCCTTCGCAGGGATATAGAAAAAGTGATAAAGGTTCAATCGTGACAGATAAAACTTTTTCTAGTTTCGATGAGGCACACGAAAACTTGCCTGGGAAAATAACCCATGTCTCATCCTCATCAACTCTGACCAGCGAACCCATACAGACCACACAAAAAGTTCGCTTGGTATATAGCAGTGAACTAAGTCGTACCGGTCGTGTTGTTGAGGCAGCAGAAGCAGAGCAAGATATAAAATCACCAATAGAACGGGTTTATCCACACTTATTCGACGATGAGGGTCCGGCAAATCTTGTTCGTTCCTACATTTCCAATGCACTCAAGGACGCTCAACAAGCACTTGAGTCTTTTGGCGAAGCTGATTTGGAGTCCGTTGGTACCCTGTTAATTCTTGTTGCCACAAAAATGAGTAGTGCCCATCCGTTGTCTGAGTTCAATGAAAGCCTAGGGGCAGTGGTTTCATATGTACGCAGAGCAACCCTTACTGCTTCGAATGCCGACATTACGCGATCAGCACTAAATGCTTTGGTCCATGTATTGCAATCCGCTAGTGCGAATCCAATGCTGGATTTAGATGAGGCTAGCGATCTAGTGGAAAAGCTTACAGCCGAAGGATGGCATGGTGAACATAAGGTTGTCAGCGAGCTGGTTGCTGCTTTACTTGACGATATTAATGCCGAGACAGACGCTGAGGCTCAAATCCAAATGTTTACCGAACCTCATCCAGAAGCCGGTCAGGAGGGAAAGATTTGACTGGCAGCTTTCTTGATACAACCGTTGTAGTTCACATTGCTGAACGCATTAAGCCGGGTGGGACAAAAGGCGAAGCGTATATCCGCACAAATCAACCTGCCGAAACGCCTTATTATGCTCTTAGAGAATTATTAGATGGACGAGTAAGGATCTTTTGCAATGTCCATAATGCTTTGTATACAGCAGAAAATCCCGGAGAAGCAATGCTTGCCTTGCAGCGCATATCACCTGCCGAGGGGCGCAAAAGACAAAGTAAGTTGGAGGTATTCGCAACATCAATGAATGCTGCATTTGCTGCCCCAGGGGATCGCAACGATGTAAAACGGGAAATGCTTCAGGATTTGGCGCTAAGAGCTAATAATCTATGGCGCAAAGCACATAAATTAAAATCGGTAACCATTGTTCAAGCTTTAGGATGTTTTAATGACGGTAAAGTAACCTACGATCCGGATGGTGCATTGAGAGGTCCAAGGAACTCATTCACTTGCATAAAATCTGAAAGATGCTCGGCGGCCGCTTACATTTATGATGATAAAAGTAATTTGACCAAGATGATCAGCGCGCTGCATCCTAGTAGCTTAGATCCTAAGATCGCTAACAAGAATGAGACCCAAAAGAGACGCAAGGCATTAAAGGAATTACAGGCTAATGGCCCTGCGAATTTCGATAAGGGAAGGTGTAGAGCTTTAGGAGATGCGTATTTCGCCGCAATGTGTCCTGCTGGCTCTGTCGTGTTAACAAGTAATTTAGAAGATCACGTGCCTCTCTGTTTAGCGCTTGGCAAAAAGGCGAATGAACCCTAAACTTCACTTCGATCACAAAGTGATTTATTTTTAATCACTCCTATCTCTTCAGCCTCCAAGCAATTCAAAACCCGCGGTTTTCGTGTCGTATCTGTGCAACTCACCGCGGTCGAGATCGAAATACCAGCCGTGCAGTTGCAGGCGGCCGGCCGCATCAATTAATAATATCCCCCAATTGAAGGTACCATGGACTAGGCACGAAGTGCCGTATTCCGGTTTATCACTTTTATACTTACTGGAACGTTTTGGCCACGATACCCGCCGCGAGCAGCGCGGAGCCATAGGCGGCATGCCCGGAACGCGGTTTTTCCATTTTGACTTGCAGTATATTTTTCCGGATTTGCTCCCACGCTGAGTTTTGCGAACCTCCGCCCGTGGTGTAGACCACACTGACCGTCGAAGCACCGAGTTTTCCCAGCAACGCGTAACCTTCCGCCTCGATCCGGGCGATGCCTTCCAGCATGCCCTGAAAGAAGGTGACGCTGTTTCCGGGCAGGGGCTCCAGGCGCGGTTCCATTTCTGGATTATTGATAGGAAAACGCTCGCCGATTTCCGGCAGCGGGTAGTAATCCAGATCCGTGGGAATATCCGGGTCGAGCAAGTGGGTCATCTCGCGCATCTGCTCAATCTTGAAATACTGTAACAGGACGGCGCCACCGCTGTTGGAGGCACCGCCGGCGAGCCAGTATTTGCCGAGGCGATGACTGTAGACGCCGTGCTCGCGCGAGAACACCGGCTTGTTCGATAGGAGTTTCAACACCAATGTCGTGCCGAGCGACGTGACGGCGTGCCCCGGCGCGGAAGGACCGGCCGCCAGAAAAGCCGCCACTCCATCTGTGGTGCCAGCCAGAACCTGGACGTCGGCGGGCAATCCGAAGATCTTCGCGAGATCGGCCGTGATCGTTCCCAGTTCTTCCGCCGGGGCATGCACTTCGGGCAAGAGCGCGACGTCGAAGCCGAGCTTGTTAAACCACCGGGGCCAGGCCATCTTCTCGGCGTCGAATCCAAGCTTCAGGCAATTGTTGTAATCGCTGTGCCCGAACTTGCCGGTGAGGCGGCCGCTGATCCAGTCGGCCTGGTGCAGGGCATGTCGCGCGCGCTTGTCGAGCTTGCGTTCGTGAAGCCACAGAAGCTTGGCGAGACTGCTGCCGGGCCCATGGGCACCGAAATGGTTGCCGCCCAGGGAGGCGATCTGTTCGGCTTGTTTCACCGCGCGCCGGTCGTTGTACATGATGGCGGGGGTCAAGGGGCCGCCCTTGGCGTCACACAGCAGCAGGGTGCCGGAGGTGCCATCCACGGAAAGCGCGCGCACGCGCTGCGGGTCGAATTGTTTTAGCAGGTTTAGCAGGCAGCCGTTCACCGCCTTCCACCAGACGGCGGGATCCTGGGTGACCTCTTCGTCGTGGCGCGGAGGGGTGGCAATGGGCGCGCTCGCCTCGCCATGCACCGTGCCTGCGTTGTCGATGGCAATGGCGCGGCACCCGGTAGTTCCGAGGTCGATACCGATGTAGAGCCCGTCCTGGCGGACCTTCGGCGGGGGGGCCTCGGCGGGCTCGTCCACGACATTGTCCGGCGCTTCGGTATTGTCGTGGTCAAGCACGTTGGGCTCGCGATCCTGCCGGCGACTCCGTAGCAAGATAACACTTTTTCTCGGCGCTTCGTCACCGTCGACTTCATCGATTTCAGATTGTTGTCGGCGTGAACGCTGCAGCATGCGGAACCGGTCGCTCGCCGGCACCGACCCGGCTGGCGTGGACGGTGCCTTCGGCATGGACGGCGTAATCAGCGGGACTGGTTTTTTTGACGAGGGGGACTCCGATCTGGATGTTGGGAGTTTGGTCGGTTTTGTCCCGGCCGGCGCCTCAGACGACAATTCCCTTGCCGGAAGCTCCTGTGATTCGCGCGGCAGATCCGTGGGCGGGGCGGGCGGGCGGCTCCAGCCAGGCCGGCGATGCTCGACCTCGATGGTCGTAAAGAGGCCGCCGCGGACGTAGAATTTGGCCCGCAACCGCAGATAACGGGGGCGCGCGACAGCCACGAGATCGTTCAGGATTCGGTTGGTGACGTCCTCGTGAAAATGCCCTTCGTTGCGATAGGACCAGATGTATAGTTTCAGCGACTTCAGCTCCACGCACAGGCGGTCCGGGACATACTCCAGAATGAGGTTCGCAAAGTCGGGCTGGCCGGTCTTGGGGCACAAACAGGTGAACTCCGGACATTCGATCTCAATGATATAATCCCGGTCCGGATGCGGATTGGGAAAGGTATCCAGATTCTTGCTGGGCTGGGTCGGCATACTGGTCGCGGGGTTTGGAATCCTTGTAAAATTGTAGCTTAAATTACGGCAACGGATAGGACTCACAAGAAACCCGATGCGGCTTAAAACCATCAAGCTTTCCGGCTTTAAATCGTTCGTCGAGCCCATCGTCATTCCCATCAACGGAACCCTGATCGGCATCGTCGGGCCGAACGGATGCGGCAAATCCAACATTATCGACGCCGTGCGCTGGGTGATGGGCGAAATGTCCGCCAAGAATCTCCGCGGTGACTCCATGGCCGATGTCATCTTTAATGGCTCCAACTCGCGCAAGCCGGTGGCCATGGCCTCGGTCGAGCTT
>JANLIB010000233.1 GCA_024653675.1 Gallionella sp. | reverse complement strand
TAGGCTGTGCCGGACACAAAGGTGTTAGCAATAGGGGCGTCGTAATTTACCCCAGCAATCCGCTTGCGAATGAACAGATTCGTGGCGTCGTGGAGCAGGACGGTGTAGTTGCTCGCATCCACATAGCTGCCACCAAGAGCAATAGTGCCGCTCGGATCGTGGCTCGGGGTCCATTGGAAGGCTACGCTACCGGCAGCGGCGGTGAGGTTGCCTGAGACTTGATCGTCTAGAACGTCTTTGTTTCGGGTGACGGCGGCGGTAGTGGTGGGGATGTGCGATGTAACGTATGCCCCCGCCTTTAGATCAGCGCCCCAAATGTATGCAGTCAAACCCGAAGACGCCCCGCTGTTTACGTCTCCGTCGCCTTCTGCGAGTTCAATTTGGTTATACCCCACTGTTGCGTGCGTGGCCCCAACTAGTGCACATATATACCAGCCGTTTGGCAGAGCCTCTATTGCCGCAGCGCCAGTACCAGAGATAGTCCCAACGGTTCCCGCGCCAGCTAACCGGAAATATGCATCAAGCGTCATCGAAGCGGCTTGAACTCTGATCCATTCCGTAGTTCCAGCCTTGGCGTAGAAGAACAAAACGTGCGAGGTTGTGTTAGCTACGGTGACGCTCATTCTTACCGCGTGTTGCCCGGTATTCGCATCAGCAACAAGTGTGTCGGCAGTTGTTGTCCCATCCGGCGCAACAGCAGAATTCGATGAAATAGTTGCTTGATATTTACTCCACGAAGCATCACTGAAATCCGAAGCCGGGAATAGCAGATTCGTCGCCGCCGCCTCAATCACCTCACCTTTGAGCGTAGCGGATGGGATGGGATTGCCGGATATGTCAGTGTTGAAGTACTTGACGCCATCAACATAAGCGCCGTGGAAGGGGCTTGAGAGAACGCCTACCGAAACGTACTCTCGTGGCAGCAACGGAAGAAGCTGTCCTGTCGTATCAGAGAACTGAAACCCATACATTGAAATGTCAGCGTATTTTGCTGTTCCGTTTCCGCCCTGTAGAGCTATTTGTGGATACCCGGCCCCGTTAGTAGCTATTCCAGTGAATCTCTGCCATTCTGGCGTAACAGTCATTAGATTCCCTGCGGCTATGGGGTTGTTTGGGCCGACTCCAACGATATAACTATCCACGGTATTGCTTTTGAGCCAAATAGGGAACTGCCAACCAGTCCCGCTATTGGCTACATCAGCGCCGCCATTGCCATAGAGCCGCGCCACATCGCTGTTAGTAGTTCCTGCGCCAATATCCAATACGAGCCTTGAAGCTGTGTGTACACCGGATGGATTGTCAGCATAATTAGCGGTTACAACAGGCAGAATACCTGTGCGGTTATTTGTTACACCTATGGCCTCACCAACAGTTACGCTGTCAGTATTGGAAGTTGCCAGATTCTCAACCCGCCTAGCCCCCTCCTCTCTCACCTCTCCAGACTTTACGCGGACCAGATAGCCGTCATTGTTCGTGACATAGGCCACCGTCGCCCTGGTGTTCGTCGGCGTGCCGGAGCCTCGGGATTGGGTGATGCTGGAGGTGCGGGGGGCGTAGAAGGCCGAGCCGTCGCGCAGCATTTGGCGCAGGTTGCCGCCGTTGTTGTTGGCGTACAGCATTGCCTGAATCCTGCGGTTGTCGGCAGGACTCAGGTTTGGACGGATCAGCATGATTACAGCAAAACCTCGATGTCGATGTCGTAGCTGGCGCCGGATGCCGCGCCGGTCGTGGTCAGGATCAGGTCGCCGGTCCCGCCGGTGCTATTCGGGTCGAACAATCCGCCGACGTGCTCATAGTTCCGGTAGCCGCTGCCGGAGCCCATCACCAGCATGGTGTCGTCGGTGGTGTGATCGGTTTCGAGCCGGACCTTGGAAAATCCCTGAATCGACCAGGCCACGGCCGCGATGCGCAGGAACGGCAATTCCTCGGCGTTCCGATCGGTGAAGGATGACTTGTCGATCTTGACGACATCGGACTCGCCGGTTGCATCCGACTCGTTGGTGATGTGGACCCAATAGCGGTCCGCAGTCTTGCGAATCTTGGTGGTTACGGTATCTCCGGCCATGGCCTATCTCCTTGATGCGACCGGAGCCGAAGCCCCGGCCTGGTTGTGGTTTAGGTGAAGGCCGGCGTGGCGGTGGAAAATACCGCGCCATGAACGAACCATTCGGTTCCGTTGCTGTAGATTTCAATCTCAGTGCCCGCTTCGGGAGTGGTGGCGGTCAGCGTCAGGTGCGACGTTCCGTTTCCATAAACGGGGACGGGAGAAGCGACGGCGTTCGAGTCGTCCCACGTCACACCGCCGTTGTAGAACGATGGAGTCGTTGCGACGATCACCCAGTTCTGGGCTTCGGTAGCGACCCCGCCCATGACGAATTTGTAGCTCAGGCCTGCGGCGATGACCGGGAGGTTGAGTGTGATGGTGTTCGTTTGTTCCAGGATGATGTGGAGCTTGCCGCTATTAGCCGCCAGGACGGCGTAGGGAGTGGCGTCGGCGACAAAGACAGGAGCCTGCTTGATGCCGCCGAGCGTCAGCGCACCACCGGTTCCAATGATAGCGGCCTTGTCGGCGACGGCATTGGTTGTTGCGGCGCCGTCCAGAAACGCCAGTTCGGTCGCGCTCAGGGTGTTGTCGCCCATCGGCGACCACTCGCCTTGCGCAACACCGTAGGCGATGTAGAACTGCGCGCCGCTGGTGTCGAACAGCTTCTGCCCGATGAAGTCAGGGGTAACGCTGGATGGTGCGCCAGCGTTGGTCGTGTAGCCGATGGCGTCGCACAGATCGTTCTTGCCGACCATGGGCGCCATGATGGTCTTGAGGATGGCAGCCGATGCGGCGCCGAGTTTTCTGAGCATGGACATGGTGAGTCTCCTTGGGTTTGTGGATCAGTTGTGAATCATCAGTTGGAGTGCCGCGCATACAGCAGCTACCACCACCGGGATCGCGGCGAGAATCAGCCCGGCGGTGATGCAGATTCGGTCTTGGCGGGTCATCGGCCCATGAAGCCAGATCCGGTCTTGCCTACCCGGAGCTTCTTCATCCATTCGGGTGTTTCGTCCTCTGTGCGCCCTTCTGGCCACGTCACCTTCATGTCCTCGTCCAGAATTCGCGCCTGGCAGTCCTGCATGTCGTCATGCCCGGCCACCGGGAAGTCGTTGTATTCCTCATTAACGAAGGCTTTCACCAGATCGACGGCGTTGCCCTGGTAATCCACGCGCACGCAATCCTTTGGCAAGTACATCCGGCCCTGCTCGTAGATCGGGACCATGCGCTTGATGCGGTCGTTCTTCGGCATCCTACCGCCCAGCGCGGTGATGTCGAAGCGATAGTTATCGTGCTCCTGCACATACTTGACGTGCTCGATGTCGGCCTGCATGCCGTATTCCTCGTAGCCGACGCCAATCGGCCGGTACTTTCGGTGCAGGGCAAAGAGCATCTTGGTGCGCTCGGTCAGGTTCAGCCGGTCGCGCACGATGTCGATCGTGTAATAGTTCTTGTCGCCGCCGAGCCCGATCACCATGAAAACGGTGTAGTCGCTACTGGTTTTCTTCTTGCTGGCCGGGTCGCACAGGATGTAGCGGTTCAATCCTGTCCATCGATCGGCTGCCCAATAGCGGATCCAGTCCTCGCTGAATCCCTGCGACCGGTCCGCGGTCGGGTTCTGCAGCATCTGTGCTGCGAACACATACGGGCCCATGTCGCGGCGCTTCTCCCGTAGCGTCTCGCGCGACAGGAAGACTGGATCACCCCCTTCCGTTCCATCGTGGGTTGCCGCGTGGATCCGCGGAATCACCGAGCCGCGATTCATCATCTCGCGATAGGTGTCCATGGCGTGATACCGGGTGCCGATGGTCCAGCGCCTGCTCATTCTGCCGCCCCAAGGTTCAGCGACAGCGCCCAGGCATTCGTCACCTTGGCGATCATCTCGGGGCTGGTAATGCTTTCCAGCGTCACCACGTCATCGTAGATCAGCAACTTAAAGTGCTTGCCGGTGGGCTGGCCATCCACCAGGCCCCACGCTTCGACCGTCGATTCCTTCGGGTTGCCTTTGCGCTTGACGCAGATGCCGTCGTCTTCCGACCACTTCGACGCCTCTTTCCGCGGGCTCTGCCACAGCGCGCCCGGGTAAAGCTGCTTCAGGGTGTCGTTACCCTCGAACTCCATCTTGATCTGCCGCAAGAAGCCCTTGGCGATCGGGCGGGTGTGGCTGAATATCCCGATGGTGATCTCCGGATCCCGCAGAATCTCCTGTATCGCGCCGGCGTAGGTGATGATGGTGCTCTTGTAGTGCTCGCGACTCCACAGGTCCAGGTAGCCATCAGGCGCGGCCTCGACCTCCCGGCACCGCTCATAGATCCATGGCGCCGCGGCATCCGTCCGGCGCAACAGGTGCGTCAGCAGGAAGAACCGGTCAATCTTCCCGATCTCGGCCACGGTCCAGTCATCAGCCCCATCGGCACAAAATTCCTCGTAGAACGCGACGGCCTCCTTGAAGGTCGCCTGGGGAAGCCAGTCTCTTGCGCCCTCGACGAACTCGCTATTCGGATGCGGCGCGGCGGGCTCTTGCACGGATGGCCTCGAAGTCCAGCGTCTTGGAAATCACGGCATCGGCTACCTCTTCCGCCGTTGCCGGTGGCTTCCCGCCATCCGGAGAATCGGACAGCCCGAACGCTTGGCGCTCCAAGCCGATCAGCGTTTTCAGGGCTTCCGCCAGTTTCTTGACGCCATCGATGCGACTCGGCAGGCTGATCGCCTTGAAGTAGGCCTCGTTGAGTTTGTCGATTCCCTTGTCGTTCGGCGCGGCCAGCAATTCACCGATCTGCGCGAACAGTTCCGGCGTATCACTCTCGGCCTCCAACTGCCCGAGCATGGTCTGGCACAGCGCCCGGTAGCGCGTGATGTCGGTGCGGTGCGCGCGGATGATGCCGGCCTGTAGCTCGGCATTGGCCTCAACTACGGCGCGCTCGGTAACCAATGCCGCGCTGGATACCTCTTTGGATACCGCGTCCTTGGATACCAGCGCCGCGGCCTTGGCTTTGATCTTCGCGGACAGGTCGCGCTCCCATCCGTCCCGCTTGGCGCGCTTATTGATCGCCCCATGGGTAATGCCTTGTTCTTCAGCTATTTGGCGCAGAGTCTTAACCCCGGCGCGGTAGTCATTCTCGATGGCATCCCAATCGACAGATACCGATACCGCCTTCGTCGGCTTGTTGGCCTTGGGTTTCATTTCATCATCCACAGCACACCAGCGGCCCCAGCCGCAGCGGACATGGCAATCGTTACCAATTGCCGAATTGCTGTGTTTCGCGCCTCGCGCTTATCTAGCTTGGCCTCTTTCTCGGCCTCCTTCTCCGCGGCAATCTTTCCGCGGACCCACCGGTGCTCTTCGGATGCGAGATCCTTGTACTTGATCTGCTCGCCAATCCATGTATGGTCGCGGTCGTGGTTCTCGGCGTGTCCGTTCAGCACCGCTTCGCGCAAGCCCTTCTCGTCGGCGGCCATGGCGTCCAGGCGGGAAATGACCACCTCCAGCACACCGAATGTCAGCAGCAGGACGGTCTTCATGTCCTCGTTCTGGGTTTTCCCGATCGCGGCGAGAATGTCTGCTTTGAGTTTGGCTTCCACGGATACGCTCATTTGTCAGTCCTTCGCGCCCCGGTGTCCGGTGCTTTTTGTTTGTTTTGTGGTTGAGATGGCAGGATCGGCAGGCACTCGGCCCACCGTCCCACAGATAGATGGGTTCATTTCAGCGCGTCGGCGTAGGCGTAGCAGGCTTCGAGGGCGGCTCGGTGTCGATTGGCGCGGGCGGCCTCCCCAGCAAGAAATCGGCCATTCGCTCCTGATAGCTCGGCCCCATTGGCTCCCTCGCAACCAGCTCGGGGGGCTTCGGACATGCCGGCTGGACGCTCGGGGCGGTCGCGCAGGCTGTCAAGAGCAGTGTCGAGATTCCGGCGCACACCAGCCAGCTTGATTTCGTAGTTCCTCGCGGTGCCATTGACTGTCTCCTGCCACATTTGCTCCTTGGCCCTCGCCTGCAGGGTCGCCTTGAGTTCCGCCGCGTGCGTCTTGACTTTCCACCGGTTGTCCTCGGCGCCGACGCCCTTGGCGTACCAAAAAAAGCCGTTGAGGACAAACGCGAGTACTGCGGCAAGGATGGCGTAGGGACTCATGCCGGCCCCATGCACGTCTTGTACTCGGACTGCCGGCGCAGCGTCAGCCCGCGCAGCGGCTTGCCTTTGAACTTGTTCCAGACCAGGATCTGTTCACATGCCTCGCGGTACTGGCCGGCGTTCAGGCGCTTGACCAGCGTCGATCCGCAGAACGCACCGGGGCCGATGTTGTAGGCCAGCGAAACGTAGGCGTCGTATTCGTGCTGGTGCAGCGGCACCGTGACGCAGCGCTTCAGTGCCCCCTCGTACTTCTGGACATCGGTCAGCGCACGCGCCAGCGCCCGCGGCGGCGTGATGCGGTCCCCGGGCTTGACGCCCTCCGTGGTGCCGAATCCGATCGTCGGCACATCGCCGGGTACCGGAATCACCGCTGTATCGGTATAGCCCTCGCTGGTCACGATCGCCACCAGGGCCGACGCCGACAGGACTATGCCGGCGATTACGCTGCGCTTGCGGTCAATCA
>JANLIB010000226.1 GCA_024653675.1 Gallionella sp. | reverse complement strand
GCAAACGTGAAAAGCACTTGTTGTTTCCTGCCGCTAACCCAACCCACATGACTGCAGGTAAGCACCAAACAAAATGTTTCGTTATTTACGATTTACGATCTAGGGCGCCTCTATTCTGTCAAAGGCGAGACGCGCATCGCCTTTGCAACCACTTCGCGGGTCAGGTGCGGGGCGAACAGCTCGATGAAATCGTAAGTGTAACCGCGCAGGTATTCGTTCCTGCGTATCGCGATCCGCGTGGTGCTTGGCTTGAACAGATGCCCCGCATCCATCATGCGCAAATGCTTGTCGCGCTCCGGGATGAAGGCCATTTTCGCCAGTATCCCTATACCCAGTCCCAATTCCACATAAGTTTTGATCACGTCCGCATCGATCGCGGTCAGCGCGATGTTCGGTTTGATGTTGGCCGCCTCGAACGCGGCATTGATCTTGTTGCGCCCGGCGAAGGCGAAATCGTAGGTGATGATGGGATATTCCGCGATCTTCGCCAGCGTCAGTTTTTTTTCCGCGAGGATGGGGTGTCTGGGCGGCGCGATCACGCAGTGATTCCATTCGTAGCAGGGCAGGGTGACCAGGTCGTCGTATAGCGACAGGCTTTCGGTGGCGATGCCGATGTCGGCTTCGCCGCCCAACACCTGTTCGGCGATCTGGGTGGGGCTGCCCTGGTGCAGCCCCAGCTTTACGCCGGGATAGCGCTTGATGAATTGCTTGACCGTAGGCGGCAAAGCGTAGCGAGCCTGCGTGTGCGTGGTGGCGATGGTCAGTTTGCCGCTGTCCTGCGAGTGGAACTCCTCGGCGGCTTGTTTGAGGTTTTCCATATCGTGCAGCATGCGCCTGGCGATGGCCAGCACTGCCTTGCCGGGTTCGGTGACGGCAACGATGCGCTTGCCGTTACGCACGAAAATCTCGATGCCCAATTCCTCCTCCAGCAGCCTGATCTGCTTGCTGACGCCGGGCTGCGAGGTGTACAGCGCGCCGGCGGCGCCGGAAATATTCAGCCCCTGACGAACGATTTCATTCAGGTAACGCAGTTGCTGTAAATTCATGGCAATCCTTTCTATATATTCAAATGTTATAAAATTCTAACATAAAAGTATTTAGCAATATAAGGCGGGCGACCTAGAATGCGTGCCATGAATTCAACAGGGCGGTAACGCATGGACGGTTTGTACACATTATCCGGCTTTCTGGTCGGGCTGGTCGTCGGTGTCACCGGCGTCGGCGGCGGTTCGCTGATGACGCCGTTGCTGGTGCTGCTTTTTGGAGTTTCCCCGGCTACCGCAGTCGGCACCGATCTGCTGTATGCCTCGCTGACCAAGTCGCTGGGCGGTTGGGTGCACGGGCGCCGCGGGACGGTGGACTGGAAGGTGGTGGGCTTGCTCAGCCTGGGCAGTTTGCCCGCCGCCGTGGTCACGATAGCCCTGCTGAAATATCTGACGCTGGATGAGGAAACGCTGCGCAGCCTGGTGACCGGCGTGCTGAGCGTGGCGTTGCTGTTGACGGCTGCCGTGCTGTTGCTGAAAGCGCAGATCAGGAAGATCGCACAGCGCAAGGACGGCACGGTGTACGAGTTGCATCATCGCCATCTGCCCGCCGCGACGATAGTCACCGGCATCGTCGTCGGGGCATTGGTGACGATTTCCTCGGTTGGCGCGGGCGTGCTGGGCACGGTCGCATTGTTGTTCCTGTACCCGCGCATGCAAGCGGTGAAAGTGGTGGGCACCGACATCGCGCATGCGGTGCCGCTGACTGCGCTGGCTGGGATGGGGCATATGGCGCTGGGTACCGTGGATTTCATGCTGCTGGGGAGTTTGTTGCTGGGCTCGCTGCCCGGCATTTATATCGGCAGCCATCTGAGCGCAAAAGTGCCGGAAAAGGTGATGCGCCCTCTGCTGGCGACGATGTTGCTGATTATCGGCGCCAGGATGGCGCTGAATTAGCCGGGATATTATAAAGGGCACCTCTATTAATCCAAACTCCGTCGCGATACTGCGTTGCTCAAGAAATTTTAACGCTTACATATCAAACATATGCGGCGCGCTAAAATTTC
>JANLIB010000225.1 GCA_024653675.1 Gallionella sp. | reverse complement strand
ATCGCTATCCGAGTAAGCAACCTCAGCAAGTGCTACCAAATCTATGACACCCCGCGTGACCGGCTCAAGCAATTCGTCGTCCCGAAACTGTGTCGAGCCATCCCACCCTTGAGGAAGTTTTTCCCCACTTGCCACTCCCCACTAACTACTCCCCAGGGTCAACCCACTCCCCACTCACCACTACCTACTTACTACAGAGACTTCTGGGCGCTCAAAGACGTTTCGTTCGAGGTCAAAAAAGGTGAAACCGTCGGCATTATCGGGCGTAGCGGCAGCGGCAAATCGACCCTGCTGCAACTCATCTGTGGCACGCTATTCACCACCAGCGGCAGCGTGGAAACATCTGTTATTCGGATATTGGTAAACGACTAGTGTTTAATTGCATAACTACCTGACAGTATCTGTAGGTCGGGTTAGGCGCGGTTTTTTGCGCCGTAACCCGACGTTTGCGCAAAATCACGTCGGGTTACGCGATAAAGCCGCTAACCCGACCTACGGATATTTGTTAAAAATGGCATATTTAATAATGCAAACACTAGCCCCGATCATCCATAGTCTGCACTGCCAGACGCAAGTCCTGCCACGCCTTGGCTTTTTCCGCCGGGCTGCGCAAAAGATAGGCCGGATGGTAGGTGACGATCACGGGAATGCCATGATAGTCGTGCAGCTTTCCGCGCAGGCTGGCTAGCGTAGCGTCCTTGCCCAATAATGCATTCGAGGCGACCTTGCCCAGGGCGACGATCAAACCGGGCTGGATCAGTTCGATCTGGCGTTGCAGATAGGGCAGGCACTGTGCGATCTCGTCGGGCGCCGGATTGCGATTGTCTTGCGGGCGGCATTTGACTACATTGGCGATGTACACATTCCTTCCGCGTTTGAGTTTGATCGCCATCAGCATGTTATCCAGCAGCTTGCCCGCCTGACCGACAAAAGGCTCGCCCAGCGCGTCCTCGTCCGCTCCCGGTCCTTCGCCGACGAACAGCCAGTCTGCATTCTCATCGCCCACGCCGAATACCGTCTGCGTGCATCCAGCGCGCAGCCTGCAGGCGGCGCAGTCGCGCACGGTATCCTTGAGTTGTGGCCAATCAAGGTTTGCGATCTCCCCACTTCCGCTGATGGAAGAGCTTATGTAGGATGGGTTGAGCGCAGCGATACCCATCGCAGATCGTTGGGTATCGGCTTCGCCTCCACCCAACCTACTTGCCACTGCATCCGTCGCGACCTGCGCAGGCTGATTCCGCCGCTGCCACAGCGGATACAGATTCAGTTCGCGCAACACCGCTTCACGCCTGTTCATTCGCTTCACCTGTCAATTCGCACGCCATCACCAGCGCATCTTCGCTGCCGCTCGCATTTTGATAATAGCCGCGCCGCACGCCTATCTCTGCGAAACCGGCGCTGCGGTACAAAGCAATCGCCGCAGTATTGGATGGGCGCACTTCGAGAAACACGCGGCGCATGTTTTTTCTGCGCGCGGCGTCAAGCATTTCGCGCAGCATCGCGCGCCCCAATCCCTTGCGCTGCCGCCCCGCCGCCACGCCGATATTCAACAACTCCGCTTCCTCCAGCGCCGGCATCAATACCGCATAGCCGTTGATCTCGCCGCCCGCTTCATCCGGGCGCCCGGCCAGAAATTCTTCGGCCACACAACACATATACCCATTGCTGAGCGCATCGATGAAATTGCCGCGCGTCCATGGATAGGCCTGCACCGCCTGTTCGATGCCCAATACCTCATCAACATCGGCTGGTGTCATAACGCGCATTAACCTAGAAACCTCAGTTGGACGGGGTGGAGTGTGCGGTTATGGGGGTGCAGGGCAAGGCGCAACGACGCGGAATGGTCGTTCCATTCCAAGGAGTTGCAACGCCGCCATGCGCCGCCAGAACCGCGCAATCCGCCACGTAGCGCGCTCACCCAATTGGTGAAACGGTTTAACAACAAAAAAGTCAATTTGGTCATTGCATTATGCGCACCAGTAAGCGGTCATCTGAGGTTTCTAGGTTTAACGCTGATCTCTCTCGCTGGTTTTCAAGGCCACCTTGTCACGCAGATACAGGGGCAATGCTTCTGCCGCATCCACGCCTTGCCCTGCGGCGAACCGCGCTGCACCGAGAACGGCGACTGCAACTGCCCGCGGTATCGCGCCGCCATCGGCACCCTGCAATTGTCCGGCATATCTCCCGTCCAGCGCCGGGCCATGCACGGCAAAGCCGCTGCCCGCACCGAACCAGCCGTCACCCGGCACCATTGGAGCATTTTCAGGTTTGCACAGGCACGGCTCGGCCACGGTTATCCAGACCCCGTCGCGCTTTTCATACGCGGCAAGGTACAGCTCGCCCATGCGCGCATCGAGCGCCGCAATCACCTGCGCCTTGCCGGAGGCTTCGGCCAGCGCTTCCAGAGTACACACGCCGGCTACCGGCAGATTCGCGCCAAGCGCCAGACCCTGCGTCGCCCCGCAGGCGATACGCACGCCGGTGAACGACCCGGGACCCATGCCGAACGCGATACCGTCAATATCCCGTATCCCGGATCCTGCATCCCTGAGCAGCGCATCCACCATCCCGATCAATATTTCGGAATGTTTTTGCCCGGCCAATTCGCAACGCTCGATAGCCACGCCGTCCCGCCACAGCGCGACCGAGCAATACTCGGTGGAGGTATCGAGAGCGAGAACCCTCATTCAAAAAAACCGGAATGTGTCCACGAAAAACACGAAAGGCACGAAATAACATGCCTCTGAACAATTCGCAGTATGACGCATCACCGTGCCGCTTCCCCCTTTGAAAAAGGGGGATCGAGGGGGATTTACATTTTCGGCGCGTCTCGAATCCCCCCTGCCCCCCTTTTTCAAAGGGTGGAACAACAGCGTCCTGAAAATCGTTAAGAGGCATACAAAATAAAGACAAGCGCCTGATTTAGTCAACAGCTTACTGGCACATTGGCTTTGCTTGTTCTTGTTCGTGTTTTTCGTGGACAATTGTTTGTTCTCATTCGGCAAGGAGCAACACTACCGCCTGCGCCGCGATGCCCTCACCTCGCCCGGTCAATCCCAGTTTTTCGGTGGTGGTCGCCTTGACGTTGACGGCGTTTTTTTCCACGCGCAGATCGGCGGCGATATTTGCCGCCATCTGAAAGATATGCGGCTCCATTTTTGGCGCTTGCGCGATGATGGTGGCGTCCACATTGCCGACGCGAAACCCCTGCTCGCGAACCATATGCGCCACTTCGCGCAACAGGATGCGGCTGTCGATGTTTTTGAACCTGTCATCGGTATCGGAAAAATGCCGCCCGATATCGCCGAGCGCCGCCGCGCCGAGCAGCGCATCGCAGATCGCATGCAGCAGCACATCCGCATCGGAATGTCCGAGCAGCCCTTTGCCGTGTGGAATTTCGACCCCGCCGATGATCAGCTTGCGGCCTTCAACCAGCCGGTGCACATCATAACCTTGCCCGATACGCATTACTTCCTCACTTTTCACACAGCAATCATGGCTTCGCAGGGTGGTCTCAATTACACCAGAATGTGCCCTGATTTTTTTGCCTTACACAGCCGTCAGTAAATATAGCTACACCATATCCTTATGGGCACCCCGAAAATTCGTCACACCGGCGAAGGCCGGTGTCCAGCTTATTGAAAATACTGGATTCCGGCCTTCGCCGGAATGACGAAATCTGAATTTTTGTGGTACCCTTAGATTCTGAATTACTCAGCCCGGATTATCTACCTGGCTTAAGCCGCCTCGATCTCCGCCACCGCCGATTGCTTGGTCAACAGCGTAATCAGCGTAGCAAGCTGATTCTTCATTTCGCGCCGGTCGATGATCATGTCAATCGCGCCGTGTTCCAGCAGGAACTCCGCGCGCTGGAATCCTTCTGGCAATGTCTCGCGCACTGTCTGCTGGATAACTCGCGCGCCGGCGAAGCCGATCAGCGCGCCGGGTTCGGCAATCACCACGTCGCCCATGAAGGCGAAACTGGCGGACACGCCGCCCATGGTGGGGTCGGTCAGCACCGAGATGAACGGCAAACGCTCCTGGCTGAGCTGTGTCAAGGCAGCGCAGGTCTTTGCCATCTGCATCAGCGACAGCAATCCTTCCTGCATACGCGCGCCGCCGCTGGCCGCAAAGCAGATGAACGGGCATTTTTGCTCGAGCGAAACCTGCACGCCGCGAACGAAACGCTCGCCGACCACCGAACCCATCGAGCCGCCCATGAAACCGAATTCAAATGCAGCCGCCACTACCGGCAACGCGTGGATGCTGCCCTGCATCACCACCAGCGCATCTTCTTCATCGGTGGCAAGCTTGGAAGCGGTCAGGCGCTCCGAATACTTTCTGCTGTCCTTGAACTTGAGCGTATCCACCGGCAGCACTTCCGCGCCAATCTCAAAACGGCCTTCGCTATCCAGCAGTGAATCCAGTCGGACGCGCGCCGTAACGCGGTGATGGTGATTGCACTTGGGGCAGACGCTCTGGTTCTTTTCCAGATCGGAGTAATACAGCACCGCCTGACAGGACGGGCACTTGTGCCACAAACCTTCCGGCACGTTTTTTTTGGCATCGCCCAGGCGGCGCTTGATTTTTGGCGGCAATAATTTCTGGAACCAGCTCATGCTCTTTTCTCCTTAGACCTGATCGACGGCCTGTCGTAGGTTGGGTTAGCGCAGCGTAACCCAACGTTTGCAATGTTGGGTTACGCGATGAAGCCGCTAACCCAACCTACATTATTTTTCAGGCCTGATCGACGGCCTGCCTCAATTCCCTGACCAGCTTGCTCACGTTAGCGATCAAATTTTTCTCGGTTGAGTTCTCGATCTCCTGCACGATGCGGCTGCCCACGACCACTCCGTCGCACAACTTCGCCACGGCCAGAGCTGTGGCGGCATCGCGTATCCCGAAGCCCACGCCGATGGGCAGCTTGATGTGCTTGCGCAATTGCGGGATCTTTTGTGCTATCGCGGACAGATCCAGATGCCCTGCGCCGGTCACGCCCTTCAACGATACATAATATACATAACCGCGCGCTTCCCTGGCGACACGCTCCACGCGAGCATCGGTGCTGGTCGGCGCAAGCAGGAAGATCGGGTCGATGCCGTGTTTCTCCAGATGCGCAAACGCCTCGTGCCCCTCTTCCGGCGGAAAATCGACGGTCAGTACGCCGTCCACGCCGGTTTCTGCGCAACGTTTGGCAAAGGTCTCCCAGCCCATCGCTTCGACCGGATTGCCGTAACCCATCAGCACGACCGGTGTTCCGGCATCGCTGCGGCGGAATTCGGCGACCATGTCCAGCACATGATGCAGCCCGACATGATGCTTGAGTGCGCGTTCGGAAGCCCGCTGTATGGTCGGACCATCCGCCATCGGGTCGGAGAACGGCACGCCCAGTTCGATCACATCCGCTCCGGCTTCCACCAAGGCATGCATCAATGGCACGGTGAATTTCGGATGCGGATCGCCTGCCGTGAAAAACGGGATCAGCGCCTTGTGCTTGTGGTGTTTGAGTTTGTCGAAAGTGGTTTGAATGCGCGACATGATGATCCTGATAATCGAATTTCGGTTTGGCTCAAAAAATATTTACCGCAGCATCAACCATCCGTAGCCCGCATGAAGCCTCGCGGAATGCGGGAAGTTTGTTGCTCCGAATTCCCGGATTCCGCTTCGTTCCATCCGGGCTACACTGTTCGTCAAAATGGCGGGGATGCGCGACATGATCTTCCCTAAAACTGTATACCTGACGCACGCGCCACCGTCGCCATGTCCTTGTCGCCGCGCCCGGACAGGTTCACCAGCAGCACCTTGTCTTTGCCCATGCCCGGCGCGATCTTCGCGGCATGCGCCAGCGCGTGGCTGGACTCCAGCGCGGGGATGATGCCTTCCAGGTGGCACAGGTCGTGGAACGCGCGCAGCGCTTCGTCGTCGTTGATCGCGACATACTCGGCGCGCCCGCTGTCCTTCAGCCAGCTATGCTCGGGACCGACTCCCGGATAATCCAGCCCGGCCGAGATCGAATGCGTCTCGATGATCTGGCCGTCCGCATCCTGCATCAGGTAAGTGCGGTTGCCGTGCAACACGCCGACCGGGCTGTTGGCGGTCAAAGGGGCGGCATGCGATCCGCTGGCTAAGCCGTGCCCGCCCGCCTCCACGCCGATCAGCTTCACGCCAGGCATATCGAGGTAGGAGTAGAACACCCCCATCGCGTTGGAACCGCCGCCGACACAGGCGATCACCGCATCCGGCTGGCGGCCCGCCAGCTCGGGCATCTGCACCACACATTCCTTGCCGACGATGGAATTGAAATCGCGCACCATCATCGGATACGGATGCGGGCCGGCCACCGTGCCGATGATGTAGAAGGTGTTTTCGATGTTGGTCACCCAGTCGCGCATCGCTTCATTGAGCGCGTCCTTGAGCGTCTTCGAGCCGCTCTCCACGGGTATCACCGTCGCGCCGAGCAGTTTCATCCGGTATACGTTCTGCGCCTGGCGCTTTATATCTTCCGAGCCCATGTACACCACGCATTCCATGCCGTAGCGCGCCGCCACGGTCGCCGTCGCCACGCCATGCTGGCCTGCGCCGGTCTCGGCGATCACGCGCGGTTTGCCCATGCGCCTGGCGAGCAATGCCTGCCCCACGGTGTTGTTCACCTTGTGCGCGCCGGTGTGGTTGAGGTCCTCGCGTTTGAGGTATATCTGCGCGCCGCCGAGCTGCTGCGACCAGCGTTTGGCATGATAGATCGGGCTGGGGCGGCCGACGAAATGCTTGAGGTCGTAACTCAGTTCGGTGACAAAATCGGGATCGTGGCGATATTTTTCATAAGCCGCGTTCAACTCCTCCAGCGCGCCCATCAGCGTTTCGGCGACATAAATGCCGCCGTATGGGCCGAAGTGACCGCTGCTGTCAGGATAGTTATACATCTGTTCGTTTGACCTCTTGCATGAAACGGGCGATCTTCGCCGCGTCCTTGATTCCTTTGCTGGCCTCTAC
Source organism: Gallionella sp. (assembly GCA_024653675.1). GTDB lineage: Bacteria > Pseudomonadota > Gammaproteobacteria > Burkholderiales > Gallionellaceae > Gallionella. The sequence continues at coordinate 662 of JANLIB010000225.1, read as the reverse complement.
TCCGCCCGTCTCTACACCACTGGACACGTCCACCGCGTAAGGCCGCACCCGTTTGATCGCCGCCGCAACATTTGCAGCATCCAGTCCGCCGGACAATATCACCGGCAGAGGCAATTGTTTGGGAATCAATGTCCAATCGAATGCCGTACCGGTGCCGCCCGGCTTGCCTTCCACATGGGCATCCAGCAGCAGGCCTCTGGCGCTGCGAAAATCGGACGCGCATTGTAGCAAATCCACCCCTGCCCTGACGCGGATCGCCTTGAGATAGGGCTTGCCGAATTGCGCGCAATAATCCGGAGTCTCATCGCCGTGGAATTGCAGCAGATCAAGCGGCACACGCGCCAGCGCCTCGCGCACCAAAGACGCCTCGGCATTCACGAACAGTCCGACTACGGACACGAATGGCGGCAACACAACGGCCAGTTGCGCTGCCTGCGCGATGCCGACATGGCGCGGGCTGCGCTCGTAGAACACCAGCCCGACCGCATCCGCGCCGCTGTCAGCGGCGGCCAGAGCGTCTTCCACGCGCGTGATACCGCAGATTTTTACCCGTGTTTTCATATTTCTATCCTCTGTCCTCTGTCCTCTGTCCTCTGTCCTCTGTCCTCTGTCCTCTGTCCTCTGTCCTCTGTCCTCTGTCCTCTGTCCTCTGTCCTCTGTCC
>JANLIB010000216.1 GCA_024653675.1 Gallionella sp. | reverse complement strand
CTGCGCGCGAGCCGTCTGGTCGCGCGCAGGGCGCGCTCCTACAGGGGGCCCCCCAGAAGGTGAGTGGCATTAAAGATGCAAGAATCAATCATCACGCGGGCTTGCATAAAAATGCAAACGGTCAACTGCGGTTTTCAGGATTATTAAAGTGCTCCGCATCTTTCAGCACACCCAGAAAAGCCTCTCCATAGCGCGCCAGCTTGGCCTGCCCGACACCGCTGACCTGCGCCATTTCGTCCAGCGTAGCAGGGCGCTGGTTGAGGATTTCCAGCAGGGTGCTGTCATGGAAAATAACGTAGGGCGGCACGCCTTGTTCGCGGGCGAGTTGTGTGCGTTTGGCCTTGAGCGCCAGCCATAATGAATCGTCATTCGCGCCGGCAAAAGGTTCGCGCGCCTTGTCATTGCGTTGGCCGGTGCGTTCGCCACGTTGCGCTTTGCGCCTGGCTTTGAGGATTGCGGGATCGGCATCGCGGCGCAGCCATACCGATTGTTCGCCGCGCAGTACCGGGCGCGCGGCTTCGCTGAGCTTCAATCCGCCATAGGCTGCTATGTCCGCTTCCAGCAGGCCGCTCGCCACCAGTTGGCGGTACACGCTGCTCCATTGCGCGGCGTTCAATTCCTTTCCGATGCCGAAGGTGGAGAGCCGCTGGTGATTGAATTTTTCGACTCGCTCGGTGGATTTGCCGATCAGCACGTCGCTTAAATGCCCCGCGCCGAAGCGTTGTCCGGTGCGGTATGCGCAGGACAGTGCCATTTGTGCGGCCTGGGTCGCATCCCAGGTATCCACCGGCTCCAGGCAGTTGTCGCATTCGCCGCAGTTGCCCGGATGTTCTTCGCCGAAATAGCGCAGGATGGTTTGATGGCGGCAGGTAGTGGACTCGCAGTAGCCCAGCAGCGCGTCCAGCTTTTGCCGCTCCAGGCGCTTGCGTTCTTCGGGCGCCTCGCCGCTATCGATCATCTGGCGCATCGCGACCACATCACCCAGACCGTAGGCCAGCCATGCATTGGCAGGCAGGCCGTCGCGCCCGGCGCGCCCGGTTTCCTGATAGTAGCCCTCCATGCTCTTGGGCAGATCCAGATGCGCGACGAAGCGCACATTGGGTTTGTCTATGCCCATGCCGAATGCTACCGTCGCCACCATCACCACGCCTTCTTCGTGCAGGAAGCGGCTCTGGTTTTTTCTGCGCGTCGCGGCATCCAGCCCGGCGTGATAGGGCAGGGCATCCCAGCCGCGCTCTTTCAACCAGGCGGCGGTTTCCTCGACTTTCTTGCGTGACAGGCAATACACGATGCCCGCATCGTTCGGATGTTCAGCTTCAAGAAACGCCTGTAACTGATTGCGCGTATTTGATTTTTGCGTGACGCGATAACGGATGTTGGCACGGTCGAAGCTGGAGACGAACTGGCGCGCTTGCTCCAGCGCCAGCCGTTCGACGATCTCGGCGCGCGTCGGAGTATCGGCTGTCGCGGTAAGCGCGATGCGCGGCACAGCGGGGAAACGTTCGTGCAATATCGTCAGCGCGCGATACTCGGGGCGGAAATCATGCCCCCATTGCGAGACGCAGTGCGCTTCGTCGATGGCGAACAGGGCGATGCCAGAGCTGACCCCCTCCCCAACCCCTCCCCCGATGGGAGAGGGGCTTAACTTCCCTCTCCCACCGGGGGAGGGACTGAGGGAGGGGGCGAGGGCGTTGCCATGTATCTGTTCGAGCAACGCCAAAAAACCCGGCATCAGCAAACGCTCCGGGGCGACGTAGAGCAGGTCGAGTTCGCCGCGCAGCAATTTATCCTGCACCTCGCGCGCTGCATCGGCATTGATGCTGGAATTGAGGAAGGCGGCTTTTACGCCGAGCTGGCAGAGTGCGTCCACTTGATCCTGCATCAGCGCGATCAGCGGCGATACCACGATGCCAACCCCCGGACGCAGCAGCGCGGGAATCTGGTAGCACAGCGATTTGCCGCCGCCGGTCGGCATCAGCACCAGCGCGTCGCCGCCTGCCGTGACGTGTTCGACAACAGCCTGCTGCTCGCCGCGAAACGCGGCGTAGCCGAATACGTCATGAAGTATCTGGAGATATGAACTGGATGTCATGGACGGTTGAGGTGGAGGTGTTGCAGATAACATTACGACATTATTCTTAGCCAGCATTCAGCGAACGTAGGGCGGGTTACACCCGCCGTAACCCACCGGCTTCCGTGCAACCATGGCGGGTACGAAAAACTTTTGTCCCGGCACCGGTGTGACCCGCCCTACACGTCTGCGACGTATGTTTCATCAATGACGAGGTTTATAGTGTTCGTTTGCCGAATCAATAATCCACTGCGATTTTCGTCGTTATGCATAAAAAAGCGCAAGTCTCATCCGGAAACAGTGGTAACATTTTATCGCGTGACAGGCCCCAGAGGGAGCAAATCTTTTTGAAGCAAACGCCGGAAAACCTGGTCGAAGTCAGCGATCTCCATTTTGCCTACGGCAAGCGAGAGGTGCTCAAAGGCATCAACCTCACCATACCGCGCGGAAAGGTCGTTGCCATTCTCGGCGTCAGCGGATGCGGGAAGACCACGCTGCTGCGCCATTTTGGCGGGCAGTTACACCCGTCGAGCGGCAGTGTGAAAATCATGGATAAGGTGATTCACGAGCTCGGCAACGATGATCTGTACGCGATGCGCAGGGAAATGGGCATGATGTTTCAGGTGAGCGGCCTGTTCAGCGACCTGACGGTTTACGACAACCTGGCCTTTCCGATGCGCGAGCATACATCTCTTCCGGAAGAGATGATCAGCGACCTGGTTTTGATGAAGCTGCACGCCGTGGGTTTGCGCGGCACCCACTCTCTAATGCCGAGTGAGCTGTCGGGCGGCATGGAACGCCGCGTGGCGCTGGCGCGCGCGATCGCCCTCGATCCCGCGCTGATCATCTACGACGAGCCGTTCGCCGGCCTTGATCCGATCTCGCTCAATACCATCGCCAACCTGATCCGCCGGCTGAACGACGCGCTGGGCGTGACTTCTGTCGTGGTGACCTACGACATGTCGGAGTCGCTCAAGATCGCCGACTATGTTTATTTTATCCATGACGGCAAGGTAGTGGCGGAAGGCGAAGCGGCGGAAATGCTCGACTCGAAAGACCCGTTCGTCTATCAATTCGTCCACGCCCAACCGGATGGACCGGTCGCTTTCCAATATCCCAGCAAACCGTACGCGGAAGACCTGGGAATAGTTGCGAATATTGATTGAACAGCCACCCTGTCAGCGTTTGTTCCGCCGGCTTCAGGCAAGCAATGCGAACCCTATCCCAACTTCTATTATTTCTCGTCACACTGCTATTCAGCGGCTGGCAGGCTGCGCTCCATGCTTACCCGCTTGTGGAAACCCCGCCCGCACCTGCGCCTTCCAGCTTCTTGCTGGTTGCCAGCCAGGAAATGCCGGATCCGAGATTCCATAAAACTGTTCTTCTGGTAACCATGCATGGCAATACCGGGCACATCGGCGTCATCATCAATCGCCCGCAAGGCATTACGCTCGACATGATATTTCCCGATCATCCGGGGGCAAAAGAATTCACCCTGTTTTATGGCGGCCCCGTGTATCCAGGACAGGTTTCCTATCTGGTTCGTGGCGGCGAAGCCGTGGCAGGATCGCTGACGATCTCCAAAAGCACCTATCTTGCCTACGACATGCCGATACTTGGCGAATTGCTGAGCGGAAAGCGCCGCTACCGGGATTTGCGCGTAATGCACGGAGTGGCCTCATGGGCGCCCGGACAACTGGAAAACGAAATCAGGCTTGGCGGCTGGTATGTCCAGCCGCTCGATGAAGCTGCCATATTCGATCACACGCCCGCCGGGTTGTGGCAGGAAATGTACAACCGCGCTAATCGTATTAGCTTGTAAGGCAGAGTGCTATATCTATTGCAAGCTGCTTTCGTGCTTGGCATCCAATGAAGCGATAATGCGGGACATCTGCCGTTATCGAATACCGCGCTGGAAGCGATACCCCTTGTAGCTGAATATCATTCCGTCCGGCGTGATTTGTTCCAGCCTGAGTCCCGGCATCAAGTTTTCGCCTTCCCGCAACCTGGTGGAATTGACGCTGACAAGACGCTCGATGGGATTGCCCGAATAGGCATGGAGTTGAACTGTCATGCCAGGTATCTCCTGCTGGATCGCGGGAGGCAGTTCGCTCAGGGGAATGGCTTCCTGCTCCGGTGCAACGCCGGCAATTTCCGCAGGTTTGTCCGGAACAGGTTCCGCAGCGCCGGGTCCGGCACTGGCGAATGCTGTATCTCCGGTTTTTTCAGATGGCGCAGGTTCAACTTGCCTTGAAGCAGGCTCAACCTGTTGCGGAATCGGAACGGGCGATTCCGCGGCTATGGGTTTTGTCTCCGGAAGTATTTGCTCTTGTTGCCATGGCTGCAGCCAGCCTATCATGATCCCGGCGCCGAGCAGTGCCGCCGCAAGCAGGCCGTAATGGATGAATAAGGGACGTTGGGGACTGGCTGCCGTTATCTGTGCGGCCTGCAATGTCGGTGTTGCGCCGCGCTGCCGCTGCTGGTCGGATTTTTTGAGCGCTTCCAGAATGTACGACATTACGGCTTCGCTCCTTGCGCACGGTTCAACTTCGGTGCTGTCGCATCCGCTACGCTGCTCAGGTGCATCATGGTCTGCGGACCGACAGAGCCATCAGGGATGAGTCCCTGTGAGAGTTGAAACTGTTTGACCTGGCGCATCATGGTTGCATCGAACACCTGATCCGCTGTTGCCTGCGCTGCCTTGCCATCGAGTTGCGCGAGTTGTTTGCCCAGCCATTCCACATCCGGCCCGCTATCACCCGGGCGGAGCTTTTTATTTGCAACCGGCGGCATGCGCCACAGCAGTGTGTAGTGTCCGGACCATTGTTCTGCAAATGCGGCCAGGGAGACCGCCCTGGTTTCGGCGCCGGCGGCAAAGGTAGCGGATCGCTCGTCAAGGCTGGTCAGGGTTGCATTGAATTTCTGCCCTTGCTTGTCTTGCATGAGCAAGACTGCGGGCAGATTCAACCGGCGCAGTTCATCCAGTCCGCCGCGCGCGCTCAGACAACGCAAACCGAGGGCTTCTGCCTGACTGCACTCGTTACCATTCCTGTATTCAGCTCCCCATGCCTTGAATAGCGCGGCGTAAGCCATCTCCTCGCTGCGCGAGAGCGGATAGCTTGCCGGCCATTCCAGCACATCCGGCAATGTTGCCGCCGGCCTGGCGGCTGCTGTTTCAACTTCGGCTTTCGACTGCGCCGGGGTTTGTTCACCTGACTGGTAGATCGCCGCCGCCAGCACAGCGCCGGCCAGCAACAGACCTGCCAGCAGAGGGCGCATCATGCGGCGTTGTGCCATCGGATTGTGAAACACCTCGCGCGCCGCTTGCTTCAGGGTTGCGCCATCGACCCGCTCCTTGCTTTGCGCGTAAGCGCCCAGCAACGCCCGGTCGCACAGCACGTTGATGATCCGTGGTATGCCGCCGCTCAGGCGGTACAGCTTGCCCATCAGCGACAGCGGAAACAGAGGGCGCAGTACGCCAGCGATTCCAAGCCTGTGCTGCACATAAGATGCTATTTCCTGTTTGCCCAGCGGCCCCAGGTGATAGCGCGCGATGATCCGCTGCGCGAGTTGCCTCAGTTCCGGGCGCGCCAGCATAACCGCCAGCTCGGGCTGTCCCAGCAATATGATCTGCAACAGCTTGCGCCGGTTGGTTTCCAGATTGGTGAGCAGCCGCAATTGCTCAAGCACATCGGCGGAAAGATTCTGCGCCTCGTCGATGATCAGCACGGTATGCCTGCCCCTGGCATGGGCGTCGAGCAGATAGGCATTGATGCAATCGATGTATACCTTGACGCTGGTGTTGCCGGGCGGGCAGGTGATGCCGGATTCGGCGCAGATGGTCGAGAGCAACTCTTCTACCGTCAGCTTGGGATTGAAGATGTAGGCCACATCGCAGGATTCCGGAATCTGCTCGAGCAGGCAGCGGCACACCGTGGTCTTGCCGGCGCCCACTTCTCCCGTGAGCAACACAAACCCGCCGCCCGCATTCACGCCATAAAGCAGATGCGCGAGCGCCTCCTGGTGGCGCTGGCTCATGTAGAGGTAGCGAGGATCAGGCGCGATGGAAAACGGTTCTTCGGCAAGACCAAAGTAACTCTGGTACATGGGATGTCCGGGAGTGGGAATGTTGCGCCATTATAGCGGTACTTGCGTGATTGCATGGCCTTGCGTCCCTGTGCGAATTTAATCAGAACTCGTCCATTTATTTGCTTGCTGGTGTAACATTACTTTTCATGAAAACCATTTGGAGCATCCCATGAGCGCTTCCACCCTTGAAATCCGGCCAGAATTGAAAATGCAGCTCGATCATCTGGCGGAAGAAATCCACCGCAGCGAAAGCGATCTGGCAAACGAGGCAGTGACACTGTACCTGGCGCAGCAGCACCGCATCATCGGGCGCATTCAGGAAGGGCTGGCGCAGGCGCAACGCGGCGAATTTGTGACAGACGAGGAGATGGAGGCGTTCTTCGCGCGCTACACTGACCCCCAAGCAAACTGATACACGCACATGAAACTGCGATACACCCCGCGAGCCAAACTGGACCTTGCGGAGATTCACGATTACATCGCACAAGAAAACCCACAGGCAGCAAGACGCATCATCCTGCACATCCGCAAAGCGGCTGAAACGCTACCGCAAAATCCTCAGATCGGCAGAGTGGGTCGAATCGCCGGAACCCGCGAATTAACCGTTGGCCGCTTCCCGTTCATGCTTGCTTTTGGCGGTAGTGCATACAGCCAGATTGTGGCCGGAAATTTATGATCCTTTAGGCGTGTGCAGCAATAGAAATCTCATAGGAAACCGTGGTACGTCCCCTATTACAGTGGAGCATTATCCTTTTGAATAAAGGAATGCGATGCCGCCCTTATTGGCTTTGCCAGCCTGCGTGCAGCAAATAGCGCTTGACCGGCATAAACTATTTGTTTATTATTTCGGCATGATACGGAACTTCGCCAGCACGGAAACGGAGCAATTCTTTGCCTCAGGCAAATCGCGGCGATTTCCTCCAGAGATTCTCAAACGTGCAGCGATGCGCTTAACGCAACTGGATGCCGCCACGCGCATTGAAGACTTGCGGTTGCCGCCATCGAACAGGCTGGAGGCTTTGGCTCATGACCGCGCCGGACAGTGGAGCATACGCATTAACGAGCAATGGCGCGTATGTTTTCGGTTTGGAAGCGGCGATGCTTACGACGTTGAAATCGTCGATTACCATTAAGGAGAACCATCATGGCAAAAAAAGGACTGCCCGCAATCCATCCGGGAGAATATCTGAGCGAGACCTTGGGTGAGTTGAACATCTCCCAGGCCGAGTTCGCCCGCGCCATCGGTGTCTCGCCCATGCGAATTTCGCATGTCATCAAAGGAGCTCGCCCGGTAACGGCTGAACTGGCGCTGCTGTTCGGACGAGCCTTCGACCAATCGCCGCAATACTGGCTTAATTTGCAAGCTGCTTATGATTTGAAGACTGCTGAGGCCAGCCTGGGCAAGCTGCTCAACAATGTGCATTTGCTGGCGCATGCGTGACCGTAACCCCGCCCCTTGACCGCCATATCCTTGTTGAATTTTGTTAGACTGTGCGGCAGCAACTTCAGGGGATTTGAAGTTCCCATTGCACAGCTTTCCTTTACCCAGAAATTGGACTTAAGGGCACCTCTAAAAATTCGGTTCGTCAGTAAAATGAGTGGGTAAGTTTTGGCTCGGGTAATTTTCCAAGTACATGATATAGCGCAAGTTCCAGCATTTTGAATGTTCGAAAACCGTA
>JANLIB010000213.1 GCA_024653675.1 Gallionella sp. | reverse complement strand
CCTCATCCCCTGCCCTTCTCCCGCCCGCGGGAGAAGGGAGTATTCGTATGTCGCCGTTCAGCAGTATATTTGTCGTAAATTATGGAAAGCTCAATAATTGCCTCGAACGTAATAGTCAGCTTAACGGATAGTTGCCCAATGAACAATTCAGTCACGGCTAATTTCACAACCAGAATGCTTATCCTTAAAGCAGCCATACCGGAATGGTGGCCTGTCCTGCTGGGTATGCTGGTTCTGTATGCGCCTACTTTCTATGACCTGTTCAATGGCTTGTGGGCTACAGAAGAGCAGGCGCATGGCCCGATTATTCTGATTCTTTCAATCTGGCTTATTTATCGGCTATGGCCGCGCATGATGGAACAAAGCGCGGGTAAGCCTGCCTCTGGTATGGGCTGGGTGGTTTTTGTTGTGGCGCTGGTGTTTTATATTATCGGTCGTTCGCAGCAGATCATGCTGTTTGAAATGAGCTCCTTTATCTGGATGCTTGCAGCAATTCTGCTGATCAAGCGCGGCAGCAGTGCGCTCAGGATCATGTGGTTCCCGCTGTTTTTTCTGCTGTTCATGATTCCTTTGCCCGGCACCGTAGTAATCGTGCTTACCATGCCGATGAAAATGGCGGTTTCCTATGTGACAGAGCATATTTTATTCTGGGCCGGTTATCCCATTGCGCGTAATGGCGTCATCTTGCAGATCGGGCAATATCAACTTCTGGTCGCTGATGCCTGCGCCGGGTTGCAAACACTGCTGACGCTGGAATCCCTGGGACTGTTTTACCTGAATGTCGTCCGCCATACGTCGGTTTTCCGGAATGTGACATTAGCCATATTGATCGTACCCATCTCGTTCACCGCTAACGTTATACGCGTCACTACACTCACGCTGATTACCTATTATTTTGGCGATGAAGCAGGGCGTGGATTCCTGCATGGATTTGCCGGCATGGTACTGTTCTTAAGCGCTTTGATATTAATCCTGAGTGTGGACTCGTTACTGCAATTCATTGTCAAACAGCGGACAGCAAGAGCCGTGTAACCTGCGAGGCAAGAACAATGAAAAAACCTTTAATCGTCAGCCTCATACTGGGAATGCTCATGGTGTCGACAAGCGTCATAACCAAGGTTATGACACCTGCTGTTGTTTTACCCGGCCAGCAGAAGAGAATTGATCTTGAAACCCTGATCCCAAAAAAATTTGACAGTTGGGAGGTGGATTCGTCATCCGCGAGCCTCATTGTCAATCCTGCCGTCCGAGGCGAGCTTGACAAGATTTACAACCAGACGCTCTCGCGCTCATATATCAGCAACAAAGGCGAGCGCATCATGCTCGCTATTGCTTATGGGGGCGTCCAGAAGACTGACCTGCATGCGCACAGGCCAGAGATCTGCTATGCGGCAAGCGGTTTTGACATAGGCGAGATGACCAAGACGTTTGTCGATACGACAATCGGCCGAATACCGGTGATGCGACTTGTCGCGAAGCAGAATGCGCGCAATGAACCGATAACCTACTGGATCAGGGTCGGTAATTCTCTTACGCGCGGCTGGATAGAACAAAAAGTGGCAGCAATCAGCTATGGCCTGACCGGCGAAGTGCCGGATGGCGTTCTGGTTCGCGTTTCCGCTATATCCAGCAACGAGCAGGAATCCTTTATGGTTCAGCAGGCATTCCTGACAGGCATGTTGCAGGCAATGCGAAGTGAGGACAGGTATTGGCTGGTCGGTCAGATGACTCCATGAGTGCAGGGTAAGACATCAGGATTTTCAGTCCGGATTTAATGCTGTTTACTTAACCGTTCGTGGTGAGCTTGTCGAACCACCGGCCACTCACTCAAAGCCCTTCGACAGCCTCAGGGCGAACGGAAATTATTATTAAGTGAACAGCATTGCGTCTAGGCAAGAGCTTTCAGATGCCCGAACAAGACCCCGTTTTTTTCGCATCTCTTTCAAATCCAAGCCGTTTCAAGGTGAGGAGGGGCGACTGCTGGTATACTCAAGGCCGTGTCTGAGCAGTAAGTTACCGGGTCCGAATTGGTGGCGGATTCCCGCGTAACGCAAGACCCATGCGAATAATGAATATCCCTGCGGTAAGCTGCGGGGTATTGACCGTGTAGGGTGGATAAAGCGCCGAAGGCGTGTATCCACCACAAACCCGGTGGATACGCGCAGCCCCCTATCCAACTTTCCCCCCGGAGGGGGAAAGGGCAATCGCTCCCTCTCCCTCCGGGAGAGGGTTGGGGAGAGGGTTGGCGCTTAATCCACCCTACGAAATTTGACGCTGCAAGCAGCGGGGAATCTGACCCAAAGAGATTGAAGCAGCGATAAGTTCTGGGTAGAACGAGAAGTTAAACGGATTGCTATTGAGATAATTTGTTCTGAACTGCATAAGGGTTCTTCAAAAATGATTAGGATATTATTCTTTGCGCTTTTCCTGCTGCCTGTATGTTTGAACACGGGACTGGCTGTTGCGGCGGACAAACCAGACATCTATCAACTGCGCCAAGGGGATAGAGTGCTGATTTCTGTCTGGCGTGAAGATACTTTACAGAGGGAGGTAGTGGTTCTACCCGATGGCAGTATCACATTTCCCCTGGCCGGACGTGTTGAGGTGGCTGGCCTTAGTACCCCTGAAGTCGAGAATCTCATTGCGATAAAACTGAAGAAGTATCTTCCGGAACCTGTAGTCACGGTTGTGATTACCGGCATCGAAGGGAATCGCGCATTCGTCATGGGTAAAGTTGCGCGACCCGGTCCATTAACCATCAGTGGCCCGGTTACCGTGCTGCAGGCGATCAGCCTCGCGGGTGGATTTGACAGGTTTGCCGATGAAGGCGGCACAAAGGTGATTCGTACAAAGACAGGTGGCCATGAAATTCTTCCGGTGAACTACAGGGATATTATTTCAGGAAGGAATATGTCGACCAATATTCTGCTCAGGGCGGGCGATACTATAGTGGTGCCGTGAGTTTGTTGGTGGACTTGAACAAATTATCATTTACTCTCCCGGCATTTTCCAAATCATTTCAGAACAAGGTTGGGTTAGCGGCAGGAAACAACAAGTGCTTTTGCGAGCATCCGCTTCGCGGATTGCCTGCTTACCCCGCTTCACGTTTGCTTCCTCTCCCGCAAGC
>JANLIB010000155.1 GCA_024653675.1 Gallionella sp. | reverse complement strand
TCAACACCCCTCACCCCAACCCCTCTCCCGCTTGCGGGAGAGGGGCTCCAAGTGCATCAGGGTGAACTCTGTAATGAATTAAGGAATACTCAATAATAGAGGCGCCCTATATCTTCGTTGTTTGCAGCAGCCACCCCATTCCGCCAAGCGCTCCGAAAAAAATGATCAGGTGCGCCCAGCTCCAGAACAGGTAACGGCGCGATAATTTTTCCGATGTAAGGTTGCTGATCAGGAACAATTTACCGTCGCGCGGCTGGCCGATGATGTGGATATCCGGATGCGCCTGCGCTTCGCGCATCATCTTTGCCACTTCGCGTTTGGCGGCTGATCGCGCCAGCATCCATTCCCGCATATCCAGCGTGCCGTTGTTGTCCAGATCGAAGCGCGCGTGCAGCGCGGGCATGTCTTTTTTCCATTCGGCCAGCAGCGCGTTGAGTTCCGCGCGCGTGTCGAATTCCAGATTGCCGCCGCCCTGTGTGCGGAATTGGCCGATGACGTAGAGTCTGTCCTGCTCGATTAATTTCCACTCAGTATAGCGATAATCACCGTCATGCCACTGATCGCGGTGCTGGGTGAGAATCTCCGCCTGTTCGGGATCGACCACGCATTCGCCGGTATCGTCACGCAGCATGAATGAATCGCCGCTCTCGCCGTTGTCCACGGTTTTCCAGTCTTTTTCCGAGTCGCGTTGCTCTATTCTGTAGCGATACCACAGGCAGGGCAGCAGGCTGAGTTTGCTGAGCAGGGGAGGGTCTCCAAATCGGTGGCCGCGTCCGGTGAGCTCCACATAACCCTGTGCGGCGGAGGCGACTTTGGAGGTCGGAGTGTCGCGCACCGCGCGAAGCCGCTTTAAGGCCGACAGCCAGGCCGGGACACTGATGATGGCCATCGCTGACAGACAAACCAGCCAGCCGTTGCGCGACTCCAGCTTGAAGCCAATTAGCAGCAGCAGCAACTGCGCACCTGATGTGACCAGTTGCGCGTATTCGCGGCGCAAACTAACCAGCATGGTAGTCTAAAAAGGTGCTCGCACAGCGAGACGTTCGCTTCCTCTCCCGCTTGCGGGAGAGGATTGAGGAGAGGGAAGTGGAATGGCGAATATCATTGTCATGGATGAAATCGACGCCAAGCTCCTTAGCCGAACAGTTGCTTCATATCCACATCCGTCTTCTCGGCAGCGGAAAATTCCAGCAGCGGCTTTTCGCCGAAGTTGAACATCTTTGCGATGATGCTGGCGGGGAATACTTCGATCTGCACGTTGTTGATGTTCACCGACTCGTTATACAACTCGCGGCGGTCGGCGATGCCATTCTCCAGCGAAGTGATGCGGTTCTGCAACTGCATGAAATTCTCGTTGGCTTTCAATTCCGGGTAGGCTTCCGCCACCGCGAAAATGTTCCCCAGCCCCATGCGCAGCATGCCTTCCGCCTGACCCAGCGCGGGGATGTCCTGTTTTTGCCGGGCAGCCTGCACATTCGAACGCGCCTCGATGACCTTCTGCAAAGTGGCTTGCTCGAACTGTTTGTATTGCTTGCAAACCTCGACCAGCTTGGGCAGCTCGTCATGGCGCTGCTTGAGCAGCACATCGATGTTTGCCCACGCCTTGGCGACGGCGTGTTTGACGCTGACCAGATGGTTGTACAGGCCGATGGCGTAGATCAGCAGGACGGCGGCGATACCGAGGAAAATCAATGTGACCATGTTTTCTCCTTTGCATTATTAACGTACGAAATTCTTGCATCTCGAAATGGCAGCGTGCGAAATGACGCCGTCGTAACGGCACGTTACGCTGCTTATAATACCAGTTGGTTGTTCAAACAGGTCCTGGCTTGCGCGAGGCGTGTCAGCGTCGGCAACAGATTCAACCCGGTTTTTTCTTTCAGCGCCAACGCGGTTTCCTTCAGCTCATCGAAAGAGGCTTCGATGGCGTTGCCTGCCGCAGCGAAGGCGATGGCATTGCCGCTTTCGCATGAGGGAAGCACCAGCATGCGATCATCGAATGCCCTGGCGATGCGTTCCACAGTTGTTTCAAAGCTGCGGCTGCTGGTCAGCAGATTCGCTGCCATGATCCCGTCGCCGCTCAGGCGCGCGCGGCACGCCAGATAGAACGGCAGTGTTTCCAGCGCGCCGCTGCGGGCATTCTCGTCATAGCCGTCCACCAGGATCAAGTCGAACTTTTTCTTGTTACCGGCTATGTATTCCGCTCCGTCGCCTAGCACCAGATGGACGCGCCTGGGGTCTTCCGGCAGCTTGAAGAATTGCCGCGCGGCAGCGACCACGGCAGGTTCGATCTCGACCACGGTGAGATGCGCGAGCGGATAGTGGCGATACAGGAATTTGGTCAGCGAAGCCGCGCCGAGGCCGATCAGCAGAACCTTCCTTGGTGCGTCGCGCAGTAATAGCGAGGCCATCATCTCGCGCGTGTATTCCAGTTCCAGGTTCCACGGCCGCGAGAGGCGCATCGCGCCCTGTATCCATTCGGAACCGAAATGCAGCGTGCGCACGCCGGCTTCTTCGCGGATGTCGATGGGGGTGGTCATATTTTGAGTGATTTTTTTGCAGGCTGGTGGCAAGCACAGTCGGCGTAGGGCGGAAGCCCCAAAGGGGCGTTCCGCCAAAGGCAAACCATGCGGCGGAACCGCTTCGCGTTCCGCCCTACGATTGGGGTGCCCGTTGATTATATCGTTTCCATGCTCCGCGTGGGAACGATGAAATGCTGGGTCTTGCACTGCCCATGCAGGATGAATTCATTCGCCCGTTTTTGCACCCGTTTTGCTCCCGATCAGGCGGTCAACTTCCGCCAAAAGCATCTTGTAGTGGAACGGCTTGGCGAGATAGCCGTCGCAACCGGAAGCACGTATCTTCTCCTCCTCATCTTTCATGGCGAAAGCGGTCAGGGCGATCACCGGGATGGTGCGGGTAGCCGGGTCGTCCTTGAGGATGCGGATGGCTTCCAGCCCGCTCATGCCCGGCAACTGGATGTCCATCAGAATCAGGCCGGGCATGTTGGCGCGTGCCAGCGCAATGCCGTCCGGTGCGTTCTCCGCCTGCAACACTGCATGGCCGGCGTTTTCCAGGATGATTGTAGCCAGCTTCATGTTGGCCGGAGTATCTTCGACGATCAGTATGGTTGCCATATCTATATCTCCCATGGCAGCCAGACGCTGAACCGCGCGCCCTTGCCCGGTTCGCTCTCCACGCCTACCGCGCCGCCGAACAGCTCTGCCAGTTTTTTCACCAGCGACAGCCCGAGTCCGGTGCCTTCGTATTTGCGCCCCAGGCCGCTGTCGATCTGGACGAAGGTCTGGAACAGGCGTTGCATATCTCCTTCGGCGATACCGATGCCGCTGTCGGTCACGGCCACTTCCAGATAGCGCTCTGCCGCAACGCCGGGTTTTGTTGCAGGCGGCAATGCAGCCGCCGGCACGAGGCGCGCCGAAAGCGTCACCTGGCCGCCGTCGGGCGTGAACTTCACCGCATTCGACAGGTAGTTGTAAACGATCTGCTTGAGCTTGCGCGGGTCGGCCTGCATCTCGCCAATCTCCGGATCGACCTCCAGCGACAGCCGGATGCGGTGCACCATCGCCTTCTCCTTCACTATCGTCAGGCATGCTTCCAGCAACGATGGCAGCGCGACCGGTTCCAGCTGCAGCTCCATCTTGCCGGCCTCGACCTTGGATAGATCAAGAATGTCGTTAATCAGCGACAGTAAATGTTCGCCGCTGTGAAAGACGTTCTCGACATACTCCCTCTGCTTTTCCGTCATTTCGCCTGCCAAGCCATCCTTCAGCAACTCGGAAAAACCGATAATGGCGTTGAGCGGCGTGCGCAGTTCGTGGCTCATGCTGGCGAGGAAATCGCTTTTCAGGCGGCTGGCTTTGGCCAGCTCGGCGTTTACGCGCTCCAGCTCGGCGGTGCGTTCGGCGACGCGGCGTTCGAGGTCGGCGTTGAGCGTGTGGATATCCTCCTCGATGCGCTTGCGTTCGGTGATGTCCTGCACGACGCCCGCCACGCGGTGGTGGCCGGTACTGTCGGTGAAATGACGGCCGGTAAACCATATCCAGCGGATTTCTCCATCGGTGCGGCGGATGCGGCACTCGTAGGTCCACCCCGTCTGTCTCGCGGTCGCCTCTTCGACCATCTTGCGGATGGGTTCGTGATATTCGGGCAAGGCATGGCCGAAGAAATCTTCGAGCGTCCACTGCGGCAGCAATTCCGGGTAACCGAAGATGCGGTCGTGTTCCAGCGAGCGGAAGGCAGTATGGTCGGTCAGGTCAAGGTCCCACGCCCCGATATTGCAGGTCTCCAGCGCAAAGCGCAATCGTTGTTCGCTCTCCCGCACCTCCGCCTCGACCGCTGCCTTGTGCGCGCGCAACCGCAGCGCGGCGATGCCGTAGGCGAGATCGTCCGCGGTCTCCGCCAGCAGTTCCACTTCTTCGGCGTCGAAGGCATCGGTTTCGGCTGCATAGATTGACAGCGCGCCGATGGTTTCACCGTCGACCCGGAGCGGCAGCGCCACGCCGGCGCCAATACCCAACGCGCGGAAGCGCTCGTGCCAGAAGGCGAAATCGGAATTGGCGAGCAGATCGTTGGCGACCACCGCCTCGCCAGTACGGACCGCGGTGGGCGTAGGACTGCGGCCACGTTCGCAGTCCGCCCAGGTCAGCCCCTTGGGAAAATCTTCCAGCGTCAGGCCGGCGCTGGTCATCGGGCGCATGGTCTGGTTCACGTCATGTTCCGCGTAGCCCACCCAGGCGATCTTGTAGCCGCCCGCTTCCACCACGGCGCGGCACATCTGCTCCAGCAGCGCCGCCTCGTCATTGGCCCGGGTCAGAACACGGTTGCCGGCGGAAAGCGTGCGCAGCGCCCGGTTGAGACGCCGGATTTCCCGCACCGACTGCTCCAGCCGTTGTTCGCGCTCCTCCAGCGCGCCCGCCATGCCGTCGAAGGCGGCGGCAAGATTCCCAACCTCGTCGTGATTGCCGGGCAGGCCGCTGCGCGCGGCAAGGTCGCCCGCGCCGAAACGTCGCGCGGTCTCGGTGAGCCGGCGCAGGCGCCGCAACAAGAAACTGCCACCCGTTCCGGCAATCGCGAGGCAAACCGCCGCGATCAGCGCCAGCCACAGCAGGTTGCGTTGCAGGTCCGCATTGATGTGAGCCAGGTAGCTGTCGTTAGGTATCCCGGCCAGCAGGATGCCCTGCGTCTCGCCGTCGAAGACGATGTCCTGATGGACGTAAGTACGCAGGACACCGTCCACGCCAGACCCTTCCACAGTGCCATTTTCTCCAGCCGCACGCACGGCGGTGGACACCTCGGCTGGAAAGGGCTTGCCCACCCATTTCTCGTGATCTGGAGAGCGGGCGATAATGGTATCTTCGCGGTCGAGAATGGTGATTGTCGTGCCGTCCGGCCAATCGCCGCCGGCCATCGAAGCGGAAAACGTGGTGAGGTCGAGAGAAGCGAAGATCGTGCCGCGAAAACGTCCGTGCTCGTCGAGCAAGGGTAAGGCAAACACGATGGAAGACTTGCCGGTGGCGCGCCCGACCAGAAAGTCGCTGATCGTGAAGCGGCGATTGTCGCGTGCTTCCTGGAACCAGGGGCGGTCGGAAAAGCTGATGGCCTGCTTCAGCGGCGTGGCGCTGCAGATGAGATTGCCGGCCGCATCGGTGACGCCGAAGTTGGCATAGCGGGAATGCCGCGCCATGATGTCGGCCAGCAGCCGGCCGCAGGCGCCCGGCGTCGCTTCGCGCACCGCCGGTACGGCGGCGATGGTAACGACCAGTTCGCGGGCAGCTTCGGCGGACCGCTCCAGCCGTCCTGCCGTGAACCCGGCCAGCCGCTGCGCGTCGCGCCGCACCTCTGCTACTGCCTCGGCGCGCACGCCCAGCGCCTGCCAGACGATAAGTCCCAGAGCTGGCAACAGCGCCGCCGCCAGCAGCAGCAGCAGGCGGGTGCGCAGGCTGATATGGATGCGTCCCATCATCTATGTTCCTTTGTTTTATGCGGACACCCACAGGGTGCAAGAACCTCTGCGAGGTGAATCCGCGCCTGAATTTTTTATTGCGCGAATAAACCTAAAAACCGCAATTCAAGCCACAGAGTTCACAGAGAACACAGAGAGTGCGCGGTATTCAAGGGTTTTTCCTTTACACCACTTGGGTGAGACGCCAGCATTCGATAACCCATTGGTTTTTCTCTGTGAGCTCTGTGATCTCTGTGGTCAACTGATTTTTTTAGGATAAATTCGCATCTACGCACGCCCAATGTAGGGGCGAATTCATTTGCCCATCTTGTGCGGACCTGATCAGCCATAAAGTTCAGCAGCCCCCTCCCACTTGCGGGAGGGGTTACAGGTTATCTGGAGATAGGCCAGTATGCTTTGCAATGCGCGCCAGCATTTTGGGGCCGATTTCGTCGCCATCATGGAAAGCGAAAACAAAATCAGGCCAGCCATTGCGGGTAAGTGTTTTGTGCGAACCGGATTGTCGCTTGATCTGCCAGCCAAGCCGCAGCAGCGCAGCGAGAAGCCGCTTGGCTTTGACCGATGGCCATTGGCTCATGCCGCAATCGGGATGGAAATGTTTATGGAGAAGGGGCGGCTTTCGCTGTGCTCAAGCCGTTCAGCAATGACGCGAAGAGCGAGAACCTCAACCTTGGACACTGCTTCCAGGGAGGTTGCGCCGTAAGCGAGGACACCTGGCAACTCCAGGACTTCCGCCAACCAACGCCCGTCGGATTCCTTTTCCTGTTCTATGGTGAAATTCACTTTAATCCTCCAATTCTATTCATGCGAACGGTCTAATTCTACTCCGAAATATTAGCCAACCTTCGCGGCAATTGCACCGTGAAGCGGCTGCCCTGCCCGGGCGCGCTGTCGACGGCGATGCTGCCGCCATGCATTTCCGCGATGCGCCGCGCCAGGACCAGGCCGAGGCCGGTGCCGCCGTACTTGCGCCCGAGCGTGGCGTCGATCTGGATGAAGGGTTCGAACAGATGCGCCTGATCCGCTGCGGCGATGCCGATGCCGCTGTCGGCGACTTCGATGATGACCTGCTCCCCTCCCTCTGCCCCCTCTCCCCCGGCCCCTCCCCCGCGAGGGGGGAGGGGAGGTTTTGCTCCCTCTCCCTTGACGGGGCGAGCGGGGACTTCCGGAAGCACTGCTTCCGGCCCGCGCAGCCGGTCGGCTGTATCAAGCCGACCGTGGGGCGCGGAGCGGGGCTGGGGAGAGGGTGAAACTCCCGCCCGCAGCGTCACCGTGCCGCCGTCGCGGTTGAACTTGATGGCGTTGCCGATCAGCTCATCAAGCAGTTGGCGCAGCAGGCGCGCGTCGACGCTGGCCATCACCTCATCCGCCGCCACCGTCACGGCGATGCCGCGTGCCTGTGCCGCTGCCGCCTGCGCCGCAGCCGCATCATGAAGCAGCGCGCCGAGATCGGTTTCCTCCGGTATGAAGGGTTTCTTGCCGGCGTCGATCTGCGCCAGGTCGAGCAGGCGGTTCACCAGTTCGTGGAGCTGCCGCGCGGCGCCGAGAATGTCGCCGACATATTCCCGCTGCTGCCGCGCAAGCTCGCCGGCGAGGCCGGCGTCGAGCAGGTCGGCAAAGCCGAGGATGGCGTTCAGCGGCGTTTTCAGCTCATGGGTGATGGCCGCGAGAAATTCCGATTTCATGCGGTTCGCCCGCGTCAGTTCCACGTTCTGCCGCTCGATCTCGGCGCTCTGGCCCTTCAGCTTCTCCAGTATGCTGCCGACCGTCTCCAGGCTGACGCGCAGCGCCTCGCGCCCGGCGCGCGCTGCGATGGCAGAGCCGAACAGGCCGGACGCCGCGCGCAGCGCCTCCTGCTCGATCTCCGGCCATGATTGCTCATCGGCACAGTCGTCGAACGCCATGAATCCCCACCAGCCATTGCCGGTCATGATCGGCGCCAGGATATGGCTGCGGATGCCCAGGCGCTCGAAGCGCGCGTATCGCTTCGGGCAGGTCGTCCGCCCGCACTTGCAGGATCTCGCCACGGCGCAGGCGCAGCGCCTCCACGCCGACGCCTTCGCGCTGGTAGGACAGCGTCCAGCTTGAGCCGGACGGCCAGTTCGAAGCCGCTCATGCCCGGCATCATCACGTCGAGCAGGATCAGGTCGGGCAGCTCGGTTTTCATCAGTTCCAGCGCGGCCTCGCCGCTGGTGGCGTAGAGGGTGCGGTGCCCCTCGGCATGCAACTGTGCTTCGAGCAGGCGGCTGTTGCGCACATCGTCGTCGACGATCAGGATGGTGGCTTGTCTGGCCTGTTCCGTAGTCTGACTCATGGCTTTCTCCCTTCGTGGGGACGAATTCATTCGCCCAAAATCTACTACGTTCTCATGGTAACCAGATAACCGTCCGCGACACCGTCGCGCGCAGTACTTGCGCTTCTGCTAGGTCGCCCCTACAATACACACGCAACAGTACACACAGGAGCTCAGTCATGACCATACTCACCAGCCGCATTTTCATGAACGGCAACAGCCAGGCTGTGCGGATTCCACGCGAATTCCGCCTGGATTCGCCACAGGTGGAAATCACTCGCACCGAAGCGGGCGACCTCATCATCCATCCGCTGCCCGCCGATCGCGGCGCGGCGCTGCTGGAGGCTTTGTCGGGTTTCGACGACGATTTCGTGGCGGCGTTGGAAGCGGGCCGCGACGAGCCGCTGCCGATGCAGGAGCGGGAGGCGCTTTGATTTACCTGATCGACACCGACACACTCATCTATCTCATCAAGAACCGGCCGGACAGCGTGGCGGCGCGGGTCAACGCGCTGCCGCCGGATGACCGGTTGTGCATGTCCTTCGTTACCTACGCGGAGTTGCTCAAGGGGGCGGAAAGAAGCAGTCGCAAGGCCGAGGTGTTGCGCCGGCTCGAGTCGCTGACGCGGCAGGTGCCGGTCGTCTTCGATACCAGCCACGCCCTCTGCGGGCACTACGCGGCGCAGTTCACCCGGCTCAAGAAAGCCGGTACGCCCATCGGCGCCAACGATCTGTGGATCGCCTGCCATGCCCTGGCGCTCGATGCGACGCTGGTCACCAACAACATCCGCGAGTTCGAGCGCGTCACGGGGCTGCGCCTGGAGAATTGGGCCGGCTGAACGCGGCATCGGCGGCCTGCCTTCGGCCAGGATAGCGGCCTGGCTGGTTTGTTCCGGGGACTGTTTCATGGCTTTCTCCCTTCGTGGGGGCGAATTTATTCACTCATGAATTCACCCATCCGTGCGGAAACATCCGCACCTGCAAAGCCGGTTACGTTTTTCTCAACCTCCCCCGCAGCGCGCGCCGCACTTCGCCGATAAAGCGCCCGTGGTTGAATTCGGCCTTTTCCATGATGCGCAGCACATTGCCGTTGAGCGTCTCGCGGTCTTTTGCCGCAAGGGTCTTGGCAGTGACGATCAGGATCGGGATGGTGGCAGTCGCCGGGGCTTCCTTGAGGCGCTCGACCACCTCGAAGCCCGACATATCCGGCATCATCAGGTCGAGCACGATCAGGTCGGGATGCTCGGCGCGTGCCAGTGCCAGCCCTGCCGCGCCGCCGCCGGCGCGCAGCACGCGATAGTTCGCATGAACGAGGTGGGCGGCGAACAACTCCACCGAGAGCGGGTCGTCGTCCACCACCAGCACTGTCGGGGGGGCGCCGTCGGCGCGGGTGAAGTCCAGCACCGCGAGCGCCTGTTCCAGCTCGCGGCGGCTGTAGGGCTTTTGCAACACATTGGTGGCGCCCAGCGACAGCCCCTTGTTGCTGTCGGCGACGATCGAAATGATGACCACCGGAACATCGGCCAGCCGCTCGTCCTGCTTCAGGCGCGAGAGCAGTTCCCATCCGTCCATGCCGGGCAGCAGGATATCTATAGTGAAGAGGTCGGGGCAATGTTCGGCGGCGAGCTGCAGCCCTTCCTCTGCCGATCGGGCGCGCAGTACGTCGATGCCCTCGGCAACGAGTTGGGCGCGGATCAGTTCGGCCGCCATGTCATCGTCTTCCACCACCAGCGCCAGCAGGGCGTGGCTATTCGGATTCGGAATGGATGGTGTGGTCATGGGTTTGTCTCCGGATTGTTCGAAATTGTAACGCTTCCGGTGCCACCTATGTCCGGTTCCTTACGTCCTTCCGGCAATGATTTCCGGCCGGCCGACAGCAATGCACCCATCTCCGCCGCCGGCACGGGGCGGCTAAAAAGGTAGCCCTGTATCTCGTCGCAGCCGCGCTCGATCAGGAAGGCCCGCTGCGCTTCGGTTTCCACCCCCTCGGCAATGACCGTCAGTTCCAGGCCGTGACCCAGTTCGATCACCGCGTTGGTAATGGCGGCATCTTCCGGGTCGGTGATGATGTTGCGCACGAAAGACTGGTCTATCTTGAGTTTGTGGATGGGGAAACGCTTGAGGTAATTGAGCGAGGAATACCCGGTGCCGAAATCGTCCATCGCAAACGTGATGCCGTGCTTTTGCAGTTCGTCCAGCACCGCGATGGCGCCTTCCGGATCGTGCATCACCATGCTTTCGGTAATTTCCATTTCGAGGAAGCGCGCCTCCAGCCCGGTCTCGGAAAGAATATCGAGAATGGTCTGCACCAGGCCGGGCGAGCGGAACTGGCGCGCGG
Organism: Gallionella sp.; assembly: GCA_024653675.1. GTDB lineage: Bacteria > Pseudomonadota > Gammaproteobacteria > Burkholderiales > Gallionellaceae > Gallionella. The sequence continues at coordinate 19,667 of JANLIB010000155.1, read as the reverse complement.
AAAGGTTGACCGACATGGTGATCTCCGGCAGCCCGGCATCGCGCCACGCCCGTGCCTGGCGGCAGGCTTCACGCAACACCCATTCGCCCAGCGGCACAATCAGGCCGGTTTCCTCCGCAAGCGGGATGAACTCGCCGGGTGAGACGAGGCCGCGTTCCGGCTGGCGCCAGCGCACCAGCGCCTCGGCGCCGATGATCGCGCCGCTGGCGAGGTTGACTTGGGGCTGGTAGTGGAGCAGGAATTCGCCGCGCTCCAGCGCGCGGCGCATGTCCCTTTCCAGGTCGAGGCGCGCCAGCAGGCGCTGGTTCATTTCCGCCGCGTAGAACTGGTAGGTGTTGCGTCCCGCTTCCTTGGCGCGGTACAGCGCGGTATCGGCATTGCGCAGCAGCGTTGCCTGGTCTTCGCCGTCGCGCGGACAAACCGCTACGCCGAGGCTGGCATTGACCACGATATCGCGCCCGCCAACGCTGAATGGCGCCGTCATCGCCGCCATCAGCTTGCGGATGGCATTCGCTGCATCCACCTCATGCGCCATATCGGCCAGCACGACGACGAATTCGTCTCCGCCGTATCGCGCTACTGTGTCGCCATCGCGCACTGCGGCAGCAAGACGCCCGCCAACTTCCTTGAGGATATGGTCGCCAGTTTCGTGGCCGAGGCTGTCGTTGATCACCTTGAAATTATCGAGGTCGAGGAATACTACTCCCACCAGGCTTCCATGGCGTCCCACACGGCTGATTACCTGCTTGATACGGTCGGCGAGCAGGTTGCGGTTCGGCAGACCGGTGAGCGCGTCATGCTGCGCCTGGTATTCGAGCTGGGACTCGTACTGCTTGCGCTCGGTGATGTCGTAACAGGTGCCGAGATAGCCGGCGAACTCGCCGTCCAGATCGGTATAAGGCGCGCCGTGGTCCAGCAGCCAGTGGTAGCTGCCGTCGCGATGGTGCATGCGGTATTCCATCGTAAACGGTTCGCGCCGGTTGAACGCGGAGAGGATGGTGCCGAGGCAGTGCTCACGATCTTCCGGGTGGATACCTTCGGTCCAGCCGTCACCCAGCTCCTGCTCCAGCGTGTGGCCGGTGAATTCCAGCCAGGCGCGGTTGACATAGTCGCACTGGCCTTCGCGCCCCACGCGCCAGATCGGGTTGGGGAATTCCTGCATCAGCTTGAGGTGAAAACTGATCGAATCCTGCATGCGCCGCTCCAGCATCTTGCTATGCACGGTGTCGCGCATGATGGTGGAATAGTAATCCACCGCACCATCCTTCCTCTTGTGGGCGATGATCACCTGCGACACCGGAATGTCCATGCCCGCGTAAGAGCGAAGCACGCTTTCGCCGCTCCACAATCCGGACCGCGCCGCGGCCGGCAGCGCAGTGCGCAGGATGCGCTCGGCTTCTTCTGGCGGGTGAAAATCGGCGATGGTGTAGTGGCCAAGGTCTTCATCTTCGGCCAGACCCAGCATGGTGCGCCCGGCGCGGTTCAGGTAAAGCACGCGGCCATCGGGTGCGGCAGTGCCGACGATGTCGGTGGTGGTTGCAAGGATGCCGGCCAGCATGGCATTTTCCTGCGCGCGTCGGTCAAGTTCGCCGATCAGCCCGGCGGTCTGTGTGGCAGTGCTGTTGAAGGCCAGCGCCAGTTCGCCGATTTCGTCGTTCGAACGGAAATCCATGCGCACGCCACGCTCGCCGGCGGCGAAACGCCGGGTGAAATCGGTCAGCTTGAGGATCGGCAGGGTGACCCGCGAGCGCACGTAGAAAAAAACCCCGAGCATGAGCAGGATTTCCACTGCCTGCACCAGATAAATGATGAAATCCACCCGCTGGTTGGTGGTGTGGGAAGCTTTTTCGAGCGCGCTCACCAGACGATCGGCCTCGCCCAGCATTGCCGCCGCGCCGCTGGCCACCTCGTTCTGAGCTGCATGACGTGCCGCCATATCCTGCCCGGCCAGCACCCCTTCCAGCGCGGCATGCTGGCGTTGCCAGACTTTGTCGAGATACTCCAGGTGCCCTTCCAGATCATCCCCGGCGCTGCGCATCAGCGGGTGAAGCTGCGCAATCTCGCGCGACAATCTGGCGTAATTTGCTTCGAACCCTCTCTCCTTGTCGCGCACCAACTGTCTGGCATCCTCGCTTTGCTCAGGCACGAAACCGGAGGAATGCAACGCGATCTCCTGCGAGAGATAGCGCAGCCGCCCGCTCTGGTTGATGATGCTGGCGATATTCAGGACGCTGTCATGCAGGGTATTGGAGAGATACAGGTTGCCGGTGGCGATGAGCGCCAGCAACAGGAATACCCCGCCCAGCTTGATGCTTACCGATAAGCGGCGGGGTTGCGAAATGAGTTCCAGTGATTCGGCCATGGCCTCCACCTGATGTTTCTGCCGCTATCATGTTCCGGGAAACACTGTTTCAGTATGCAGCAAATCTCTGCTTCCCGGCAAAATATAAGAACCCGGATTGTCCATTAGAGGTTTTCCTTATCGTAGGAGCCAGCTTGCTGGCGAAGTTTTTCGCGAGCAAGCTCGCTCCTACAGTGGGTTCGCGGCCTAATGGATTATCTGGCATGAATGCTGCGATTGGCAGGGTTGTGCGAATGAATCCGCACCTGCATCGGTTCGTTCACCCGCGTAGGGGCGAATTCATTCGCCCGCTTGAATCAACAAGCCCATTGGTTCAGCAGCCATCTTGCCCACTCGGTCACTTCCGTCGCGGTCATGCCGATGGTTGCCTGTTTTTGCGCCAGCGCATCGCCCGCCGCGCCGTGCAGGTGCACCGCCAGCAGCAGCGCGTCGTCTGTTGGCATTCCCTGCGCGATGAAGGCGGCGATCATGCCGGTCAGCACATCGCCCATGCCCGGGCTGCTCATGCCGGGGTTGCCGGTCTTGTTGATGAATATTTTTCCGGTGCGGGTGACGCACAGACTGTCCGCGCCTTTCAGCACCACGCTGCAATGCAGGCGTCTGGCCAGTTCCTGTGCGGCGCCGGGGCGTGCGGCCTGGATCTCGCTCGTGCTGCGGCCGAGCAGGCGCGCGGCTTCGCCGGGATGCGGGGTAATGATGGTGGGCGCTTTTCTGGCACGCAGGTCGGCTTGCAGATCGGCGTCGCGGGCGAGCAGCGTCAGCGCATCGGCATCCAGTACCAGTGCGGCATCCAGCTTGAGTGTGTGATACAGGATCTTCTGTGCCGCGAGGTCGTGGCCCATGCCGCAACCGATGGCAAGAACATCAAAATTGTTTTTCACGTTTGCCCGGCTCCGCCCCCCTCGCTTCGCTCTCCCCGCTCGCGGGAGAGGGTTGGGGAGAGGGGCAAGGCGAATCAGGTCGGAGGCGTTGTGCAGCATCAGCTCGGGCTGCAGCAGGTCAACGCCCGGCGCGTTTTCCGCCAGCAGGCCGACATGTACGCAACCCGCGCCCAGCTTGAGCGCGGCGCGTGCCGCCAGCAGCGGCGCACCGATCATGCCGTCCGCACCCCCGATTACCGCGACCGTGCCGAACAGCCCCTTGTGGCTGTCGCGCGGGCGTTGCGGCAAAAGCCCCGAGACTTGTTTATGCGTGATGGCTGGAATACGGTTGTTCATGTGAGTTCAAATAAACGGTTACGCCAGTAACCGGGGCGGCGTTTGAAATGCGCATAGGCCACGATCAGGATTTCATCGTCGTCTGCCCGATACACGATAGTGTATGGGTAGCGATGCAAAGGGAAGCCCCGCATTCTGCCTGGCATAAGTTTCCAGGCGCGGGGGTATTCAGCGATGAGCCGTTTTGCAGCCTTTATTTCATCCATTAATGCCTGGGCAAAGAACGGACTGACGTTTCCGTAGTAGCCAAGCGCTTCGTCCAGCTCGGACAACGCCGTAGCCAGCTCGCGGATATTCATTTCAAACCGTGTTTTTTACGCAGGAGCGCCATAGCCTCATCGGAGTCGATGGCTTCGATCTCTCCTCTCTGGTAAGCCTTCAAACGGTCTTCACACTCTTTGGCCCAGGCAGTTTCCCATTCAGGATCGGTCGGGTTGACCATCTCGTACAAGGTCTCAGCCAATATTGCCTGTTCCTCAGGCGAGAGTCCTCTGGCTTGTTCAACCAATGACTCGATTTGAGTATTCATTTCATACCTCCTGATTTCCCGGTGGAAATTCTACGTTATTTCTTGATGGCCAAACATGCCGATTGAGACTCGCATAGTATAATCCCGCTCCAGAATATATATCACGGACACGCCCATGTTTCGAGTCTCTGCCGGCATTTCTGCACTGTCTGCGTTTCGTCTGGAAAAACTGCGCGCTGCGCTGAAGCTGACCGCACCCGGAATTGTCCTTGCGGACACGCGCCACTGCTACTTTATCGCGTTACGCAAGGAACCGGGCAAGGCTCAAGCCAGGTTGCTGGACAAGGTGCTGGGCATCGACAGGGCGGCGGGAGAACCTGCGGAGGCGGGCAAACATCGGCGTTTGCTGGTCGTGCCGCGTCTCGGCACGATTTCGCCGTGGTCGACCAAGTCTACCGATATCGCCCATCATTGCGGACTCTCAGGCGTGCAGCGCATCGAGCGCGGTGTAGTCTATTACCTGAGCACGGCTGACGGGAAGCCATTGAGTAAAGCCGGGCTTGCGGCAGTGCTGCCATTGCTGCATGACCGCATGACCGAATCTGTTCTGGACAATGTGGATGGCGCTGCGGAAAAAATATTCCATCACGGCACGCCGCAACCATTGATCAGCATTGATATCCTGCAAGGCGGGCGCAAGGCGCTGGCCAAAGCCAATCGCGAGATGGGGCTGGCTTTATCGAATGACGAAATCGACTACCTGATCGAAAACTTTCAAAAGCTGGAGCGCAACCCCACCGATGTCGAGCTGATGATGTTCGCGCAGGCCAATTCGGAGCACTGCCGCCACAAGATATTCAATGCCGATTGGGTGATCGATGGCGTGGCTCAGGACATTTCGTTGTTCGGCATGATACGCAACACCCACAAGGTCAGCCCGCAGGGCACGGTGGTCGCTTATTCCGACAATTCATCGGTGATCGAGGGGGCGCGCATCGAGCGTTTTTATCCGCGTGCGGACGGCGGCTATGCATTCAGCGAGGAACTGACGCACACGCTGATGAAAGTGGAGACGCACAACCATCCCACCGCGATCGCGCCGTTCGCCGGAGCGGCGACAGGTGCCGGCGGCGAGATACGCGATGAAGGCGCGACCGGCAGCGGCTCCAAACCCAAGGCGGGGCTGACCGGTTTTTCGGTGTCCAATTTGAACATACCGGGGTTTGTGCAGCCGTGGGAAAAATACGACCCCCTCCCCAACCCTCCCCCGGTGGGAGAGGGAGCAGAACCCTCTCCCACCGGGGGAGGGCAGGGAGGGGGAGCGCGTTATGGCAAACCCTCCCGCATCGCTTCCGCCCTGCAGATCATGCTGGAAGGCCCGATCGGCGCAGCGGCATTCAACAACGAATTCGGACGCCCGAATCTGGCCGGTTATTTCCGCACTTTCGAAGAGTGCGTCAGCGGCGAGATGCGCGGCTATCACAAGCCGATCATGCTGGCCGGCGGGTTGGGCAATATCAGGGCGGAGCATACCCACAAGCATGAATTGCCGGCCGGTGCGCTGGTGATTCATCTCGGCGGCCCCGGCATGCTGATCGGCTTGGGCGGCGGAGCGGCGTCCAGCATGGATACCGGAAAGAATGCCGAGAACCTTGATTTCGATTCGGTGCAGCGCGGCAATCCGGAGATGCAGCGCCGCGCGCAGGAAGTGATCGACCGTTGCTGGCAGATGGGCGACAACAATCCGATCCTGTCCATCCATGATGTCGGCGCAGGCGGCATGTCCAACGCGCTGCCGGAACTGGTGCATGGCGGCGGACGGGGCGCGCATTTCGAACTGCGCAAAATTCCGCTGGATGAGACCGACATGTCGCCGAAACAGATCTGGTGCAACGAATCCCAGGAGCGCTATGTGCTGGCGATTGCGCCGGAACGGCTGGCAGAATTCCGCGCGCTGTGCGAACGTGAACGATGCCCGTTCTCCGTGGTGGGAAAGGCGACGGCAGACGACAGGATTACCGTGCATGACACCGGGTTCAAGAACGATCCGGTAGATATGCCGCTGCCGGTGTTGCTGGGCAAGCCGCCGAAGATGACGCGCAACGTGGTGCGCGAAACGCTGCGGCTGACCACTTGCGACATTGGCAAGATCGGCTTGCGCGAGGCGGTCGAACGGGTATTGCGCTTGCCGTCCGTGGCGAACAAGACCTTCCTGATCAGCATCGGCGACCGCACCGTCGGCGGCATGACCGCGCGCGATCAGATGGTAGGCCCGTGGCAAGTGCCGGTGGCGGATGTCGCCGTTACGCTGATGGGCTTCAACACAAATCGCGCCGAGGCGTTCGCGCTTGGCGAGCGCACCCCGCTGGCGCTGGTGAACGCCCCGGCTTCGGGACGCATGGCGGTCGGCGAGGCGATCACCAACATCGCGGCGGCGCGCATCGGCAAAATCGGCGACATCAAACTCTCGGCAAACTGGATGGCGGCTGCCGGACATCGCGGCGAGGATGCCGCGCTGTTCGATACGGTTCGGGCGGTGGGCATGGAACTGTGCCCGCAACTCGGCATCAGTATCCCCGTCGGCAAGGACTCTATGTCCATGAAAACAACATGGCTCGAAGAGACGATTGTCCCCTCTGATAAAACTACTAGCCATTCGACTAGGACATCAAAAGACGATGTCCAAGTCGCTGGTTATCCCACCGGGGGAGGGTTAGGGAGGGGGAGCACGAGTGGAGACGGAGCTGTACGCAAAGAAGTCATCGCGCCGCTGTCGCTGATCGTCACCGCCTTTGCGCCGTGTGCGGATGCGCGGGAAACGCTCACGCCTCAACTCGGCGTTTACCTTGACACCACGTTGTTGCTGATCGATCTGGGGCAGGGCAGGAACCGCATGGGCGGATCGGCGCTGGCACAGGTGTACAAGCAGGTCGGCGATGTCGCGCCGGACCTGGACGATGCGCAGTTGCTGAAATCCTTCTTTGATCTGGTGCAGCGGCTGAACGCCGAGAACAAACTGTTCAGCTATCACGATCGTTCCGATGGCGGCCTGTTCGCTACGCTGTGCGAAATGTCGTTTGCATCCCGCATCGGCCTCACCATCAGCCTTGATGAATCGCACGGCGACACGTTGCGCGCCTTGTTCAACGAAGAACTGGGCGCGGTGATACAAGTGCGCAACCGCGATGTGCAGAACGTGATGGAGATAGCCCATGACGCCGGGCTGAAGAGCGTGCACAGGATCGCCACGCTGAACCAGACCGGCATGATCGAAATATTCCGGCACGGCGAGAATTTGTTTTCGGAAAGCGGCGTGAACCTGCAACGCATCTGGTCGGAGACCAGTTTCCGGATGCAACAGCTACGCGACAATCCTGCCTGCGCACGGCAGGAGTTCGACAGCCTGCTGGATGCCGCCGATCCGGGTTTGCACGTGAAGCTGACCTATGATCCGAATGAGTGCCCCCTTCCCAACCCTTCCCCCGGAGGGAGAAGGGCTACACTTCCCTCTCCCACCGGGGGAGGGACTGAGGGAGGGGGTGTTAGAGTTAATATCAATCTCTCCCGCCCAAAAATCGCCATCCTGCGCGAGCAAGGCGTGAACGGGCAGGTGGAAATGGCGGCGGCGTTCGACCGCGCCGGTTTCGCGGCGGTGGATGTGCATATGAGCGACATCATCAGCGGACGCGTGAAGCTGGCCGATTTCAAGGGGATGGCGGCGTGCGGCGGGTTTTCCTACGGCGATGTGCTCGGAGCGGGCGAGGGTTGGGCGAAATCCATTCTGTTCAACAAGCGCGCGCGCGATGAGTTCGCCGCATTTTTCCAGCGCAAGGACACTTTCGCTCTGGGTGTGTGTAACGGCTGCCAGATGATGAGCAACCTGCACGACATCATTCCCGGCGCGGATACCTGGGCGCATTTCTCGCGCAACCTGTCGGAACAATTCGAGGCGCGCTTCGTGATGGTCGAAGTGCAGGACTCGCCGTCAATATTTTTCAACGATATGGCGGGAAGCCGCATGCCTATTGTCGTGTCGCACGGCGAGGGCTATGCCGATTTTGGCGACAGCAAACGCATCAATGCGGCGCAAGATATGGTTACCCTGCGCTATGTGGATCACCGCGGCAACGCGACGGAAACCTATCCGCTCAACCCAAACGGATCGCCGCAGGGTATCACCGGGCTGACCACGCCGGACGGGCGCTTTTCAATCATGATGCCGCACCCGGAGCGCGTGTTCCGCGCCGTGCAGAATTCATGGTACCCGCGCGAGTGGCAGGAGAACGGCGCTTGGCTGCGCATGTTCCAGAATGCAAGGAAGTGGGTGGGCTGACAGCCGGCTCATGCCAGTAAAAATGCGGTTATGGCGGCAAGGGCATTGCTGCATTCAGGATACAAATAGCAAAGGACGGGAATCGCGGCTAAAGCCGCTCCCCACTTCCCACTTCCCACTTCCCACTTCCCACTTCCCACTTCCCACTTCCCACTCACCACTCCCTACATCTCCTTGATTTTCTGCTGCACGAACGCCTGCAAATCCGGACTGAGGGTTTGTGTTTCGAGCGCTTTCCTGAACGCTTCTTTTGCGTCGGCATTGCGCAGGGCGGCCTGAAGGGAAATGCCGTAGCCCATCAGCCAGACCCCGTTTCCCGGGGCGAGTCGCGTCACGATTTTATATTGCGCAATCGCTTCCTCGTGGCGATTCTGGCGTTGCAGCAATGCCGCCAGGAATGCCAGGTAATCTGCTTGCGAGCTGGCGTGCTGCAATGATTTCTCCAGAGTTGCGGTTGCATCCGCGAGCGCGCCGCGATCCACCTGCAAGCGCGCCAGCAATATAGTGAATACGGTATGGTCGGGCTTGCTCTTCAGTCTTTCCTGCAGCACGCGCTCGGCCTCCGCGCCGCGTTTGTTTTCCAGCAGCAAGGCGACCAGAGCCTGGCGCGCCGCATCATGGCCTGCATCCAGGCGCAGAGCCGCCTCATATCCCGTTTGTGCATCGGTGATGCGCCCCTGCTGCATCAGCGCGACCGCCTTGCGGAATTCCGCATCCCCTCGTTGCTCTGGACTGACCTGCTTGATCGGCGATTCGCTGCTTGATGCATTTGCGGCTGCTTTTTCCTTTGGCGCGGCGGCTTCTTTTTGGTGCCTTATTCTGTCCTCTGTCCTCTGTCCTCTGTCCTCTGTTCGCGGCACCGGGCTCAACTCAAAGCTCAGCCGCGAGGCCGGCTGTGACAGCATGGCCGGCGGATTCACAGCCGATACTCCAGGTTTCTTCCCGGAGACTCCTGAGGTATCTGGGGGCGGAGCGCCCAGTGCGACCTGCGCTGCGGCAGGTTGTTGCGGCGGTGTTAATTTCTCAGGCTCGTCAGAGCGCAGAGCGCTATCAGTCTTTAGCGCAACACTAACCGCTGCGACCTCCGGTTTGCGCTGCTGCACCCATTGCCATGCGGCGAACCCGGCTATCAGCGCCAGAAAGAATGCCAGCAATGGCATGGTGAAACTGCGTCTGGTATTCGGCACCGCGCGCACCATGGTCTGTTCCGGCGCGGTATGCGCGCCGCGCTGCTCCAACTGGTTAAGCACTTGATTGATGACACTCACTACAGCACCATCCGCGCGATTCCCAGAGAGGCGAGAACCGCCGCTCCGGTCAATGCCAACGCCCAGGGCAGCCAGTCGCGGCGCACTTCCGGGGTGTCTGCTGCCGCATCCCGGATATGCCTGGCCAATACCTGCTGCCGTCCGTCGCTGAACGCCAGCATCAATGCCTTATGCGCCACGATGTTGGCCAGTCTTGGCGTGCCGCGGGCAATGCGGTGCAATTTGCCCACCGCTCCCTTGCTGAACAGTGTTTCACCGGAAAATCCCGCTACAGCCAGACGGTGGCGCAAATAGCGTTCCATCTCATTTTTGCTCAATCCGCGCAGATGATATTGAAAGCTGATGCGCTGGCGCAGCTGGCGTATCGAATTATGCCGCAAGCGTTCATCCAGCTCCGGCTGGCCGAACAGCACCACTTGCAGCAATTTGCGTTTTTCGGTTTCGAGATTGGTGAGCAGCCGCAATACCTCCAGGCTTTCCAGCGGCATCGCCTGCGCCTCATCCAGGCACACCAGCGCACGCTGGCCGTTTCGCGCGCAATCCAGCAAGGCGCGAGTCAGTCCCTTCAGCAGCAAATGCTGGTTGGTATCCTTTTCAAGCGGCACGCGGAATTCTTCCGCCAGCGCCAGCAACAGGCTGTTCGGCTCAAGATAGGGATTGGGAATATAGGCGGTGATGAAACGCGGCGCGGCTGGCGCAACTGCGGCCTGATCCTGCGTCCCGATCAGCGTGGTGGATTGCCGCCCCTGGTTCAGCGTGGCGAGAAATTTGCGGCACAACAATGTCTTGCCATTGCCCACCTCGCCGGTAATCTTGATGAAACCCTCACCGTTCCGGGCGGCTACCAGCAAGGTATTGAGCGCCTCCTGATAACTTGAGCAGGCGAAGAAAAAACTGGTGTCAGGAGTCAGGCTGAAAGGGGGTTCGCGCAGGCCAAAGTGTTGTAAATACATTTCAGAGGACAGAAGACAGAAGACAGAGGACAGAGGTTTTGTTGCGGCTACGCCGCGTAGTTTTCAGAAGCGTGCCGTGCAGCGGCACACGACCATCTGTCTTCTGTCCTCTGTCTTCTGTCTTCTGATGCGTCCTCTGACTCATGGTTTTTTGTCCCGCCCCATCATACCGCTGATATTGTCTCGACTGCGCGTGATGTCATTTGCCCAATCCTTGTCGCTGTCCACTATGGTGGGTTTCAGCAGGATTACCAGTTCACGTTTTTCGCTGCGCTGGGTGGTCTGGCCAAAAATGCTTTTCGGCAAGCCCGGTAATCCGGAGCGGTCATCGAATGTGGCTTGGCGCATCAAACCGCCAAGCGCCACGATCTGGCCATCGCGCGCGCGCACGATGCTGTCGGTTTCGGAAACCGAACTGGAAGCCAGCGGCAAATTGAGCGATCCGCTGGTGCCGCCCAGGTCGACGGTCTTGTTCACCGTGCTGACCAGGCTGACCGAAGGATGCACATGCAGGATAATCTCGCCGTTCTCATCGATGCGCGGTGTGACATCCAGCGCAATACCGGAAAAGAATGGCTGCAATGTCACCGTCGGGGTGCTGGTGGTCGATGTTCCCGTTGTTGTCGTGGTGGAAACATTGGTGACGAAGAACTCATCCGTGCCGACCTTGAGCACCGCCTTCTGATTGTTCAGCGTGGCGATGCGCGGGCTGGACAGCACATGCACGTTGCCCTGCGATTCCAGGAAATTCAGCAGCGCGGCAAAATTGCTGGTCTGAAAGGCCAATCCGAACAATGAGCCCGCAGTCTGCCCTGCGGCGGTGCCCAAAGCCAGATTCGCGCCGGGTGTGGAAGTTATCGCCCCGTTAGTGATCGCCCCGGCCGTAGCCAGGGAAGCGCCGGGCGACAACTGCCCGGCGGATGTGCGGCTGTTCGGGTTATTTTTGAACGCAGCCCAGTTCACGCCGGATTGGAAACCATCGTTTAACTGAACTTCGACAATCTTCGCCTCAAGTATCACCTGGCGTTCAATGGAAATCTGCGAAGCCTTGAGATAGGCCGTGACATTATTTAATTCATCGGGCATGGCACGCACCACGATCACCCCGGACATCGGGCTGACCACCACGTTGCGGCCCTTCTCATTGCCGACGATTGCGATCAACGCTTTTCCCAACTCATCCCAGAAATCGGTGCTGCTGGTCATGGTTACTTTGCTGCTTTCCTGGGAGCGTCCCCCACCGCCTGTAGAGGTTGCAGTGCTGGATGTGCCGCCTGCAGGAGCGTCTGACACCGAGCCGGAATTAACCCTCAGCAACGATGTGCCGGCGCGCTGCCCGGTCAGGTAATTCACCTGGAATATCCGGGTCTGCAAGGTCAGCGGCTGAATGTATATGCGCGTGCTGTCCATCTTGTAATTGTAGCCATACATCTCGCGGATCGCTTCCAGAGCCTCGAACACCGTTACATCCTTCAGGTTCAGCGAAATGCTGCCGCTGACATCGGGATGCAGCAACATGCTGTAGCGTGTCCCGGAAACGATCGCCATGAATACCTGTTGCACAGGCGTATTGTTCACTGTCAGATCAAATTTGGTGTCCAGCGATTTGTTGTCCAGCCTCGGCATGCCAAGCGTGAGCGGGGGCAGCAGGGCATTGCTCACCGCATCCGGCTTCCCGGTTTGTGCGCTGTCCTGCGCGGCTTGACCCATTTCGCGCTGAATGGCATCGGCGGTTCCATTGCGGCTGGACGGGGTAGCGCAGCCGGCCAGTACAGAGGACAGAAGACAGAGGACAGAAGACAGCAACAGGGTTCTCATTTTTTCTCCTTGCGCGCGGCCGGATTGGTTGTTTGTTTTTTAGGCGGCGCCTTGCTTGCGGACGATGGTTGATTCACTTGTGATTCCTTTTCCGGTGATCCTTTCCTGCTGATCTTCACACCAGGAAACAGCGTCAACACTTGCCGGCTCCTTGCCTTCTGCAAGACGACATTACCCTCATTGACTTCAATCAACCTGGCATTGCCATGTTTTGCGCCCAATTCGACGGTTTTGCCATCAATGATCGCGGCACGGCGGGATGCGGAAATAATAATGGTTTGCAGCCCCGATGACCACCGGTTTTCGACTACCCCTTGTGCCGGCACGCCATCGGTCGAGAGGATCATGGCAGGGGGGCGGGTAGGGTCGGGCAAATCTTCAGCGTTTAGAGGACAGAGGACTGAAGACAGAAGACAGAAACCCCAGACCCTCACAAACAGTCGCGGCGCAGCCGCAACAACCCTCAGTCCTCTGTCCTCAGTCCTCAGTCCTCTGTTTAAACCGTCAGCCATATTTTATCCATGCTCAGAGTATACAAGGTCAGGGTCAGCACCGAATTGGGGTATCCGTCCACGCTCAAACTCGCCTCTCCCCAGAACATCTGCGCCGGCATCTTCTCCAGCGCGCTGACATAGCGCTGTAATTCCGGGTAACCGCCGCGCACGGTGATTTGCACGCCGTGCTTAAAAATTTGTTTTTGGCCAGTATCGGCATTCCCTGCCGCAGCAGGCTGGGCTGCGCCGCTCTCCGCTTGCGGTTTTTCAATCAGCAAACTTGCCGGCAAGGTCTTCAGCGCAACCAGTTGCAGCCTGCCGTTTTTATTCAGCACCTGTTTCAGCAGACCGGCCATTTTGTCCGGCTCGACCAGACGTCCGCTGCGGCTTTGCAAATATCCATCCTGCTCCTGCAATTGCCGCTTGAGCTGCGCCAGCCGGTCACGCAACGGCGACTGCTCGTCATCGCGCTTAGCCTGCAACAAGCCCTGTATCTGCGCCTGCAACTCCTTCATCTTTTCCTGCTGCTGTACTACTTGCGCGGACAATATTTTTTGTTTGGCTGTCAAGGGATCAAGCAACAATGAATTGAGCAGCGAGATCGCCACGAACCCGGCGGCAGCAAAAATCATCGCGCGTTCGCGCAACGACATATCGTCAATTCTTGCGCGCGTGAGTTCCCAGTAACGCTTCATAGCTGGCCTCTCATTTTGGGACCTCGTTATCCGGAGTGGAATACAGCGTGAACTCGACATAGCGGGCAGCGGCAGATTTGCCCTCTTTGGCCGGTTCTGATTTGGTCTGCTGCATTTGCAGGTTGGAAAAAGACTTGCCCCGCATCGCAGGCTCCCTGCGCAGTCGTTGAATGTAAGCCGGCAGTAATTCCGGATTAACCACACCCCCGCTCAAGCTGATCTGCGCCGCATCGCCGGTCACTTTGAATCCGGTCAGCCACAAACCCTGCACTGCCTGGCGCGCAAAGGCGCGCATATATTGAGAGTAGCCGGTGGTGTTGCCCACCGAACCGGACTTCAATGTTGCGACCAGCTTGGTCTGCTCGGCCAGGTCTTTCTCTGATTTCCTGACTTCGTCCTGCAACAACTGATTTGCCCGCAACGGGGAAAACTCGGCGGCATAGCGGGCGAAGCGCGCCTGTTCGGCATTAAGGCGTTTGGCGCCTTCTTCAGATTGCCTGGCGAGTTGCGCCACCTGATACACCGCGTAGCCGTAAAAAAGCAACGAACCTGCGACGATCATGCCCAACGCCTGCAACATCGCCAGCAGCGTAAAATACTTGCGCTGCTTCATGAAGATCGGGTTGAACAGGTTGATCTGCTGGCTCATGGGCGCCTCATAAGACACGGCTTTCCTGGCGCAGCGCAGCGCCCAGCGCCGGCAACGCATGCGCGACAAACTCGCTGTCGGCAAGCGCCGGGACCAGGCTGATGTCCATCACCTGAGACAAGTCCAGCCTCTCCACTTTAGCTTCGACCGCAGCTGACAAAGAACTCACCAGGCCGGCATCTCCCTGCATACCGGTATCCTGGGGTATGCTGACCAACACGCGGCTTACCGGCAAATGATTATATTGCCGGTCAAAATAATCCAGCGAGCGCTGCAATTCCAGTTCGACGCGGCCGCGATACTGCTGGCGCAAGTCTTCATTCGCATCCTGCAACTGACCGGCGCTGATTTCAAGACGCCGGGACAGGAACAGTTCACCTCCTGCCGTAAAGGTCAGCAGGCCGCCGTTATCATCAAATGCCAGCAACACCAGAGCGCGGCCTTCCTGCTCAAACAAGGCAGCGATATTGCGTTGCGCCATTTCGGGGATATCGATCACATCCAGTTCGATTTTCGCCTGCTCGAACAGCGCGATGCGCTTCCGGATGGTTTCATTGGATGCGGCGATAGCGTACATGGATTGCGCGCGATCCGAACCGTACTTGCTGGCGGGAATCTGCAACACATCCACAGTGGCATCATCGATGTGGTAACTCAGGCCGTCCTTGATCTTCCAGCGTATCGCCGTTTTCAATTCGCTTGAGGGAACATTGGGCGCGTCCACCATCAACATCTGGTATTCGCCCGGAGCCAGCAGCGTGGTGAAATCATGCTTGCCGCCATTTATCCTGCGGCAGGCTTTTTCCAGCGCGGGGGCAGACACCTCGCCTTCAAGATATTCGCAGCGCACCACTCGCGGCATCGCCCCAGCCAGGCTGACTTGCGCCAGGTGAATCCCATGCGTATCGATACCGACGGCTATCCAGCCAACATCGTGGCTTTTTGCCTTGAATAGCCTGGAGGTATCAATTATTCCCATAATTGGCGCGAAGATAATTCAATAACTTACTGGAGTCAATAGTTTTTTTATACAGAAACGCCAGTCTGTCAGACTGGCGTTTTTCGATTTTTCATTTGGACACGTAAACCGTGTCTGTGAAACTTCTAGCCGGATACCTGTAGGAGCGCAATTTATTGCGCGATTGTTGTGAAGATCAATCGCCCGATGAATCGGGCTCCTACGCCTTGGTTTAATTAAGTTCCGACGTAACGCGCTTTGCGCATTAGGCTTCACTGAAACTATTAAAGCGGCTCTTGCCGCCGTAGTTTTAGTTCCGACGTAACGCGCTGCGCGCATTAGTCTTCACTGAAACTATTAAAGCGGCTCTTGCCGCTTTAATAGTTTTCACGCATATAGATAAACTCGTTTGCGCCTTTGTATACGCCGAAGGTGGCGCGCGAACTGGGGTCGATGGCGGCGCCGCCGCCCCAGGGATATTGCAGCCAGGCTGGCACACTGCCGGTCACCGTCACGGCTCCGGTATTGTTCACACCCGGCGCTTTGAGCCACAGGTTGAAATTTCCGGCAAAACCGGCGACACCCCCTTCTGTGAACTGTTGCGCCAACGGACCCGCAGCCGCACAACCCGCGCCGCTCAGGCCGAGACCAATACCGCTATCCTGCACGCAGGTGACTGGGGATGCGCTGAGAGTCACGCTCACCGCGCCCCCCGATAATCCATCGCCGGAACAACTGTCCGCCGGGTTCGATACCCAGCCATTGTTCCAGTACTCGGTGCGGAACGGGATCGGCAACGCGAGCAGTTCCGAGCCGTGCGCGTTACCGAGCTTGGCGCGGCCGCTGCGTATCGCGCTGGTGCCTTCCGTGCCGTCCGCAGAGGTCGCCTCGTTATCCGTCCCGCGCACCCTGATCGTGGCCGGGGCGGTCAGCGGGTTTGTGAATTTGAAGCTCACGCTGGGCGTTGTCGTGTGATCGGCCACGCCGTTGGTGAAATCGCCCGCCGCCAGCGTGGCGGGGTTGAACGCGCCGGCCGCGCCGTTGGCGTCAGAGAGCGTGACGGTCTTGGCGAATCCGCCCGTGTAGTTGGTCGTGGCGTTGCCGGCGAGGTTCTCCGCAGTTGCCGTGAGAGGGAACGGCTGGCCGGAATAGGTGAATCCGCCAGCGGCGCAGGCGTTGGCCACCGTGGTATCGAAATGGTCCGGGATGAAGCGGCCGAAGTAGCTCGTGGCCGAGGTGTTGCCGAACTTGCAGCCGAATTTGCCGCCAACGGCCGTGTTGGAGAAGTCGTTCGTGCAGTCGGATGCCTGATCCACCGAAGTGAAGCTGCCGTCGTAGACGCCGGTCGCGTTCAGCCTGAAGTAGCCGACCTCGCTGTAGCCGAAGGCCGCGCCGGTTGCGACCCCGGTTGCGCTGTCGGCCGCGCCGAAGGCGCCCGACACGGTTCCTGCGCCGATGGCGCCGGCATGGGCGGCGACCTGGGCGTTGTCGATCTGAGGTGTGCCGCCGTAGCCGGCGACGGCGGTTGCAGTCAGGTTGAAAGCGGTGCCGGCCTTGATCGCCGGGGGGTTGGTGGGCGACGTGCCGGTGGCATCGGCATTGGCATTCGTCGATGTGACGGTGAAGGATTGCGGGCGGATGGCGAAGTTGTCCACGCTGCACCAGGTCATGCCGACCGGCGGGCAGTTGGTCGCATCACACACGACTTTGATGCGTGCATCGCGGTAGGCATTGGCGACGGCGATATTGTTCAGGGTCAGCCTTCCGGCAGTGAAGTTGGTCGCGGCATTGTCGAGCACCTGGGTGTAATCCGGGACGAAGCAGTTCTGTGCATCCACGGCGCCAGTATTGGCGCGTGCGATGAGTGAGATGACAGCCCGTGCGGTGAAAGTTGTAGCGACATTGTCACCGCCATCGAGCGCGACCACATCATAGGATGAATTGACGCCGGACAGGCGCGTGAACAGTTTGCCGGTTGCCGCCGAACATTGGGTGGCGGTGTAGTCATGGCAGGCGTTGAAGTTGGCAAAGCAGGCCGATAACACCAAGTCGGGATCCTCGCCGGACGATTCAGTCTTCTGGCCGTCGCTTACATTGATGTTGACGGTGCCGGCTGCCGGGTGGGTCAGGGCGAAAACGGCCTGGTATTCACCATTCCAAAGATAGGTTGCGATGCCGTCGCCCGCCGTGCCGTTGTCGAGCGCGCCGTAACCGGAAACCAGCGCCCAGTCGCCCTGCCCCGTCGAGGTCAATAGCTGAATCTGCGTCGTGTTGTTGGGCATTACGATGGTGCCGTGCGCGGCATCGTGCGCGGTCACGGTCACATTATTCGCCTGGCAGGCCTGGCCGCTGCCGGCATGCGAGACGGCGTAGTGGTCGAGGCAGGCACCGGTCTGGTTCATGTCGCGCTGCACCAGCGCGACGCCGCCCTCGTAGTTGTAGATGCGGAACTCGTCGATGACGCCGTTGGCCGATCGCCCCGTGCCGCTGGCTTCGATGAAGGTCGAGCGATTGTCGCCGACGTAGAGCGTGCCGATGCCTGGCGACATGGTGCCGGCCGTCGTAAAGGCGGAGGTCGCGCTCGACGCGCCATTCACGTAAATGCGCAACCTATCCTGATTCGGACCGGCCAGTGCATTGAAATTCCAGGTGGCGGCGATGTGCACCCACCCGCCAGACAGCACGGCGCTCGTCAGGTTGCCGGTCTCGACCGTCCGGGTGGTTCCCGCGCTGTCGCGCACCGTGAAGCGCAGGCGGGCGTTCGAATTGTCGATCCGGCGCTTTGTCAGAAAGAACCACTCGTTGTTGGTGATGGAGGCATCGAACAACTGGTTGGACTGGATGCCGGCACCTGTCCACGCGTTGGGCGCGAGCCAGAACGTGATCGTGCCGACGCCACCCACCGTCGTCGGTATGTTGATGTCGGTGTCGATCGCGCTGATAGTTGTATCCGCGTTGGTCGGGATGTCGGCGCCGCGGCACACCTTGCCCCCCGCAGTCGTCTGCGCGCTGCCGACCCGGACGCCGTGGCGGCCATTGCCGCTGGTGTCGTAGACCTCGCCCGGTGTGCCGTTCCAGCTCAGTTGCTCCATCCGGTATTCGGCCACGGGGCGCGGGATGTAGAACTTGATCGCGGAATTGCTGGCCGGGTAACCGACCGAAGGAACGTCGTAATCCGTGGTGTTATTGACCTGCCAGCCGACCTGGGCCGTCGCGTTGCCGGGGCCGGGGGTGTTCGCTCCGTACTGGAAGATGAACTCGCCGTTCTCCTGCAGGATGATCTGCAGGTTGTAATTGCCGCTGGTCGAGCCGCCCGAAGCCCATTCCGGCACGTTGTTCCAGGTCACCACGAAGCTGCGGTAAGGCGCTGTGCCCAGCGTGGCGTAACTGACGTTGCAGCTGGCCCGGTTGATGCACGTCGTGTTGTAGGCCGGCACATCCGACTTCGCCGTCGGGTCGAGGTCGTTGCCGTAGATCCGCATTGTGTAGTCGAGATTGGCGTTGGGATAGGGCAGCTGCGTGACCGGGCCGCCGAAGCCGCATGTCGTGTTGTTGTTGAACTGGAGGCGGCCGTTGCTCATGATGCGCGCCTGGGTGAAATTCTGGCCGCCGTACATGAAGGTGAAGCCGAGGGGGATGTTGTCGCTCAGGGTATCGTCGATGGTGGGCGGCGTGGTGCCGCAGCCGCCGCCGCCATTGAACTTGTAGGGGGCAGTGTTGTAGCCCACCTGGGTGTGAGTGCCGGCATCGATCCAGCTGAACGTCGTGGCCGTATTGGCATAGGTGACGGCGCTGGCATGCGGCGCCCATACCAGCGTCGCCAGCAGGATCAGCAACTGGAGCAATCGGGAAGCCGATGGTGATGGGTGGCGCTCGCTCATCGGGATATTATGCCGAAATGCTGTTCCATTGGAATACGGAGACATGGCCTCCGTCCTGAAAAACGTGAAAAACGGGGACCGGAAAAACGCAAAAAACGGGGACAGACCACGGTTTTTACAATTCAGAATGCCGTTCATTTTTCGTCTCCTTACAATATGCGCGGTAAACCCAATCAGCGTAAAATCAAAGGGGTCACAAAAGGGGTACTGCAGCAAAGCCGTTGGGGACGCTGAGTGTTACAGGTTGCCCTCCCGTGCTTTCGACAAGTGGGGTATCCATATAATTACGGTAAAACCTTCCGCCAAGGGTGCGAAGGGACGGAAATATCAAGGGATGCCGGAGATTTGTTGATCCGAATAGGAGGTGCAACGAATTGTTTAGGCCGGGGATTGGCGACCAACTCATGAAAGGGCATTGGATGCATGGCAACACACTGTTCGATCAGTCGATAGAAGAGCATACCCCGATGAGAGGATTTGCGGCGGTTAAACCGGAAAGCAAATTCGTCGAGGTAGGCTTGAAGATGATCTTCTTCATAGGAGCCTTGATGCGTACCCATCAGCCAGCGT
>JANLIB010000279.1 GCA_024653675.1 Gallionella sp. | reverse complement strand
GGGCCGTCGGCGCTGGACTGGGCGATCATGCAAGATTGCCCGGAATGGGGCGTCAC
Source organism: Gallionella sp. (assembly GCA_024653675.1). Classification (GTDB taxonomy): domain Bacteria; phylum Pseudomonadota; class Gammaproteobacteria; order Burkholderiales; family Gallionellaceae; genus Gallionella. The sequence continues at coordinate 2,470 of JANLIB010000279.1, read as the reverse complement.
GGTGCTGCAGGCCAACGGCGAAATGGATGGCGGCGACATCTGGGCGGCGGAAACTTTCCCGATGCGGCTGGCGAAAAAGAGCAGCCTGTATCGCAACGAAGTGATCGAGGCGGCGGTGCGCGCGGTGCTGGCGGCAATAGATTGTTTCCAATCTAAAGTTTTCAAGCCGCAGCCGCTGGATTATTCCCGCCCCGAGGTGCGCGGACGGCTGCACGCCCCGATCAAACAGGCCGACCGCGCCATCGACTGGCAACGCGACGACACGCGCACGGTTCTGAAAAATATCCACGCCGCCGACGGATTCCCAGGCGTGCTCGACACTCTGTACGGGGAGGCCTATTACCTGTTCGATGCCTGCGCCGAAGACATGCTGCGCGGCACTCAACCGGGCGCGATCATCGCCAAACGCAACGGCGCGATCTGCCGCGCCACGCTCGACGGCGCGGTGTGGGTCGGTCATGTGAAGCGCAAAAGCGAAGTCGAGCCTGCGCTCAACCCGGAAAATTCATTAGGCATGAGTTTGGCTACAACGGACTATCCCCCCCTTTGGAAAAGGGGGGTGAGGGGGGATTTGAACGTCGCACAGATGCAAAACGAGCCGAAGGCGAGTTTCGAGGAACGGCCAAAATCCCCCTTGATCCCCCTTTTACAAAGGGGGAGAGCTTGCGAGGGGATAAGGATTGAATTTCCCAATGGGTTATTTTGGGGGTTATTTGGGTTCAAATTACCCGCCACGCTGGCGCTGGGAGAACATCTCGCCGGCATACCCGAAGCGCCACTCGACCCATTTTCGCCAAGCGTTGACGAGACTTACCGCGACATCTGGTTCGAGCAAAAGAACAACGTCGGTTATCTGCATTTCGATTTCTACAACGGCGCGATGAGCACTGAACAATGCGACCGATTGCGCGAAACTTATCTGGCCGCCACGCAACGCGATGTGCGCGTGATCGTGCTGATGGGCGGCGCGGACTTCTGGTCTAACGGCATCCATCTCAACTGCATCGAAGCCGCTGCCAGCCCGGCGGATGAATCCTGGCGCAACATCAACGCGATGAACGACCTGACGCGCGCCATCGCCACCACCGGCAGCCAGCTAACCATCGCCGCGTTGCAGGGCAATGCCGGCGCGGGCGGCGTGTTTCTGTCGCTTGCGGCGGATCTCGTCCATGCACGCGAGGGCGTTGTGTTCAATCCGCACTACAAGGGCATGGGCAACCTGTATGGCTCGGAATACTGGACCTATCTGCTGCCGAGGCGCGTGGGCGAGGCGAGGGCGGCGGCGCTGACGCAGAACCGCCTGCCGGTGGGTGCGGCGCAAGCGCAAGAGATGGGGTTGATCGACGGCTGCTTCGGAGCCGACCGGAGAGATTTTCTGGCAAGGATAGAGCAGATCGCCGAAGGGCTGGCCGCCAGCCCGGATCACTCCGCGCTATTGCAGGAGAAGGTCGCCCGGCGCGAGCGCGACGAGCAAGAAAAACCGCTGGATGCCTATCGCGCCGAAGAACTGCAACACATGAAACTAAATTTCTACGGCTTCGACCCCAGCTACCACGTGGCGCGCTACAACTTCGTCTACAAGATTCCTTACGCCTGGACGCCGCTGTATCTGGCAAGGCACCGCCGCATCGCTTTTTCCTTGGCTTAGCTTGTAGGATGGGTGGAGCGCAGCGATACCCATCAATTTGTTAATGTGAAACGATGGGTATCGCTGCGCTCCACCCATCCTACGTTTGCTTGTTCCAGAATGAGCAATCCAGAATCGGATAAAATCCGGCGGTTGGTCATTCGGGATTTCTCAGGCTATGGATATGACAAGTTTGCTTTTCCTGCTGTTGCTGGCCGCGCTGGGGTGGTTCTGGTTCGACAGCCTGCGCGCCCTCGAGATCGCCCGGAATGCTGGAAAACGTGCCTGCAGCGATGCGAACGTGCAATTTCTCGACGACACGGTCGCCAACATCGCGCTGGCATTGGTGCGCGACAAAGCCGGGCGCAGGGCGTTGCGCCGCACCTATCGTTTCGAATTCAGCGAGACCGGCAACAGCCGGCTAGAAGGCCGATTGACCCTGCTTGGCGACAAGATCGAGTCGGTAACGATGGAACCCTATCAAATATTGCCCTGAACAGATACCTGCCGCGAACGGACGTCGGCTCGACACGTTGCAGGCCTTCAAAATTCTCCGAAGCGGAAGTTCAACGTTTGAATTAAGGGGCGCCGTTAGGCGTCCCGCTTGAAAAACCAATAGGATTGAACCAATAAGAGTCGGACTCACTCACTTGACGCATAACACCAAATGCGTTTTACTGCGACTATCTGCTCATACTGCCAAAAGTAGCGCAGGCAATAAAGGGTACCTCTATTAATCCAAATTCCGTCGCGATACGGTGTTGCTCAAGAAATTTTAACGCTTACATATCAAACATATGCGGCGCGCTAAAATTTCTTTCGCGCCTTGTCTCGCTTAGGATT
>JANLIB010000274.1 GCA_024653675.1 Gallionella sp. | reverse complement strand
TTTAATCCACGTCGCTTGAGGTGCGGTAGGTCAATACATGATGTCTAAGCGAGACAAGGCGCGAAAGAAATTTTAGCGCGCCGCATATGTTTGATATGTAAGCGTTAAAATTTTTTGAGCAACGCCGTATCGCGACGGAGTTTGGATTAATAGAGGTGCCCTTTTGTATGTTTACTCATTGCTCGTTGAGCGATAATTGCCGCACAAATCCCCTCTCCCGCTTGCGGGAGAAGGGGGTGATGGCGAAGTCAAATGGTTGTTTAGTTTTCGCGATTTTCGTGTTTTTCGCGGACAAGCTGCTTTTTTAACATGAAGGGAATTATATAGTGTTGCGTCCTTCGACTGAACTGATGGAACTACTAGCCATTCGACTAAGCCCGCAAGCGGGCAAGTCGCTGGTTATCAGGACAGGTATATTGCAAAGCATGGCTGGTTTGCTGTTGCTGGCGCAGGCGTCGATTGCCGGTGCAGGGCTGACTATCGAAATCATCGGCGCTGGCGAACACCAGATACCTATCGCGATCGTGCCGTTCGGCGGAGATGCCGATCTGGGACAGTCCATCCATGAAGTGGTGGTCAGCGATTTGCGGCGCAGCGGGCTGTTCCGGCTGGTTGACCCGGCGGGAAAATCACCGCATGAGATTGCCGAGGTCAGTTATCCGGATTGGCAGGTGCGCGGCGCGGAAGCCTTGGCGATAGGCACGGCCGCTGTGCAGCCCAATGGCCGCATCGAAGCGCGTTTCCGGCTGCTGGATGTGGTCAAGCAGGTCGAGCTGGGAGGCCAGGTCGTTTCTGCGGGCGATGGGCAGGTGCGCGCCATCGCGCATCGCATCGCGGATATAATCTACGAGAAATTGACCGGCGACAAGGGTGTGTTCAGCACACGCATCGCCTATGTGAACCGGCAGGGAGAGAAATTCAATCTGGTGGTAGCGGATAGCGACGGCCACAACGAGCAGATCGTGCTTGCGCAAAACAAGCCGATCATGTCCCCCGCGTGGTCGCCGGACGGCAGCCATCTTGCCTATGTGAGCTTCGAGACCGGGCATGCGGCGGTATATGTGCAATCGCTGTATACCAATCAACGCAAAGTACTGGCCGATTATCGAGGCAGCAACAGCGCGCCCGCATGGTCGCCGAATGGCAAGCAAATGGCCGTCGTGCTCACGCGGGATGGCAGCTCGCAAATCTACCTGGTGCGTCCCGATGGCAGCGGTCTCCGCCGCATCACCTTCAGCGACGCGATCGATACCGAGCCGCATTTCTCGCCGGACGGGGAACACCTGCTGTTCACCTCGGACCGCGGCGGCAGCGCGCAAATTTACCGCATGACGGTGAAGGGAGGGCAGGAACAGCGGCTGACGTTCGGGGACGGCAGCAACTATTCTCCGCGCTACAATCCGGATGGCAAAGGCTTTGTGTTCACCCACTTCACCAATAGCAAGTTCCAGATCGCCACGCAGGATTTTCAGACCGGGCAGATGGAGATACTTACCGGAGGCGGCTGGGAGAAAAAACCCAGTTTCGCCCCCAATGGCAAGCTCATTTTATACGCCAGCGAAGCGCGTGACCGTGGTATATTAGCGACTGTTTCCAGCGACGGACGTGTCAAGCAGCATATGTTCACGCAAAGCGGGGATGCGCGCGAACCGGTATGGGGACCACATCTTTAATTTACATCAGTAAAGGAGAAATAACATGAAAAAGCTTCTTATCAGTATTGTATTGGTGAATTTCCTGGTTGCCTGTGCCAGCGATAAACCGCCTGAGTCCGTAGTTGAAGCGCCGGCTCCGGCTCCGGTGGCCGTAGTGCAAGAGCCTGCACCTGCACCTGAGCCTGCACCGGCACCGGCACCGGCACCCATGGTTGAGGTTGATCCCTTGAATGAGCCGGGCAATATCCTGACCAAGCGTAGCGTGTATTTCCCGTTTGACGTCTCAGCCGTCCAGGATGCGGATAAACCGCTCGTGCAGGCTCATGCGAAATATCAGAGCGAACATCCGGATCGCAAGGTACGGCTGGAAGGGAATGCCGATGAGCGCGGCAGCAACGAGTACAACCTGGCTCTCGGGCAGCGTCGCGCGGACAGCGTGAAGAAGATGCTGTCGCTGGGCGGAGCGAAAGCTGACCAGATCGAGACCGTCAGTTATGGCGAAGAAAAGCCCGTAGCGACCGGCCATAATGAAGCATCCTGGTGGCAGAATCGCCGTACCGACATCAAATATTAATAAAGAAATAGCGTGTTGATGTTGCGGGTCTTGATGTTGCTGGGTTTGTGTATTGCCGTTCCCGCGAAGGCGGGGCTGTTTGCAGACGACGATGCGCGCAAACAAATACAGGAGGTGCGCCAGCAATTACAGGATGCGCGCCAGCAAATCCAGCAACTCGAGGCGCGCGCGCGTGTGCTGGAAGCTGCCGCCACGCAGGATGTCAAATCCATGATGGATCTGCAAGGCCAGATCGAGACGCTGAACAGGGAGATTCGCAAACTGCGCGGGCAGAATGAAGAAGTAGCGCACGGCTTGCAGGATGCCGAAAAGCGCCAGAAGGATTTCTATGTGGATCTGGATACGCGCATGCGTCATTTTGAATCCGCTGAGGAAGCCGCGAAAGAAGCTGCGAAAGAAGCTGCGAAAGAAGCTGCGAAAGAAGCTGCAAAGGAAGCCGCCGCAGCAAGCGCCGTTCCTCCCGCGCCTCTCGCGCCTCCCATTCCTGCCGATCCATCCGACCCGGCTCCCGAGAATCGCGCTTTTGAGGCCGCCTATGGTTTGCACAAGGGCGGCAACCATGCGGATGCCGCCAGGGCGCTTCAGGAGTTCCTCAAAAAATTCCCCGGCTCGGCGCATGTTCCCAATGCGAACTATTGGCTGGGCAAGTCTCAATTTGCGTTGAAGGATTACAAGGCGGCAATGGCTGCCTATCAGATTGTGGCCGGGGATTATCCCGGCTCACCCAAAGCGGACGATGCATTGCTTGGCATTGCGAACTGTCAACGCGCCCTGAACCAGCCCAAAAGCGCGCGCAAAACGCTAAAACAACTCATCGCCAAATATCCTTCCAGCGAAGCCGCCGCCAAAGCGAAAAAACTGCTCGCTGCCACCCAGTAAATCAGAAACAGAAATAATGTAGGGTGCGTTTACGCACCATCGCCTATGGGTGCGTAAACACACCCTTGTATGATGGAAAATCAGGCTGTAGGGCGGTTCACACCCGCCATTGCAACATTCGGTGTTGCGGCGGGTACGAAAAACTTTTGTCCCAGCACCGGTGTGACCCGCCCTACACTTTTCGCCGAGAACAAATTTACCCTGGTGCTCACCCTACAGAGTTATTTGCGCCTCTAAAAATTCTATTGTCGTTTGTAGCACAAATCGGAAAAACATGTCGCATGCCACTTCAGGCGCGCAACTGCGCATCGCTGAAATTTTCTATTCCCTGCAAGGCGAGACCAGCCGCGCCGGTCTGCCCACGGTGTTCATCCGATTGACCGGATGCCCGTTGCGCTGTGCTTATTGCGACACTGCCTATGCTTTCACCGGCGGGCAGAATATGAGCGTGGCAGAAATCCTCAAGCAGGTTGCCGGATACTCGCCGCGCTACGTTACCGTCACCGGCGGCGAACCGCTGGCGCAACAGGACAGCCTCGCGTTGCTGCATGATTTGTGTGATGCGGGCTACGAAGTTTCACTGGAGACCGGCGGCGCGCTGGACATCGGCGGGGTGGATGCGCGCGTGATGCGCGTGGTGGACATCAAAACGCCCGCATCCGGCGAAGCCGGAAAGAATCGCTGGGAAAACCTGCCGCTGCTGACCGCGCACGATGAAATCAAATTCGTACTGTGCGATGAAGCCGATTACCAGTGGGCCAGGCAAATCATGCAGCAATATCGTCTCAGCGAAAAATGCGCCGTGCTGTTTTCGCCTGTGAACGGCGCGCTGGATGCCACCCGGCTGGCCGAGTGGATATTGCGCGATCGTTTACCCGTGCGCTTGCAGATCCAACTGCATAAACTGTTGTGGGGCAACGCTCCCGGACATTGAACATGAAAAATGCCGTGGTGCTTCTGTCAGGAGGAATGGATTCCGCAACCGTACTGGCGATGGCGCGCGCGCAGGGTTTTACCTGCTACGCGTTAAGCGTGGATTATGGGCAGCGCCACCATGCCGAACTGGCTGCCGCACAGCGCATTGCCAGATTGCTGGGCGCGCATGAGCATCGGGTGGTAAAGATCGACCTCACCGGGTTTGGCGGCTCCGCGCTGACGGATGACAGCATTGCCGTGCCGCAGCGAGCCACCGAAGGCATCCCGCTGACTTATGTCCCCGCGCGCAATACCATCATGCTGTCGCTGGCGCTGGCATGGGCGGAAGTGTTGCGGGCGCAGGACATCTTTATCGGCGTGAATGCGGTGGATTACTCCGGTTACCCGGATTGCCGCCCGGCCTACATCGAGGCTTACGAACGCATGGCGAATCTCGCTACCAGGGCAGCCGTTGAAGGGCGTCATCTCACCCTGCATGCGCCGTTGCTGCATATGTCCAAGGCGGAAATCATCCGGCAGGGACACGCGCTGTGTGTTGATTTTGCGCAGACTGTTTCCTGCTACCAGGCGGATGCATTCGGGCGCGCCTGCGGCGTATGCGATGCATGCCGTCTGCGCCGCGCCGGATTTGCCGCTGCCGGTGTGGAAGATACGACTGTGTATCGCAACGCATAGCGCAAATGACATCGTGATGAGGCATTTTGCGTTGACAGGGTAGGGCAAACCCGTATAATTCGCGCTCTTTTGCACAGGGGTCGTTAGCTCAGCCGGTAGAGCAGCGGACTTTTAATCCGTTGGTCGGCAGTTCGAATCTGCCACGACCTACCAGTTTGCAAACGATCCTCAGGCTATCCCCCGTTTTCCATAATACGAACCGGAATAATGCCGCTTTAGCTCAGTTGGTAGAGCAACCGCCTTGTAAGCGGTAGGTCGTCAGTTCGAATCCGACAAGCGGCACCACCTCTTTTTCCGCACAATCTCTCCCGCGCCACCCTCGATAGTTTGGTAATATTGTTCCCGCCCGCAAATCGCGGTGCGCCTTCATCCGGACGATCAAGAACGCGTAAATACCAAAATGATTGCTATTCCAACTGCCATTCCCGATTTGCTGATCATCGAACCCAAAGTGTTTGGCGACGATCGCGGATTCTTTTTTGAAAGCTACAACCGGCGCCAGTTTGCCGGGCTGATCGGGCGTGATGTGGATTTTGTCCAGGACAACCATTCGCGCTCGGTGAAAAATGTGCTGCGTGGCCTGCATTATCAAATCCGGCACCCGCAAGGCAAACTGGTGCGCGTGGCGCAAGGAACGGTGCTCGATGTCGCGGTGGATATACGAAAAAGCTCGCCCGCTTTCGGGAAGCACGTTGCATTGGAACTGTCCGCCGAAAACAAACGCATGCTGTGGATACCGGAAGGCTTTGCGCATGGTTTTGTGGTGCTCTCCGATACGGCGGAGTTTCTGTACAAGGCCACCGATTACTGGTTTCCGGAACACGAGCGCTGCATACGCTGGAATGATCCGGCGTTGGCGATAGATTGGAAACTGCAAGTCCCGCCTGCGCTTTCCGGCAAGGATGCGCAAGGAAAGTTATTCAAGGATGCCGAGCACTTCACCTGACCCTACTTTCCACTTCCCACTCACCACTTACCATTTGTCATGATCAATCCGCACGCCAGCCACCCAACTTCGCTTGCAGCGTTGGCTCGCAGCGTGTGGCAACACCGCGATCTGATCTTGCAGATGGCGCGCCGCGAAGTCGTCGGGCGCTATCGCGGCTCCATCATGGGCATAGCATGGTCTTTCTTTAACCCCATCCTGATGCTGGTGGTGTACACCTTCGTGTTCAGCGTGGTGTTCAAGGCAAGATGGGGAACGGGCGCCGACGAAAACCAGACCACCTTCGCCATCGTGTTATTCGTCGGCCTGATCGTCTACGGCCTGTTTTCCGAAATGGTGAACCGGGCGCCCGCGCTCATCCTGTCGAACGTCAATTACGTCAAAAAAGTGATCTTCCCGCTGGAGATATTGCCCATCATTGCTTTAGGCGCCGCGCTCTTTCATGCCCTCATCAGCCTGGGGGTCTTGCTGCTCGCCATCCTGCTGATCAATGGCAGCCTGGCGTGGACTGCCATATTCTTTCCATTGATCATCCTGCCGCTGTTGATCGCCACACTGGGAGTGGCATGGTTCCTCGCCTCGCTCGGCGTATTCGTGCGCGATGTCGGGCAAACAGTCGGCATCTTTACCACCGTGCTGATGTTCCTCTCGCCACTGTTCTATCCCATTTCATCGCTACCCGAGAAATTCCAGATCTGGCTGATGCTCAACCCGCTGACGTTCGTGATCGAACAAAGCCGCGCCGTGATGATTTTCGGCAAATTGCCTGACTGGGGCGGCTTGGGAATTTATGCTGTGGCCAGCTTGCTGATAGCCTGGACAGGCTACTGGTGGTTCCAGAAGACCAGAAAAGGATTTGCCGATGTTCTCTAAACCTTGTGACGCGCTGCGTTACAAATTGAGCCAGACCCACTACCGCAATCTTTTGCGTGTAGAAAATGAACAGGCACGCACTTGACATCTGCACCGCGCTTGTTCATAGCATGATGAACTTGTAATTCCCCGCAGTCTTGCTGCGGGGACAGCGCAGGCTAAAATGAAGGGGTGGAGAAGGGCGAGTTAAGAAGAGCAGCCACTGTGCATGGCAAATACACGATCACATGTGGTATGTCGTTCCCAAACCCTCACCTCAGTCCTCTCCCGCTTGCGGGAGAGGAAGACATTGCTCCTTCTCCCGCAGGCGGGAGAAGGTTGGGATGAGGGTTGGTAAAAATGGAGTGATGTCAGAAATCAGACAAACCGCGCGAAGGGCTCCGCCAGCTCAAGCTTTTCGATACCCCGCGCTCTTGGCGCGGGGTTGTTCATTTTTGATAAATGCGCCCGCCAGTGTTTTCCGGGCATCCGCTTAGATGCCTCAATTTTACGTATAATTCCGGTTTCGGATCAAACGTGCATTTTTGCGGGCTATGCCCGCAGGATCAAGCTTGTGTTGATCTAACGAAAGGATGCCTTAATGACTACAACAGAAAACCATATAAAGCAGTGAAAGACCTGCCGGAGCCGGTAATCGCTGAGCTCCTGGATTTTGCAGAGTTTTTGCGCTCGAAGATACGCAATAGGTCTGCGAATTCAAGCGATGAATTGTTGGTTGCCTTAAAGGGCGGGTTGGAAAACTCCGTCACTTTTGCGGGTGAATCTTTGAAAATCTCGCGTAAAATGAGATTGTGCGAATAATTTCAAAAAAACCATTAAGGGCACCTCTAATAATTCGTCACACCGGCGAAGGCCGGTGTCCAGTTGATTGAAAACACTGGATTCCGGCTTTCGCCGGAATGACGAAATATGAATTATTAGAGGTGGCCTTAAGAGAGTTCTGGCTGCGTCATCCTGAATCGAGGCCAATGCTAAATGAATGGTTCCGGAAAGCGAGCCAAGTCACGGCGGTATCTTTTCCGGCATTGCGTGAGAGTTTTGGTTCGGCAGACTATGTGGATGGATTTACACTATTTGATGTGGGTGGAAACAAGTATCGTATTGCAGCGGTCATTCATTACGACAAGCAACGGATGTACATTCGTCAAGTAATGACTCATGCAGAGTATGACCGTAACGATTGGAGAAAAAAATGAATACTGTAATTGACTACCAGAGACTGCTTCCTGCTTGGCAAACCCTCCAATCAGTAGCGCCTATTGCACACATTGAGTCTGAAACCGGCTACGAGCAAGCGACAGTTTTGCTCAACAGCCTTCTAGATATTGTCCGCGACGATGCGAAGCACCCGCTTTAGGGCGCCTCTATTAATTCAAAATCCTAAGTGAGACAAGGCGCGAAAGAAATTTTAGCGCGCCGCATATGTTTGATATGTAAGCGTTAAAATTTCTTGAGCAACGCCGTATCGCGACGGAGTTTGGATTA
>JANLIB010000273.1 GCA_024653675.1 Gallionella sp. | reverse complement strand
CAGTGGGGCAACAGCGCTTCTACCCCCTCCCCAGCCCCCCCCCTGCAAGGGGGAGGGGATGCAGCTCTGAATTTTATGGAACAGTAAGACTAATGGATTATCTCGGTTCAAATAGCCTCTGTGTCACGACCGGTGATGCGGTGTCGCCTATACTTGGAGCATAGCAACTTATACGCTTAATTCTGCTGCAAACAAACATATCATTGGTCTCGGTGTCTGCGGGGCAACTCGGCTCAATGATTGATTCGAGATTTCCTGGCAGCTCCTGTATCGCTGAGCAGGCGATGGAATTCTTTCTTGACTACGTTGTAGCACTCGCACGCGTGGGACTCCAAACCCGACCGGTCAAGCACCGTGATGTGGCCACGCCGGTAACTGATCAATCCGGCGCGCTGCAGATTGCCGGCGGTCTCCGTGATGCCTTCGCGGCGTACCCCCAGCATACTGGCGATCAATTCCTGCGTCATGGTCAAATCATTCGAGGGCAGCCGGTCCAGGGTCAGCAACAGCCAGCGGCACAGTTGCTGTTCCACCGAATGATGCCGGTTGCATACGGCAGTCTGGGACATCTGTGCCATCAATGCCTGGGTGTAACGCAGCAACAGATCATGCAATGCACCGCTGCGCCGCCCCCCGGTACGGTTGAATTCCTCCATCATCAGCCGCGCTTTCAGCCGGTAACCATAGCCCCCTGTCTGCACGGTGGCCTGGCTGGGTGTGGTATTGCCGCCCATGAAAAGTTGGACACCGAGCACGCCCTCATTGCCCACACCCGCGATCTCGGCCGATGCGCCGTCCTCCATCACGTAGTGCAGGGAAATGATGGCGGTCGTCGGGAAATAGACATGCTGCAATTGGCCGCCGGACTCGCAGAGGACTTCACCGAGCGGCATAGCGACCAGTTCCAGATGCGGGGAGAGCCGCTCGAGTATCTCCTCAGGCAGCGCGGCGAGCAGATGATTTTGACTGGGTGCATGCCGTGCGGGTATTACAGCGAGCATATTCCAATCTCCAGAGCGTGCAACCGGTATGGGCAAGATCATACCGGCACGATTCAACAGGGGCGAACCGGCAAAACCTTGGTTGAGCCTGCTATTCATACATATTACTCTACTACCGGATGAAGGGAAGGTATGTTCGGTAACGAACATACGACAATTGGGGTGATATTTTCCGGGAAAGGTGTCGTGCATGATGCGAGCGGCGATTTCTTTCGGCTTATGTGCGTTATCGCACGGAACGTGTCGGAACAGAGGGGGATGATGCGCATGGGTGTTTATTCTTCCCCCTGATGGACACCTGTAGTACCAGGCCCGGCTTCGGCAACCCCGATCCGGGCCTTTTTTTGAGGTAAGTAAAAGCGGTAGACCGGCAATTTCCATGACGTTCACGATGGCCGCTATGCTCTCGCGACATCGTGCATTTCCTTGACGATCTGGTAACACTGGCAAGCGGCTGCTTCGAGACCCTCCCCGTCAAGTATGCTGATCTCGCCACGGTTGTAACTGATCAGATTGCGTAGCCGCAACGCGCCGGCAGCCTTGGTAACGCCAACCCGGCGCACACCCAGCATATTGGCAAGCAAGTCCTGGGTCAGATGAAACTGGTCGGATCGCACCCGGTCGCGCGTCATCAGCAACCATCTGGCAAGCCGCTCTTCGACCCGGTGAAAGCGGTTGCATGCGGCGGTTTGAGTCATCTGCACCATCAGTTCGTAGGTGTAACGATATACCTCGCGCTGCAACAGCACGCTCTTCTGTAGCTCCTTGCGGAAATTCGCGGATGCCATACGCAGCGCCATCCCGGTTCCCTGCACCAGGGCGCGCACCGGCGAATCGCTGACGCCAAGCGCCAGCGGGATCCCCAGCATGCCTTCTCGTCCGACCAGCCCGACTTCCAGCGCCTGATGTCCCTCTGCCAGCGTGAGCAAAGACACCAGCGAATCGGTCGGAAAGTAAACGTGGCGTATCGCCTCACCGGGATGATAAAGCACTTCGCCGAAAGTCAGCCTGACCGGCTCCAGACCGTCGAGCAGCCGTTCATATTCCCCGTCAGGCAAGGCGGCAAGCAGACTGTTTGCAGCAGAAATTCGATACTCAACCAGCATTGGGCCATCCTGGGTAGTTCGCAGCCCGGTGTATCCATAGCAGCAACCGGAGATGCAAAGTTTCATATCCGATGCCGAAAACCGGCGTTGCGTTTGCGGCTCGATCACGCCATACGCACGCTATACGCCTCGGCTAATTGTGAGACGGGGTGAAATTACACCAAGAATATTCTGCTGTATGTACGCTGGCACACAGTGGCCGGACGCAGGCTCTGCCAGCCGGACCGAATATCTCAAAGTGGTGCTGCTAGCAGTGAAAATATCCAGATATATGTGTGCTTGCGAACAGAGCGGAATGCAGCAAAGGGGATAATTGCGGCATCTGTCTGGATAGCAACCTTGAACGGCTATCAAAACAACACATGGAGGATCAAATGAAAACCAGGAGCTTGCAACGAGGATTCATATTTTCCGGCGTTCTCGGCATGGCTGTGATGGCCGTGGTTCGAGGGATGCTCGCTGTTTTTCTGGCGCCGAAAATTATCAGCCGCCCCGGTGCGGCGCCGGAGATCACGGCAAAGCAGGACATCGCAAGCCTGATGCAGGCGCTCAAGCTGTATCATCTGGACAATCAGCGCTACCCGGTTACTGAACAGGGATTGCAGGCGCTGGCGGAACTGCCGACTACCGCTCCGTTCCCGCCCAACTGGAAAGCAGGCGGATATATCGAGTTTCTGCCGAAAGATCCATGGGGCAATCCCTACCAATACCTGAGTCCCGGCGTGCGTGGCGAAATCGACATTTTCAGTTTGGGCGCCGATGATGTGCCCGGCGGAGAAGCTTACGATACCGACATCAGGCTTCTCGCCGGTACGGGTTGAAGGCCGCACTCCATATCAAACCCACTCCCCATTGCTTCGCTGATAGTTTCATCAATAGTTTCTTCAGGACATATGAACGGCAAGGTTTTGTTCGTTCGAGTGTCGCCTGGATTTATGCTCACGAGGGCGCCTCTATTACTCAGCAGTCAGTTAATCAGGCTACACGTACCCATTGTTTTATCTGAAACCGTAGGAGCCAGCTTGCTGGCGAAAAGCCTTCGCGAGCAAGCTCGCTCCTACAGTGGGTTCGTGGCCTAATGGATTATCTGGGATTAACCCTGCAATCTCGAAGCATGAAAAAGGACCCGCGCGGGTCCTTTTTCTTTTCAATCCTTGCTATCGCGGGCTGTCCACTCCCGTATCAGGCTGAATCCCACCGCAAGCAGAGTCGGTCCGATGAAAACGCCGACGAAGCCGAAGGCGAGCACCCCCCCCATCACACCGAACAAGACCAGGACAAAAGGCAGGTTGCCGCCGCGGCTGATGAGCAGGGGTTTCAACACGTTGTCCACTGTGCTGATCAGGAAGAATCCCCACAGCAGCATGAATATTCCCCATCCCATGCTACCCTGGTAGAACAGCCAGATGGCCGCGCCGCCCCATATCATGGGTGGCCCGACGGGTATCAGGGAGAGCAGGGACGTGGCTACGCCGAGCGGCAGTGCTGCCGGCACGCCGGCGATGAAAAACCCCATTGTGGCCACGAAACCCTGCGCCAGAGCGGTTCCCAAGAGTCCGTACATGACACTCTGTACGGTGTTGTTGATGATACCGAGAACATTCTCCACATGAGTTCCGACCACCCTGTCCATCGCCACGTTGAGAAAACGCACCAACGCTGCGCCATCGCGATAGAAGAAGAAACTGACGAAAGCGGCCAGGCTCATTTCTATGACACCTCCCCCAAGCAGGATTCCGCCCGCAAGCAGTAAATTCTTGGCAGGTTCCAGTAAACGTTTCGCCAGGACGACCCTTTCGTCGCGGCTGGCAGCGAGCATGTGCCAATATTCGGCGGCTGATTCGCCAACTATCGGCACTCCCTTCAGCCAAGCCGGGGGGTCTGGCGGACCGGCCTCGATGGCCTGCGCGATCCCATCGTAAAAAGCGGTAACGTTATCGGCAAGGTTGTATGCCACCAATGCCAGCGGCAGAATAACCACTAGTGCCAGCGATGACGTCATGATGAGCGAGGCTATGTTTTGCCTGCCCTTCATCCTGCCCAATAACCAGACATAAAGAGGCCAAGTCGAGACACACATCACGGCGGCGAGCAGCATCGCGGTCAGGAACGGTCTCAGCACCAGGAAGCAGCCTGCCACCAACATAAACACGACGGCAAGATGAGCAATATATTCGATTCGTTTTTCCATGGGTTCCTACCTCATCCTGACTCTGGAAATATAACCCCCATTCGGGATTTCTTCAGTGAGCTAATCATAGCGGGCAGACTATCTGTCCAGCGCCAGCGGAAAATAAATCGAGCCAGGTTATTTCATGGGCAGCACGATTTGGGCGGTATCCATATTCTCTGGGCGGACAAGTCAACGCGATCAGCATAGATTATGCTGGAAAACCATTCAAATCCCCAAGGAGATGCAGAATAAATCGTCATTGCGAGGAGCGTAGCGACGTGGCAAACCAGAATTTTCCCGTGCCCCGCACTTGGGCGAACACTGAATTTTTGAGGCGCCCTAAACAGAAACCTGCTGTTTGGGAGGTGGCAACCCGGCCATCCGGTAGAAATTGCCCAGATCGCTCAGGTCATCAAACACCGCTGTTGCCCCTGCAAAATTCTGGTTGCGTGTGTAGTGGTTGACGGTAATGAAAGTCCTGATCCCCGCTGCAAGGCTGGAACGCAGGCCGTTCACGGAGTCTTCCAGCGCGATGCAATCGGCGGCGGACAAGCCTAATTTGTCCAGCACCCAGAAGTAAATATCCGGCGCGGGTTTCTTGTGCGCCACGATGTCGCCGCAGCCGTTTGCGGCGAAATAACTTTCCCAGTCCTTGCCCAGCCCGGCCTCCAGCAGTGCGGAGACATTTTCCGGTGTGGTGGTGGTCGCGATGGCCAGTGTGATGCCGGCAGCATGGGCGTCGTGGATCAACTGCTTGATGCCGGGACGCAGCGGAATATGCCCTTCACTTAGCATTTTGGAGTAGTGCCTGGTCTTTTCCGCGTGCAGATTTTTCACGAAGCCTTCGTAGTCGGCAGGCTTGGCAAAATCCGGCAAGAAGTCGCTGATAAAATACTTGATGCGCTCCTTGCCGCCGGTCACATTGAGCAGTTTCCCATACAGCGCGACATCCCAGTTCCAGTCCAGACCGGATTCCGCGAAGGCCTTGTTGAACGATTTGCGGTGCCCGTCCTCGGTGTCGGCAAGCGTGCCGTCAACGTCGAAAATGATGGCTTTGATGGTCATGGTGATGAACTGTTGTTTGTGTAAAGTCACTATTTTGGCAGAGAGTGCCGGTGAAGAACAAATTTCAGATAATCCCACCTCGGGTGGAAGTCGCAAGGGAGGGTTGCTGGGGAAATATTGCGAATCCAACCCCAATCAAATGACGCCAACAGTTTTATCAGGGCACGTCTGAATTGTGAATTAATTCGGAGAATGCTTCCTTGGATAAAGCATCAAGGAGAGCCATATCTTCAGCAGGAAGATGGTGAATCAAAGTATGCGAAAGGTTATTTGAATTAGGCCAATATACGACTCTAATTGACTTTGTTGTATTTTTACACGCTTCCTTAATGGCTATCACGGTACTGACACCAAAAGCACTTCTGGGTCCAACCTTCACCGCTATGCGAATATCTCGAACTGTTTTTTCAATTTGTTCATTGAGGCTGCCTTCATAATGCTCAACCCAATTAACAGATAAGCCATCTTCACCGTCCCTGAGTGCAAAGGCCTGAGGAAGAATGCCCAACACTTTGTCATTTTCGTTCTTGTGGAGCTTGCTCCAAGGGACATGGCGCATTACATGGTTCAAATCGGGAATGGTCATTCCCCGCTTAATTTTACTCAAGGGCAAAACCAATGATTAGGTTGATAAGGAACTAGGCATTCATACAACCTTGAAATATTTGTTTCTCCTGTTGCGCGTTCAATTTCACCATCAACAGTCCGAGAAAGCACAAAACGAACAAGCCCCTTTGGTAGAAATTCTGTAATTAAACGATCCTGGTTGTTTCCCCATGTGGCAATTAGGTTGCCTTTATGACTCAGTCCTAAGCCGGGGTGTTGTTTTGGAGAAATTAACAAAATTGCCTTTAGGAAGGTCTCAAAGGACGAATCTTTTATTGGCATGTCCTCCTCATCCCACTCTGCAATATCGTGCAGCGAATCTATTTGGCTAAATAATTTATTACGACGATCTCGATCCAGATGCATAGCTACTTTTGACGCAAGTATCTTTACTGATGCGGTTGCATCAAAGAGTTTTTCTTCTATGGACTTTTTACTTTGAACAAATGCAAAAGAAGCCGGAGAGGGTGGAATCGTCAACCTAGTAATGTTTTGAGAGGTCTGTTTGGTAAGTTCACTTACTGAAGCCGAACTAACATCAAAAAATGAATTAAAAAGTTGAATTGGTTTTTTTTGTACCGCATAGAAATGAGAAGTCGATTGTTTATCCCGATGCTGTTTAAGAGCATCATGCAGCAATGAGGTGGCATTGCTATATGGAATCAAATCGTTGCTCATTGAAATAAACTCCTAGCAGGTTGGCTTATGCAGGCCTCAAAAACCTGATTCTTTTTTGTGCGAATATTGTTCAATAATTTAATAAGATCAGAATCACTTTGAGGTGGATTCTTATCGGAGGAAATATCGGTATCAATAACAAACGAAGCATGTTCCAGAAGAGGTGATGGTACGCTTGCTGTATTAATAGTTAGTTGGCAATTTATATCTTTTAAAGTAACTGAAGCCTGTAAGGCATATGCCTCCAATGGATTCAATATATCAGGCATTTTAGGGTAAATATTTAAAAATTGCTCATGTTCAATAACAGGTGCGGTGGCGGGAATGTCAATTCGATTGATATATCGAACCCCGATTCGGCTGATTTGCTGAAATCCCATTATTTTTTTTAAAGCACTCCAATCTCTTTCAAATCGCTCAATAAAATTTCCCCAGCCTTGATATGGGGGGAGTTGAGATAGCGAAATGGAGTTTGGCCATATCACAACAAGCTGGGTTTGATCATCTGTTGAGAGTCGATAACCAAGTGTTGGTTTAAGGTTTGCCTTATTGTTTCCTGCATCCTTGATATTGAATTCCAAGGAGAGGTCAAAGGTGGAAACGTCTTGTTTATGCGGGTAATGCTTCTGAAGTGCATTATTGATGGAAGCCAATTGTTTTGTGTCCATTGGCGACGAAAATGTAATGCCAATTACTGCCTCGGTAATTGGCGGGCGCGCATACACAACTTCAGATGTTGCAGACTCTGTCATGAGAACATTCTAATCATTTTTTATTTTTCAGAACCTGTTAACAATTGGACGCATAAACACATTATAAATATAAATGCCTAGATTCTGCTCATTTAAAACGCAACCTGCTTTTGGGGTTAGGGTCATTATGTTTCTAACGAAACAGAAATTCGCTGCATGGCAGAATAATCACTACTAGGTCGGGGACGTAACCAGACTTTGTTTCTGGCTTAGCGACCCATCCCCGGCAGCTTCCCCGCCATTCCTTTCATCATCTTTGCCATGCCGCCCTTGCTGAACATCTTCATCATCTTCTGCATTTGTTCGAACTGGTTGAGCAGTTGATTGACGTGCATCACCTGCACGCCCGCGCCCATGGCGATGCGGCGTTTGCGCGAGGCCTTGATGAGTTCAGGTTTGCTTCGTTCGAAAGGGGTCATCGAGTTGATGATGCCCTCGATGCGGCCGAGCTGCTTGTCGTCTACTTTGGAGCCGGCGGCGGCCTGGCTGAGTTGCGCGGGCAGTTTGTCCATCAGCGCCGACACACCGCCCATCTTGCGCATCTGCACCATTTGCATCTTGAAATCGTTGAGGTCGAAGCCTTTGCCGCTCTTTACTTTCCTGGCGAGATTCTCGGCTTCAGTGTGATCGACTTCGCGTTGCGCTTCTTCGATCAGCGACAATACATCGCCCATGCCGAGCACGCGCGAGGCCATGCGTTCCGGGTGGAAGGCTTCGAGGCCGTTGGGCTTTTCGCTCACACCGACGAACTTGATCGGTTTGCCGGTGATCTGCCGCACCGACAGCGCCGCGCCGCCGCGCGCATCGCCGTCGAGCTTGGTCAGTATGATGCCGGTCAGCGGCAAAGCTTCGCCGAATGCCTTCGCGGTGTTCACCGCGTCCTGCCCGGTCATCGCATCCACGACGAACAGCGTCTCGATCGGCTTGAGCGCGGCGTGCAGTTGCCGGATCTCATCCATCATCGCGCCATCGATGGCCAGCCGTCCGGCGGTATCCACGATCAGCACGTCATGGTAATGCTTGCGCGCAAAGTCCAGCGCGGCCAGCGCGATGTCCCGCGGTTTCTGGCTGGTATCGGAGGCGAAAAAATCAATCTCCAGTTGTTTCGCCAGCGTCTGCAATTGCGCAATCGCGGCGGGACGATACACGTCGCAACTGACCAGCAATACTTTCTTCTTCTGCTGGTCGCGCAGCAGTTTGGCGAGTTTGCCGCAGGTGGTGGTTTTGCCCGCGCCCTGCAAACCGGCCATCAGGATCACGGCGGGCGGGGTGGTGGCAAGATTGAGAGCGTCGTTGTGCTCGCCCATCAGCCTGGTGAGCTCGCGGTGCACCACGCCGATCAGCGCCTGGCCTGGGTTCAGGTTGCCGATGACCTCCTGCCCGAGCGCGGCCTGTTTGACCTGGGCGGTGAATTCCTTGACGACGGGCAGCGCAACGTCGGCCTCAAGCAGCGCCATGCGCACTTCGCGCAAAGCATCCTGGATGTTGCTTTCCGTAAGACGCGCCTGGCCGCGCAGATTCTTGATGATGCCCGAAAGGCGTTGGGTCAGATTGTCCAGCATAAGTGTTTTGCGTGACGATGGTGTAGAATTCGCGAAGTCTAAAACATCCTGAGAAAAATGCCTAACGTTACGCTCGCGCTATTTACCTTTGCCGCTTATGGCGTGCTTGCCGCCTGTTTCTGGCGGGCTCACGCGCGCGGCGAGGGCGATGTGTTGAGCCGCGGGGTATTTGGTCATCTGGTGCTGATTCCGCTGGCATTGCACGGTTATTTGCTGGTTCAGGATATTTTTTCCGAAGGCGGCTTCGATCTGGGCGTGCTGCATGCGCTGTCGCTGATCGTTTGGCTGACCTTGCTGGTGTATTGGCTCGCGCGTTTCTTTTATCCAATCGGCGGCTTGCAGGCGCTGGTGTTGCCCCTGGCGGCGGTTGCCGTGCTCTTGCCGGAGATTTTCCCGTCCGCGCATCAATTGGCGAATACCGGATTGTTCGCCTTCAAGGCGCACATCTCCGCCGCAATGCTGGCCTATAGTTTGTTCACCATTGCGATGTTGCACGCGGTGTTGATTTCGCAGGTGGAAAAACGGCTGCATCATGCGACCATGCCGCGCGTTCTGCGCAGCTTGCCGCCGCTGCTGACCATGGAGACTTTGCTGTTTCGCATGATAGGCATCGGCTTTGTGCTGCTGACGCTGACGCTGGCGTCCGGCGTGGTGTTTTCCGAACAGATTTTCGGCAAGGCGTGGCAGTTCAATCACAAAGTGCTGTTCGGCTTTGTATCCTGGGGAGTGTTCGCCGTGTTGCTGTGGGGGCATCACTTCTATGGCTGGCGCGGGCGCATCGCGGTGCGCTGGACAGTGAGCGGCTTCGTGTTCTTGCTGCTGGCATATCTGGGTAGCAAGTTCGTCCTTGAAGTGCTGTTGCAAAGATAAAATAGCCCTCCAAACAGAGTATTTGTTCTTGCAGATTTGTTCTAAAAATCAACGATAGACTGATTTTTATGAACCTTGTGCAATCAAAAAGCAGTAGGGTGGATAAGCGCAGCGCATCCACCATGCCAGCTCAAAAAGGTGGATGCGCTGCGCTTATCCACCCTACATTTTTCGCCGAGAACAAATTTACCCTGACCCTCCAAAACCTACGGGTTGCAAGAAGTGCCCAAAATGTCGTAGAATCCGCGCCCTTTCGCTGGACTATTTAAAGGTTTGATATGGTAATCATTCGTCTTTCCCGTGGCGGTTCCAAGAATCGCCCGTATTTTAACGTGGTGGTAGCGGATTCGCGCAATCGTCGCGATGGCCGTTTCATCGAAC
Source organism: Gallionella sp. (assembly GCA_024653675.1). Classification (GTDB taxonomy): domain Bacteria; phylum Pseudomonadota; class Gammaproteobacteria; order Burkholderiales; family Gallionellaceae; genus Gallionella. Next base: position 4,142 of record JANLIB010000273.1, on the reverse strand, counting down.
GTCTGGGTTTTTATAATCCGCTTGCTGCGGAAGGCCAGGACTCACTCCGTTTGGAACTGGAACGCGTCGGTCATTGGCAAAGCAAGGGCGCGCAGCTGAGCGACACCGTTGCCAGGCTGGTCAAGCGCGCCGGTGCCACAGCAGCAGCCTGATGGCATCGGAGGCATCAAAAAATTCATAGTTCGCTCAAATGCAAGGCGCGAAGAAAATCTCGCCGCGCCGCATATGAGCAGATATGTTAGCAAGAGATTTTTTTCGCAACGCAACAGTTGAGATGAAATCTGGATTTTTAGAGCCTCCGGCGGGCCCCCTGGTGATCATGGGGCGTATAGCAGCAGCGCACGGAATTCGCGGTTGGGTCAGGATCCAGCCGTATACCGAGCACCTCGATAGTCTGCTGGATTACAAGTCCTGGTGGATAGGCCATGAGCATGGCCCGTGGCGCGAGGTTGAAGTCCAGCATAGTGAGTTGCATAACAAGACGCTGGCCGCTCAATTGCCGGACTGTCAGGATCGCACTGCCGCAGAAAAGCTGAAAGGATTGTTGGTCGCCATCCCGCGCAGCAGCCTGCCAAAGCAGAGCAACGACGAATACTACTGGTCGGATCTGATCGGGCTGGCGGTGGTGAATGAAGCGGGCGTGACGTTGGGAACAGTAGCGAAACTGCTGGAAACCGGCGCGAACCAGGTGTTGAGCGTGACGGGCGACAGCGGCGAGATCCTGATCCCGTTCGTGGCTACCGCCATCAGGCAGGTGGATTTGAAGAACAAGACGATTCACGTGGATTGGTCGGCGGACTACTGAAATATGGTCTTTGATGTCATCACGCTGTTCCCGCAGATGTTCGATGCGCTGACGCAATATGGCATTACGCGGCGCGCGGAAGAGCAAGGCAGTTATGTATTAAAGACGTGGAATCCCAGGGATTTCACCACGGACAATTACCGCACTATCGACGATCGCCCATACGGCGGCGGTCCTGGGATGGTGATGCTGGGCGAACCTTTGGCAGCCGCGATCAGCGCAGCCAGGCAGCGGCAAGCTGGCAGCGGAGTGAAGAAAAGCCGGGTGATGTATCTGTCGCCGCAAGGCAGGTTGTTGACCCACGCGGTGGTCAAGGAATTGGTGGCGCAGGCAGATGAAGGTTTGATCTTGCTGGCGGGACGTTACGAAGGCATAGATGAACGCCTGATCCGCCAGTATGTGGATGAAGAGATTTCCATCGGCGACTATGTGTTGTCCGGTGGCGAGTTGGCGGCGATGGTGTTGATAGACAGTTTGGTGCGGCAGCTGCCCGGTGTGCTGGGCGATGCCGAATCAGCCGAGCAGGACTCGTTCGTGCAGGGCTTGCTGGATTGCCCCCACTACACCCGCCCGGAAGTGTTCAATGGTGAAGCCGTGCCCCCGGTGCTGCTGTCCGGCAATCATGCGGACATACAGCGCTGGCGGCTTCAGCAGTCGTTGGGCAGGACGTGGTTGCGCAGGCCGGATCTGTTGGCCAGGCGCGATCTGACAAAAGAGGAGTCTCGGCTTCTGGCAGCGTTTCAGGATGCTTATCAGAAGGAACAAGGCTTACAAAAATAAGGAGCAGCAAAGTGAATCTGATCGAAACATTGGAACAAGAAGAAATCGCCCGTCTGGGCAAGACCATTCCCGCATTTGCGCCCGGCGACACTGTCGTCGTCAACGTGAACGTGGTTGAAGGCGAGCGCAAGCGCGTCCAGGCTTTTGAAGGGGTCGTGATCGCCAAGCGCAACCGCGGCCTGAATTCAGGCTTTACGGTGCGTAAGGTGTCAGCAGGTGAAGGCGTGGAAAGAACCTTCCAGACTTACTCGCCTGTCATCGCCAGCATCGAATTGAAGCGTCGCGGCTCGGTGCGCCGCGCCAAGCTCTACTACCTGCGTGACCGTTCCGGCAAGTCGGCACGTATCAAGGAAAAACTGGCAATGCGGTCAACAGCCGAAGAATAAGCATCCAGCAAGATGTATCCAGAAACGGGAGGCAGCGCCTCCCGTTTTTTATTGCCTATTGTTCGTCCTTCCTGCACAAGAAAATACATCTCGTCCGTCATTCCGGCGCAGGCCGGAATCCAGTGCTTTTATCTATAATGCCTTTGGGTTTTGTCCCGCGTTGCGGGGCGCGTGTATTATCGCGGCAAATATTTGGAGCAATTCAATTCATGGACTATCAAGCAAAATTAAAAGTCCCATTTGGTGTGCTCGGCATCCGCTGCACCGGCGGTATGCTGACTGGCATCGACTTCCTGCCGGCAGGCGAAAAACCTCAGTCTGCGGCCAGCGCGTTTGCCAATACCGTATGCGAGCAATTACTGCGTTACTTTGAGAACCCAGCCGCAAAATTTTCCGTGCCGCTCGAATTGAACGGAACCCCGCACCAGCAAAAAGTCTGGCAAGCCATGTCAGCCATCCCGCGCGGAGAAACGCGCAGCTACGGGGAATTGGCAGCCAAGTTGAAATCCTGCGCGCAGGCCGTCGGCCAGGCCTGCGGCGCCAACCCGATACCCATCATCGTTCCCTGTCACCGCGTGGTGAGTAAATCCGGATTGGGCGGCTTTGCCCGTCACACCAGCGGTGCTCATCTGGACATCAAGCGTTGGCTGCTGGCGCATGAAGCAATTACTCCCTCTCCCATCGGGGAAGGGTTGGGGAGGGGAAAATGAGCAACGCTGAGTTGCTCGACGAATTCTGCGACAACCTGTGGCTGGAAGACGGCCTGTCACGCAACACGCTGGACAGTTACCGGCGCGACCTGAATAAATTCTCCGCATGGCTGGAAAAGCAGCGTGACACCTCCATCCTGCAAACCACGCACGGCGACATACAAGGCTTCCTCGCCCATCTGGTCGTCACGCAAAAAGCCAAGCCCAGCAGCACCGGACGCAACATCTCCAGCCTCAAGCGCTTGTTCCGCTATCTGCTCAGGCAAGGGAAAATCTCCACCGATCCCACGCTGCAAATCGACACGCCCAAGCTGCCGCGCAACCTGCCCAAGAGTCTCACCGAACAGGATGTCGAACAACTGCTGGCCGCGCCGGATGTGCAAACACCATTGGGCCTGCGCGACCGCACGATGTTCGAGGTGCTGTACGCCACCGGCCTGCGCGTGTCCGAGCTGGTGACATTGCGCATCACGCAGGTGAGCATGGGCATGGGCGTGGTGCGCGTGATGGGCAAGGGCAGCAAGGAACGTCTGGTGCCGCTGGGCGAAGAAGCGCTGGACTGGCTGCGCCGCTATCAGGCGGATGGGCGCGGCGTGTTGCTGGGTAAACAGATATGCGATGAGTTGTTTGTGACCGCAAGAGGCGAAGGCATGACACGCCAGATGTTCTGGTATCTGATCAAGAAGCACGCAAGAACATGCGGGCTGAACAAGTCGCTGTCTCCGCACACCTTGCGCCATGCCTTCGCCACCCACCTGCTGAATCACGGCGCGGACTTACGGGTGGTGCAGATGTTATTGGGCCATGCGGATATATCCACGACGCAGATTTACACGCATGTGGCGCGGGAACGGTTGAAGCAGTTGCATGCGATGCATCATCCACGTGGGTAGGGCGTCAATAAGCGAAGCGCATTGCGCCGCATGGAAAATCGAAAACATCCGGCGCATTACGGCTGTCGCCTAATGCGCCCTACGCGAGCTGTGCCGGAATTGCTAATATTGCTTAAGAATGGATTCGATTACTTGACTGTGCATATCAATTCGATATATTCCGCCATGCACATCATCTCAATCAAAATGCTTCGTGAGTTCTGGCAGAAGCATCCAGAGGCCGAGAAGGTGCTACGCGAATGGCATTCAATTGTGAAGCACGTCGAATTCAGGGATTTCAGTCATGTTCGAGAATTCTTCAATTCAGCCGACTATGTGCCGCCCTACACGGTCTTTGATGTAGGCGGCAACAACTATCGCCTGGTGGTTGTCGTCAGGTACAGGTTCGGGAAGGCCTTTGTGCATAAGGGCGCCTCTATTAATCCAAACTCCGTCGCGATACGGCGTTGCTCAAGAAATTTTAACGCTCACATATCAAACATATGCGGCGCGCTAAAATTTCTTTCGCGCCTTGTCTCGCTTAGACATCATGTATTGACCTACCGCACCTCAAGCGACGTGGATTAAA
>JANLIB010000105.1 GCA_024653675.1 Gallionella sp. | reverse complement strand
TGCATCAGCTGGTACATATTTTGTTGTCGTCAAACGTAATGTATCTGCAACTTCCAGCGTTTATATAAACTCACCCGATAACTATTCGATTACTGCGACAGGGACAATTCAATAAATCGGATGCTATCGAAGCCCCACAACTAAAAAACGAGACACACGATTATTCGGTGTTTTCTGACACAATCGGAAATTTTTAAATCTGTTGAAAAACTCCTCTTCGGGGGCGATGAACCAATCACTTTGCAGGGAAAGATCATGTTTTTCAGAATCGTTTTGATGTTGTTGGTCAGCGGCCAACTATTGATGGTCAGCACGTTGGCTGATGCGGCGGTTGTCACCACATCCAGCTTAAGTGAACTCAGCAGTGAACGGACTGCGCTGCTCGCAAAGATGAAAGAACTGGATGCCAGCAAGAGCCGCATCGCCACGTTGAAAGCGGAGCGCAGTACCGCCGATGATTCAGTGCGTTTGGCGCAAACAAGAAACCGCGAGGCGCGCGACAATCTCGAAAAGAAACAGAAATATGATCGGGAAAATCCCGGCGAAATCACTGACAAGCTGCGCGAGGCCGAGGAGCAAAACAAGCAAGCAGCCACTGCGCTCAAGTTGGCGAAAGAAAATCTTTCCAGAATCGAAAGCAATCTCATTGCTGCCAATGCAACTGCGTCGGCGCAGTATGTGGAATTCAAGCGCCTGCAACAAAGCTTTGAAGGTCATCTGAAAGCACTCGTGGAAACTCAGGTGCAATCAGAAGTAGTGAAATTGCAAGTAGCCAAGGTGGTGGTAACAAAGGGTGTGGTGTCGTGCGGCGATGATGGGATACGCGTCTGCAAAGATAAATCAAAAAAAGAAGCGGAAAAAAATGCCACCGAGCAAGGTTCGATCATTGACTTCAGCGCTTTTACCGAAGTAAAGAATTTCCAGTTGAGCAAAGAAGAAATTCTCAGTGAGGTTCATGCCACCTTGAGTAATGAGGAGGTGCTCTCGCAGAAAATCGTTGATGAATCTTCTGCAGTGACGGAAATTCGTGTGAAAGTCGAACCTGTCATCAGCCTGAACCTGCGCCACCGCATCGCCGATGGCATTCGCGATGATCTGCTTGCTAGGTTGGGCGGGCGAGTTGATTTCAGTGACGTGATCGACCCATCTCTCGATGCCGTAGCAGCTACAGCACAACGGCGCAAGGATGAGCAATCTCGGCAAGATGCGCAAAGCGTGGAAGCTGAACTGGAACAACAAGCAGATGAGGCACGGCGCAAATCAGCACAACGCAAGGCTGAGAGCGCGCAGGATGCCCCCGGTAGATGGAGATTTGGTTTTCTCGGCAAAGTTAACACCAACACATACAGCGCAGCGTTTACGAATGCCTACAACAACAAGACTGCCAGCTCCCAATACTTGGAAGAGGGTCTGAACTTGACTGTGTCTAGAAACGACGGATATTTTGTCGATATTTCCGGCGCGAAAGGGAATGGCAAACACGATCTGTATAGCCCCGCTCCGGATCAGGCACTCAAACGTAGCAGTGCGGCAATCGTAGTTGGGAGAAATAACAAAGCAGGTGGGTACTTTTTGAGCTACAGAACTGCTACCACGCAAATGGCGGCGATCGGACAAACCTGGACTCTCGATACATTGACTTCGTCTGGACTGGGTGGAGGCATAGATTTCCTCTGGCCGGTAGCCATTGGCTCCTTTGCTTTGAGTCTAGAGGGCGGAATCAATTCGGCCAAGTGGTCGGACGATAGTGGCTATAGTGCCAATTCGGATACCGCGCTAGCCAGCAGAATGATGGGGAGTTATATCTTTCCATTGGGCAAAGCAACTGGCATCACTGCATCTGGCGTCACCATTGATATCACTCTGCAGGACTGCACTTACAAGTTCAAAACGTTCACTGTGAATGAGTCGATCAATTCAGTCGGCTTTAGTTGGTTTTTGAAATTCTAGGTGAATAGGGATTTATCGGATAATTACAACGCCATGCCCAATAGTTTTATTGTTTTTTTCGTGACGGTGTTTTTGGCTGTTGGCTGCGCGGACACAAACTCTGTCTCACGGGCAGATTCAAGTTATCCCGCATGGGTGCTGAATCCGGACAAGCCGGGATATATTGGCGTAGTGGCCGCTGCGCCGAAGCAGGAACGCGGCGGACGTGAAGCGCAGTTTCGCGTTGCGCAAATGAAGGCATATCAAGAGTTGGCACAGATGCAGAGGGTGCAAGTTTCATCTACCAACCGTATGCTAGTCGAGGATAGTGGCGGTAAAGTAACTCGCAGCCTGGACGTGGAAACGCAGTTGAATAGCCGCGTGGCGCTCGGTGTCGGTGAAGCGCGTGTCATTGAGGAATGGGTCGATCCAAAAAATGGTGATTTGTATATTTGGATGGTCGTTCCGAAATAGCAGATGCATTCGTGGTGAAGCCACGATACAGCAATCCAATCTTTTTTCTCTGGGGTCGTTATGCGTAATTTTGTTTGGATGCTTTTGATTACTTCTATTGCTTGTTTTGTTTCGGGTTGTTCATCGCCCAGTACCACGATCTCGCGAGAAGAAGCTGCTGCTCAGCAACAACGTGCTGACAAGGCGCAACATGAATTGGGCACTGCGGTAGCAAAGTAGGCCCCTGCGGGGCAGGTGAGGCGGGAACGAGCAACGCAGTGCGAGCCGCCGTAGCCTGACACGCTGGGCGGGCGGGGAACAAGAAAACAGGCGTGCGGTAATTTACACATAACGGCTAATTATGCGAACCGGCAGGCGCGTAGCGGTGCAAGGCACTTTGCATAATTCAGCGTTATGTTCAACTACCGCACACAACGACTTAACAGCACTGCGAGAGAGCGCTGCACATTCAGGCATCCACTGCACCAGCAGCCTGCGAACGGCGAGCGCTTGATGGCGTAGCGTGCCCTTGGCGGAGCCATGAAGTGCGACGGCGTGAAGCGGCTGCGGCAACGGAGGAAAACCAGCGTGTAACAGCGTAGAAGCCGAGGGCGGCTTTATGCCTTCGGCGCTCTCCCAGACTACCCATGCACTAGCCGACAGCGAACCGCAAGCACCTGGCGAGGCTTTTTTCGCGAGGGGCGCAGTGGTGAGGTGGCGGCGGGAACGGAGCGGACACACTTGGCTACGGAGCTAAAGCAGAGGGCAGCTTCATCGCCTTCTGCGCTCTGTCCGATGCCAGTGCGATAGCGAAGGCGCGGGGCTTGCGGGTTTTATTGCAAGCGCCGTGACTGAGCGGTCAACGGAAGGCAAGGCAAGATCGGTGCGCAATGGATATAATGGCGGACAGCGTGAATTGCTGCGCGAAATAGCCAAGATGCTGCGCAAACAAAAAGAAATTTTAGGGTGGGTTTAATGGAGCAAGCATGGAATGTTTGACAGTACATTTAGCAGTATCTGGAAAATCAGAAAAACGTAGATTAAACACTGGTGCTGCTTGTGGGCGATGATTCAATTGCACCTATCCCACCAAAAACCCCTCCAAAGCAGTCCTAATCCCATCCATGTAACCCGCGACAATCCTAGTGATACGCGGGTTTTTTGTTTTATCCCGTCTTACCCTGTCTACTGCTTGACAATGTAACTTGTAAGATTACAATGCGCCATGATTAAGAGTTTCAGACACAAAGGGCTTGAGCGGCTGTTTGTCCGTGGCAGTGCCAGCGGTGTGCAGGCGGACTATGCGCCACGCATTACCCTGATACTTGATGCAATAGATGCTGCGGAGCAAGTGAACGAATTGGACTTGCCCGGCTTACGTTTGCACCGCTTGAAAGGCGACAAGCGCAACTTATGGAGCTTGAGAGTGTCGGCCAATTGGCGTATCACGTTTGAGTTTGAAAACGGCGATGCTTATATTCTGGACCTGGAGGATTATCACTGATGGATACTTTACGAAACAAAAAACGCGCACCCGCTCATCCTGGCGCATTATTGCGCGAAGTGGTGCTGCCCGAGCTGGGGATCACGCAAGCCGAGTTTGCCGACCGGCTGGAGGTATCGCGTCGCACCGTGTCCGAGATACTGCATGAACGCCGCCCGGTTACGCCGGACATGGCAATCCGTTTGGGCAAGCTGTTGGGCAATGGCGCGGGGCTGTGGTTACGGATGCAGCAGGCGGTGGACGTGTGGACACTGGAGCGGCAAGGCGACTACAAACATATCCAGCAACTCAAGGCTGCATAAAGGTTTGGTAATGGAACTCAAGCCGATTAGAACCAAAGCCGAATACAAGGCCGCCTTGCGCGAGATCGAGGCGTTGTTTGATGCGCCCGCTAAAACGCCCGAAGCGGACAGGCTGGAAGTGCTGGTCATGCTGGTGGAAAAATACGAAGCCCGGCACTACCCCATTCCCGCGCCCGACCCGATAGATTTTCTGAACTACGCGATGGAAACGCGCGGGTTGACCCGCAAGGACTTAGAGCCGTACATCGGCAGCCGTGGCCGCGTGGCCGAAGTGTTGAACCGCGCCCGCCCGCTTACCCTGGCGATGATCCGGCAATTGTCGGAAGGCCTCAAACTGCCTGCGGATGTGTTGATAGCGGATTACGAACTGCGCCACGCCGCATGAAAACCGCACTCCTTAGCCCATCGCGCCTGGGGGCACAATTGGGGGCATCTGTGCAAATTGAAAAACGCGGATTAAGCGCTGGTGCGTCCTGCCAGTAATGATTCGATAGCCCTATCCCCAAACAAACGGTACCACAGCGTGTCCCAAAATTCGCCAAAGAAATTCCACATTAAAACTTTCGGCTGCCAGATGAACGAGTATGACTCGGACAAGATGGCGGATCTGCTGCGCGCCTGCGAGGGCATGGTGCAGACCGGCAAACCGGAAGAAGCCGATGTCATTCTGTTCAATACCTGCTCGATACGCGAAAAGGCCGAAGAAAAAGTTTTCTCTGATCTGGGGCGGGTGCGCCCGCTCAAGCTGGCCAATCCCGGTCTGTTGATCGGTGTGGGCGGCTGCGTGGCCAGCCAGGAGGGCGCGGCGATCCTGCGGCGCGCGCCTTATGTTGATGTCGTGTTCGGCCCGCAGACCTTGCATCGCCTGCCGCAATTACTGAAGGCGCGCCGGGATACTGGGCGCCCGCAAGTGGACATCAGCTTTCCGGAGATCGAAAAATTCGACCACCTGCCGGCGCCCAAGCCGGGTTCCGGCACAGCCTATGTGTCCATCATCGAAGGTTGCAGCAAATACTGCACATACTGTGTTGTGCCCTATACGCGCGGCGAAGAAGTGTCCCGGCCGTTATCCGATGTGATACGCGATGTGAAGCAGCTGGCTGCGCAAGGCGTGAAGGAAGTGACGCTGCTGGGGCAGAACGTGAATGCCTACTGCGGCGCAGGCGATGATGGCGAGACCGTGGACTTTGCCTTTCTGCTGGAGGCCGTCGCTGCGCTGGATGGTATAGAACGGCTGCGCTTTACCACTTCGCATCCCAGGGATATGACACAGCGCCTGATCGATGTTTATGCGGCTACGCCCAAGCTGGTCAATCATTTGCATCTGCCGGTACAGTCCGGCTCGGACCGTATTCTGGCTGCGATGAAACGCGGCCACACCGTGCTGGAATATAAATCCATCATCCGCAGGGTGCGCGCGGCTCGCCCGGACATATGCGTCACTTCGGATTTTATCGTCGGCTTCCCCGGCGAGACCGGACAGGATTTCGAGGCGACGATGAAATTGATCGACGAGGTGGGGTTCGACAACAGCTTCAGCTATCTGTACAGCCCGCGTCCCGGCACGCCCGCAGCCGAGCTGCGCGACGATACCCCGCTTGAGGTCAAGGCGGCACGCTTGCAGCGGCTGCAGGAGCGCATCGCCGAACAGGAGGCGGGGGTGGCGCAGGCGATGCTGGGCACGACGCAGCGCGCGCTGGTGGAAGGGGTATCGAAAAAGGATGCGCAGGAACTGGCAGCGCGCACCGACAACAACCGTGTGGTGAACTTCAGCGGCGCGGCGGGGATGATCGGTGCTTTTGTGGATTTGAAAATCACCCAGGTGGTGCGCCACACCTTGCGCGGCGAGCTGGTGTCCGATGCAATT
>JANLIB010000086.1 GCA_024653675.1 Gallionella sp. | reverse complement strand
CAGCGGCACCACGGCAATGTCGTTCTTCGCTTCCGCTTCGGCTTGCTCTGCGTCGGTGTGCCGCGCCGGGCTGATTCTGGCATCGAACATGGCGATGGCAATGATCAGCACCAGCAGTCCGCCACCGATGCGGAACGCCGGGATGCCAATACCGAAGAACGACAGCAGCGCATCACCCACCCAGACTGCGAGCGTCAGGATCACCGCGACTGCGACTGCGGCCTTGAGCGCGGTGCGGTGCAGTTCGTCCAGCTGCCTATCGGTCAACCATTGCTTGCCGCCTTCGGTTGTATTGATAGCACGCATCGCGCTGCGGAATACATCAGGAAGCAGCCACTCGCGGAACGATGTGCGCAGGCTAGATGCCGGGTCGAAAGGGATGATGCCCACACCTTGATCGACCACATTCCAACCCAGCGTTGCAAGCTGGTCGAGAAATGGTTTTTCGACGTGCAGATATTCGGACATGATTACCCCAATAATACTTCACGCAAACGTTCCAGCGCCTGCGCTCGCTTGGCGGAAGCCATGCGCCGGATATTCAGCAACTTCCATTGCATGGCGGGCAAATCTTCAATGCCGGGCAAATTCAACAACGCCCAATCCGGCTCGCCTTGTTTGAAGCTCAGCAAAAATTGTCTTTGCCGGTCAGTCAATCGTTCCCGGATAAGGCCGATCATCGTCTCCCGCGTCTGCTCCAATTCAGCCAGCGTCACCGGGATCAGCGTCATGCCGATAAACTCATTCTCAAACGTTGCGGCAAGCGGCTGACGGTTAGGAGCAAGCAATTCCGACAGTGGCCGGTCGCTGCTCAGCAGGTACACCACAAAAACCTCAAGCAGGCCTGCTTCCATGCCTTCATTTTCAAGCAACAGGCGCACGTCGAACAGATCGCGCGGATGCTGCCGGCCCAGTGCGGCGCACAACTTGCCGGCATAAAGATCGTGCAGATGTACCACCGGCACCTCCACGTAGCCGAACGACTCCTCGACTGCCGCACTCACGCCGAGCACTGCCGGATCGCGCACGCAACCGCGCAACACCGGAGAAACCTCGATCTTCACCCGCACCCCGCCGCGCCAGGCCACCAGTTTGATAAGCTGGCCATCCACTGTAGTGCGTTGCACAGTCGAACCGCGCAGCCGCGACACGATCGCCGAGGCAATCCGCTCCAGCGCAGCCGCCACTTCAAACAGACTGGTCGCACGATCCTGCACCGGCAGATAAGCCAGATCAATATCCACCGACAAGCGCGGCATGTCGCGCACGAACAAATTGATCGCCGTACCGCCCTTGAGCGCAAAGCAGCGCTCGCGGCCTACCAGCGGCAACACCTCAAGCAGTAGAGCCACTTGTTCGCGAAAAGGATTATTTTGCGCCAGCACTCAAGCTCTCCGGCACCGTGATTAAAAAGCGCGCATCCAGACGACCGCCGCGCGTCACCATACGCTTGCCGCTGCCCAACTCGATGTGTGCAACGTCCAGCTTGCGGCTCCACGGCTCGCCCTGGCGTGTCGCCAAAAACAGAAACAGCCGCTTAACCTTGATGCTGCGGCAGCCCGCCAGCAAACGCTGCGCCAGCGCGGGTCGCAGCGCGGGCAACCCTTCGAACAACTCCGCCGCATGGCTGAAACTGCCAGGCGTTTCGTCCACCAGGCTCAATACCTCCATGATCGCCCGTTCTGGTGCGGACACTGCAAGTGTCCAGTCGCGCACCTGAGTTGTCGCCTTGGCAAGCCCCGCGCTTTCCAGAGCGGGGTCGAACAATTGCTCGCCATGAAACACCAATGTCTGGGGGAGCGCGATGCCCTTCGCCCAGGACGGCAAACGCGCAGGCGCTGCATCGTGCCACAAGTGGATAGACGACTCACCGCCCAGCGGCAGGTAATGCGCCAGATTTTGCAGATTCAGCGCGGAAAGACCGCCCACATGCACCGGATGTTGCGCCAGCCGCTGCAAACCCAGCACCGCACCCTGCCACCCCACAGCAAAAGCCGGGCGCGCATAAACACCCAGTGCCAGCCGCACCAGCCAGCCGCTCTCCACGTATTTGCGCACCAGTTGCGGCGAGATACCGTGCGCCGACAGCCATGCGCTGGGCACAGCCACCCCCTCCGGCAAGGCCTGAAGCAACTGACTCAACAGGCTACTGGTCTTTTTTGATTTAGCTAAACCCATGGTTTATGTTTTTCTGGTTTTGCAAACTTCACAACGTTTATCGGCTCATAAGGTTTAAATTAAACCACAAAAATAAACCTGCGGTTTACTTTTTTGTGTGTATTTGTCGTTTTAGCCAGGTGCGCCAAGAGCTATTGGCGGAATTGCATGATTGCATGACGGATGTGGCGGATTGCTTGCACCGGGTCGGGTGGGAATCGCCCCGACATCTTGATCGATCATTGTATTTTTTCGCACTATCGAACAGTGCGTAATTCATCAAATCAATGAAGTATTACGTATTTTGTTACATACGGAACCAAGAAGGTGAAATATCAGTCGGGCAGAATCACAAGCTGTGAGTAGGTTGTATGCCGATTTCGGACAGTTGCTCCTATGGGCACCTCTATTAATCCAAACTCCGTCGCGATACGGCGTTGCTCAAGAAATTTTAACGCTTACATATCAAACATATGCGGCGCGCTAAAATTTCT
>JANLIB010000082.1 GCA_024653675.1 Gallionella sp. | reverse complement strand
TGTCCTAATTGAGGTATTTCGCAATCAAAATTTCAGCGATCTGCACACTATTCAGCGCCGCTCCCTTGCGCACATTGTCGCTAACCACCCACAGATTCAAGCCTGTCGGGTGCGAAACATCCTCGCGGATGCGCCCCACATAAGTAGCGTCGTTGCCTGCGGCGTCTATCGGGGTCGGGTATCCGCCCGGCTCGCGCTTATCCAGCACAATAACGCCCGGAGCCTTTTCCAGCAAGGCGCGCGCCTCGACGGCGGTAATCTTTTTGCGGGTTTCGATATGCACTGCCTCGGAATGCCCGTAGAACACCGGCACGCGCACCGCGGTAGGATTCACCTGGATGGAATCGTCTTCCATGATCTTCCGGGTTTCCCACACCATCTTCATTTCCTCCTTGGTGTAGCCATTTTCCATGAACACGTCGATTTGCGGCAGGACGTTAAAGGCAATGCGTTTCGGATACACCTCGGCTTCGACATCCTGATGGTTGAACAGCGCGCGGGTTTGCGCGGCCAGCTCTTCAATCGCCTCCTTGCCGGTGCCGGACACCGCCTGGTAGGTCGCAACATTGATCCGTGCAATGCCGACCGCATCATGGATAGGCTTGAGCGCCACCAGCATCTGGATGGTCGAGCAATTCGGATTGGCGATGATGCCGCGATTCCTGTATTGCGCGATGGCGTGCGGATTCACTTCCGGCACCACCAGCGGAATATCGCGGTCATAGCGGAAGTGCGCGGTATTGTCGATCACCACGCAACCGGCAGCCGCAGCGATCGGCGCGTACTTCTCCGACACGCTGCCACCCGCCGAGAACAAACCGATCTGTGTCTTGGAAAAATCGAAACCTTCCACATCTATAACGGTAATTTCCTTGCCGTTGAATTGCACGGTCGATCCTGCCGAGCGGCTGGAAGCCAGTGGATAAATATTGCGCACCGGGAACTTGCGCTGTTCCAGTATGGACAGCATCGCCTCTCCCACCGCACCGGTTGCGCCCAGGATACATACATCGTATTTCTTGCTCATGTGTTCTTCTCTCTCAAAATTTCGATCATGTTGGGTTAGGCGCGGAATCTTGCGCCGTAACCCAACAAATTCAATCATTACATCGTATGTCAGTGTTAAAAACCGGGTTTGTTGGGTTACGCGATAAAACCGCTAACCCGACCTACGCGCTACAAGCTCTTAACCACCGCATCACCCATCGCTGCCGTGCCAACCTTTTGCATTCCGGCCTCGTAAATATCCCCAGTGCGCAACCCTTGCTGCAAAACCTTGCGCACCGCCGCCTCGATGCGCTGCGCAATGTCTTCGCGCGCGAAAGTGTAGCGCATCATCATCGCCAGCGACAAAATCGTCGCCAGCGGATTGGCGATGTCTTTGCCCGCGATATCCGGCGCGGAACCATGGCACGGTTCGTACAACCCTTTATTGTTCGCGTCCAGCGAGGCCGACGGCAACATGCCGATCGAGCCGGTCAGCATCGACGCTTCATCGGAAAGAATGTCGCCAAAGATATTGCCGGTCAGGATCACGTCGAACTGCCTGGGTGCGCGCACCAGTTGCATCGCGGCGTTATCCACGTACATGTGCGACAACTCCACCTGCGGATATTCCTTCGCCACTTCGATGACGATCTCGCGCCAGAACATGCTGGTATCCAGCACGTTGGCCTTGTCCACCGAGCACATCTTTTTTTGACGCTTCATCGCGATCCGGAAACCGGCATGCGCCACGCGGCGGACCTCCGACTCGCTGTAGAGCATCGTGTCGAAACCCTGCCGCTCGCCATTGTCCAGTGTGCGTATTCCGCGCGGCTGGCCGAAATAAATGTCGCCGGTCAGTTCGCGCAGGATCATGATGTCCAGCCCGGATACCAGTTCCGGCTTCAGGCTGGAAGCATTGACCAGCTCCGGATACACCATCGCAGGGCGCAGGTTGGCGAACAGGCCCAGCCCCTTGCGGATGCGCAGCAGTCCCTGCTCCGGGCGCAGCGGACGCGCCAGCGTGTCGTATTGATAACCGCCCACCGCACCGAGCAACACTGCATCCGATTCATTTGCCAGTTTCAACGTCGCTTCCGGCAATGGATCGCCCGCTGCGTCATACCCGGCCCCGCCGATGTGCGCGTATTCCAGCTCGATTTTCAGGCCGTCGCTGCGCAGCGCTTCCAATACCCTGGCTGCCTGCGCGACGATCTCCGGACCGATCCCGTCACCGGGCAAAACTGC
>JANLIB010000025.1 GCA_024653675.1 Gallionella sp. | reverse complement strand
AAGAAATTTTAGCGCGCCGCATATGTTTGATATGTAAGCGTTAAAATTTCTTGAGCAACGCCGTATCGCGACGGAGTTTGGATTAATAGAGGTGCCCGTAAGCTGCACCCCCCCCTTTAGGGCAGTTGACTCTGACACTTTGGTAAGGTTGAATGGCTCCCGTTTCCCGCAAGTTGAAAGGATGTTGACCATGCAAATCCCGAATCGTGATGGTGATGGCTATCTCGTCGATATGAGCGACTGGACTCCGGAGGTCGGCCGCTCGATGGCCGAAGCGGACGGTTATGAGTTGAATGACAGGAAGTGGGAACAGATCATGAAGGCGCGCGAGTACTTCGAGGAGTTCGGCTCGGTGCCGCCGATACGCAAGTTCGCCAAATACATCGATGAAGACCAGAAGGATGTCTTCGATCTGTGGATGACCGGCCCGATGAAGCCGATCACCAAATACGGCGGAATGCCCAAACCGACCGGCTGCGTCTGAATAACCAACCTGAACAAGCGCCCAATTCCCTTGTTTCATGCGGGGAGTGCGGGCAGGACATGTTTTTGCAAACCTGAAATTTAACTGAAAATGGCACCGGAAAAAACAGTTTCAAGATCAGATTCATGAAGACATGACGCAATCCGGCCCGCGCGAAATTCTGACCCCTTACAGAGCCATCCCTCTCGATGTGCCTGAAGGAATGAAGCACAACGAGTTTTTCAACAGCACGGAAAACCTGAACGACCTGGCGCACAACAACGGTTTGCTGGTGAACTCGGAAAACCTGTTGCTGTACCGCAAGGCTTTGGGCCATAGCACCGAGTTTGACTGCTCCATCATCCACAACACTTCCAAGATCATTCTCGACCCGCTGGGAAGGCCGGTGCGCCGCACGCAGGTTGCGGACAATGTGAAGCACGTGTGGAACCGGATGAACCAGACCATCATCGATTACATGCTGGAGCAGTATCCTGATCCGGGCGAAGCGCTGATACTGGCGGGTGAAGCGAGCTTGGATGCGACCTGGCCGCTGACCTCTCCCGGTGTGCCCAGCATTCGCATGCTGCATAACCACTTCATTGTTTTTCCCATGGAAGAGCTGCGCAACGCCAAACTGGCCGATGCCAACAATCCCAACCTTACCGATGGCGGTCAGCACAGCCTGTTCCAGGCCTACATGCACGATGTGTATCGCGGATTTTTCGACAAGGCGCTGAACCTGAAAATCCTGAAGCCTGCGAGCGAACCCGACGCCCGCATCGAACTCACCGGGTATCCACAGGGGTTGCCCAGCTGGGAGATACAAGGCGGAGCGGACACGCTCAAGGATGTGCATTTCTGGAAAGAATACGACGAGGTGCTGAAAGGCTTCATCGATTTCTACCGCACTTTCTTCACGCAGGTCTCCACGCGCAATGCGCCCATGCCTGATGACGTCTATTTCCCGGAAGAGGTGGAAAGCGTGCTGCTGTTCAACAATGATTTTATGAGGACGGCGAAGAAGGTGCGCGACAACTGTATCGTGGATGCGAAATATGCCAACGCCATTCGCTGGCAGCCCGCATTCAAGCAACTCATTTACCGCAATGATGCAGGCAAGCTGATCGTCACCATCAGCCAGAATTCCATCGGCAATGCGATCACCGAGCTGCTCGGCGTCGTGGTGAACCGCATCCCGGATGCGGAAGCCTATGCCAGGCGTGAACCCGCGCTGATCGGGCGTTTGCTTGAGGTGCGCCGCCGCCTGATCGAGGCCGATCTGGGCGACGGAATAGCCACTGCCTACTGGCCGAAGGAATAAAGGGCGCCTCTATTAATTCAAAATCCTGATAAGCGAGACAAGGCGCGAAGTGGGGTAAGCAGGCAAGCCGCGCAGCGGCTGCTCGCAAAGAAATTTTAGCGCGCCGCGTATGTTTGATATGTAAGCGTTAAAATTTCTTGAGCAACGCCGTATCGCGACGGAGTTTGGATTAATAGAGCTGCCCTGAAGCCTAATGCCCGCTACGTTTACGCAGGCGTTCGATTGCCGCCAGTTGCGCAATCGCTTCGGCCAATTCGGCTTGCGCTTGTGCATAGTCGATATCGGCGGTGCGGTTTTTCAACGCATCTTCCGCTGCCCGCTTCGCTTCCTGCGCGCGTGTTTCATCCAGATCAGCACCGCGTATCGCGGTGTCGGCCAGGATGGTCACCACGCTGGGCTGTACTTCAAGCATGCCGCCTGAAACATAGATGAATTCTTCCTGCTCCTGACCCGGCCGTTTGATCCGGACCGAGCCCGGTTTGATACGTGTCATCAACGGGGTATGGCGTGGATAAATGCCCAATTCACCCATTTCCCCTGGGACCACTACCATTTCTGCCAGCCCGGAGAAGAGCGCTTCTTCCGCGCTAACCACATCAACATATACAGTCCCGGGGAAGAGAGCTTCTTTAGCGCTAACCTCATCTACATGTTCAGTCTTTACCATGCTTGCCCCCTTTACCGCTACAGTGTTTTAGCTTTTTCAACCGCTTCTTCGATGCCGCCAACCATGTAGAACGCCTGCTCTGGCAGGTGATCATATTCGCCCTCGACGATGCCTTTGAAACCCTTGATGGTGTCTTTCAGCGTGACGTATTTACCGGGACTGCCGGTGAACACTTCAGCCACGTGGAACGGCTGCGACAGGAAGCGCTGGATCTTGCGCGCGCGTGCCACGGCCAGTTTGTCTTCCGGCGCCAGTTCATCCATGCCCAGGATCGCAATGATGTCGCGCAATTCCTTGTAGCGCTGCAAGGTAGCCTGAACGCCGCGCGCCACGTTGTAATGTTCTTCGCCCACCACCAGCGGATCAAGCTGGCGCGAGGTGGAATCCAGCGGATCGACCGCAGGATAGATACCCAGCGAGGCGATGTCGCGTGACAACACGACGGTGGAATCAAGGTGCAGGAAGGTGGTCGCCGGAGACGGGTCGGTCAAGTCGTCCGCAGGCACATACACGGCCTGAATCGAGGTGATCGAACCGGTCTTGGTCGAAGTGATCCGTTCCTGCAAACGGCCCATTTCTTCAGCCAGCGTCGGCTGGTAACCCACCGCAGAAGGCATACGGCCCAACAGCGCGGACACTTCGGTGCCGGCCAGCGTGAAGCGATAGATGTTGTCGACGAAAAACAGAATGTCGCGGCCTTCGTCGCGGAAATACTCGGCCATGGTCAGGCCGGACAGCGCCACGCGCAAACGGTTGCCGGGCGGTTCGTTCATCTGGCCGAACACCATGGCCACTTTGGATTCGGGCAGGTTGTCCAGCTTGATAACGCCTGCTTCCGACATTTCGTGATAGAAATCGTTGCCCTCGCGCGTGCGCTCGCCCACGCCGGCGAACACGGACAGGCCGGCGTGCTGTTTGGCGATGTTGTTGATGAGCTCCAGCATGTTCACGGTCTTGCCCACACCCGCGCCGCCGAACAGACCAACCTTGCCGCCCTTTGCGAACGGACAAACCAGGTCGATAACCTTGATGCCGGTTTCCAGCAGATCAATAGATGGAGACAACTCCTCAAACTTCGGCGCTTTCTGATGTATCTCGCGCTTCTCTTTGCACGCGATCTCTCCGGCGTCGTCGATCGGCCGTCCCAGCACGTCCATGATACGGCCCAGTGTGCCGCTGCCGACCGGTACTGAAATTCCCTTGCCGCTGGCATTCACTGGCATACCGCGACGCAAGCCGTCGGAAGAGCCCATCGCGATGGTGCGCACTACGCCGTCACCGAGTTGCTGCTCCACTTCAAAAGTCAAACCAGCCTCGGCAGTCGAAGACCCCACGTCCGCCAAATGCAGAGCGTCATACACCTTGGGCATTTGATCGCGCGGAAACTCGATGTCAACTACCGCACCGATACACTGAACAATCTTTCCTTGACTCATTTTTAGGATTCCCCGCTTTATAAATATATATTGATTCTGCTTGGGCGCGATAAATCGCGCCCCTACACCGCTGCAGCGCCGCTGACGATTTCCGAAATTTCGCGGGTAATGGCCGCTTGGCGCGCCTTGTTGTATACCAGTTTGAGATCGCCGATCACGCTCTTTGCATTGTCCGAAGCGGCTTTCATCGCCACCATCCGTGCGCTTTGTTCGGAAGCCATGTTTTCCACGACAGATTGATAAACCAGTGACTCGATGTAGCGCACCAGCAGCTCATCGATCACCTGCTTGGCCTCCGGCTCATAGATGTAGTCCCAATTGCCCTTGGCGGTCCCCAATTGCTCACCGCTCAACGGCAGCAATTGCTCGAGGCGCGGTTCCTGCTTCATGGTATTGATGAAGTGGTTATAGCTCAGGTAGATGGCATCGATTTCTCCTGCCGCATAAGCGTCCAACATCACCTTCACGGCGCCGATCAGCTTTTCGATGTGCGGGGTGTCTCCCAACCCGGTCAGGTTGGATTTGACCTTGGCCCCGATACGCGACATGAAACCCAGACCCTTG
The DNA here is from genome assembly GCA_024653675.1 of Gallionella sp. Lineage (GTDB taxonomy): Bacteria > Pseudomonadota > Gammaproteobacteria > Burkholderiales > Gallionellaceae > Gallionella. Next base: position 8,858 of record JANLIB010000025.1, on the reverse strand, counting down.
TTACCAATCGGGCAAACCATGATGCCTTTGCCCTCGTCTTCCCATGCCTTCATGTGGCTCAACGCAAGACGCAGGATGTTGGTATTCAAACCGCCGCATAGCCCCTTGTCGGAAGTGACCACAATCAGTCCGACATTTTCGATCTTTTCGCGTTTGGTCAGGAATGAATGTTCGTATTCCGGGTTGGCGCGCGACAGGTGTGCCGCGACATTGCGAATCTTTTCGGCATAGGGGCGTGACGCACGCATACGCTCCTGTGCTTTACGCATCTTGGCTGCGGCGACCATTTCCATGGCGCGCGTAATCTTGCGTGTGTTTTCCACACTCTTGATTTTTGTGCGTATCTCTTTACCGCCGGCCATTCCTCACCCCGCCTCAATAAACAGCCGCTGCCTTGAATGTCTCAATCGCTGCGGTCAACAGTTTTTCGTTATCGGCATTCAGGTCCTTGCTGGACTCGATCGCATCCATCAGGCTCTTGTTGCTGGACTTCAAGTACGAGTGCAGCGCCGATTCAAACGCCAGCGCCTTGGGCACCGCCACGTCATCGAAATAACCCTTGTTAACGGAAAACAGCGTGACTGCCATTTCGGCGACCGACAACGGAGCATATTGCAACTGCTTCATCAGTTCGGTCACCATGCGGCCGCGCTCCAATTGCTTGCGGGTGGCCTCATCCAGATCCGAAGCGAATTGCGCGAACGCCGCCAGCTCACGGTACTGTGCCAGCGCCAGGCGCACGCCACCACCAAGCTTCTTGATTACCTTGGTTTGCGCCGCGCCACCCACGCGAGATACCGAGACACCTGCGTTGATCGCCGGCCGGATGCCTGCATTGAACAGGTCTGATTCGAGAAAAATCTGGCCGTCGGTGATCGAGATCACGTTGGTCGGCACGAAGGCGGACACGTCGCCCGCTTGCGTCTCAATAATCGGCAATGCGGTCAGCGAGCCGGTCTTGCCCTTGACTTCGCCCTTGGTAAACGCTTCCACGTAGTCGGCATTCACACGGGCTGCGCGTTCCAACAGGCGGGAGTGCAAGTAGAACACGTCGCCCGGATAGGCCTCTCGGCCTGGCGGACGGCGCAACAAAAGCGAGATTTGGCGGTATGCCCAGGCTTGCTTGGTAAGGTCATCGTAAACAATCAGCGCGTCCTGCCCGCGATCGCGGAAATATTCGCCCATGGTGCAACCGGCATAAGGCGCCAGGAACTGCATTGCGGCGGAATCCGAAGCGGTTGCAGCGACCACAATGGTGTACCCCAGCGCGCCGTGCTCTTCCAGCTTGCGCACCACGTTGGCGATGGTCGATGCTTTTTGACCGATAGCCACATACACGCAGGTCATGTTCTGACCCTTCTGGTTGATAATGGCATCCACCGCCACGGCTGTTTTGCCTGTCTGGCGATCGCCAATGATGAGCTCGCGCTGACCGCGGCCGATCGGAACCATGGAGTCGATCGATTTCAGGCCGGTTTGTACCGGCTGATCAACAGACTTGCGCGAGATCACACCCGGCGCCACTTTCTCGATCTTGTCGGTCATCTTGGCGTTGATCGGACCCTTGCCGTCAATCGGCTGGCCCAGCGAATTCACCACACGTCCGCACAACTCCGGACCAACCGGCACTTCCAGAATGCGTCCGGTACACTTGACTGTGTCACCTTCGGTGATGTGCTCATATTCACCGAGCACCACCGTGCCAACAGAATCACGCTCCAGGTTCAGCGCTAAACCGAAGGTGTTGCCGGGGAACTCCAGCATTTCACCCTGCATCACGTCGGAGAGCCCGTGTACACGGACGATACCGTCTGTCACGCTGACAACAGTGCCTTCGTTGCGCTCCTGCGTTAGCGTTTCAAAATTCTCGATACGGCTACGGATCAAATTACTAATTTCAGAAGGGTTAAGCTTCATCTGGGTTTCCTTATTCTTGAAAAATCTTTATCAGGCCAGGGCGTTCGCCATTTCGCCGAGCCGGGCGCGTGCGGAGCCGTCGATTACCTTGTCTCCGGCACGGATCACCACGCCACCCAGCAATTCTTTATTGACTTTACAGACCAGCTTGATTTCGCGACCCATGCTCTTCTTCAGCGAGTTGGATATCTTCTCCTGTTGGGCAGCGGACAGCTCAAATGCCGAATCCACCATTACATTCACGGTTTTTTCCGATTCACACTTCATTGTCTCGAAGATGGCCGCAATCTCCGGCAACAGCAACAGGCGATGGTTCTCGACCAGCACCCGGATGAAGTTCAATTGTTGTGGCTTGGCCCGGCCACCCAACATATCACCCAGCAAGCCGGCCAGCTGCGTTCTCTCAACACGCGGACTGCTGATCACAGTATGAATCTCCGGATAGCTGACCGCCTCGGCGAGCGACTGCAACACCTCTGACCAGCCCTTCAGGTCAGACAGCTTTTGAGCCTCTTCAAATGCCGCCTGTGCATAGGGCCGTGCCAGGGTTATGGCTTCAGACATGGCGTTTAGATTTCCGCAACCAGCTTGTCGAGCAAATCGTTGTGCGCCTTGGCATCAATTTCACGACCGAGAATTTTGCCTGCGCCTGCCAGCGCGATTGCCGACACATGAGTACGCAATTGTTCTCTGGCGCGAAACACTTCCTTATCAAGCTCTGCTTTTGCGCCGGCGATGATACGGTCTCCCTCGACTCTGGCTTGCGCCTTTGCCTGTTCGATGATCTCGCTGCCGCGCTTCTCGCCGCCGGCCACAATCTCGCCGGCCTTTTCTTTTGCTTCCCGCAAAATATCAGCAGAACGTTTGGCAGCCAGATCCAAATCGTGCTTGGCGCGCTCTGCATAGGCAAGGCCATCAGCTATAGTCTTTTGGCGCGATTCAACCGCCGCCAACAAAGGCGGCCAGACGAACTTCACGGTGAACCATATCAAGATGGCGAACGTCAACGCCTGCGAGAACAGTGTCAGGTTAATGTTCATTTCGACCCCTTACGCTGAATTGTATTATCCGCAATAGTCAGTTATTTGATTACAGCGAGCAGCGGGTTAGCGAACGCGAACATCATAGCCAGGCCAACGCCGATAATGAAGGGTGCGTCGATCAGGCCCATCAACAGGAACACTTTGCCTTGCAGCGTTGGAATCAGCTCGGGTTGCCGTGCCGCGCCATTCAAAAAGCTGCAACACATGAGGCTGATACCGATACAGGCACTAACAGCGCCCAGGCCGATAATCAGGCTGATTCCAATGATTGTGTAAGACTGGATCATTGCCAAATACTGTACTGTGTTTTCCATCTTTGCTTCCTTTCGATTTACTAAGGTTGATTAAAGTTAATAGTGACAAAAAAGGGTTAGTGGCTTTCGTGCGCCATCGAGATATAAACGACCGTCAGCATCATGAAGATGTACGCTTGCAACGTCACGATCAGGATATGGAATATCGCCCAAACCCCACCGAGCAACGCCCCGAATAACGTTCCGGACCAGCCGGTCGCAGCCCACATTCCGATCAACAGAAAGATGACTTCGCCAGCGTACATGTTACCGAACAAACGCATCGAATGTGACAGCGGCTTGGAGACGTATTCGACCAGGTTGAACAGGAGGTTGAATGGCCAAACCAACGGATTTGCGCCGAACGGCGCGCAGAACAATTCATGTATCCATCCGCCCAGCCCCTTGACCTTTATGCTGAAGGCGATCATCAACAGCCACACCGATAGCGCAAGAGCGAATGTCGTGTTTATGTCTGAGGTGGGGACAGCGCGAAAAACCTCTTGGCCGAACACATGGTGGAATATCCACGCCATGATATCGATTGGCAGGAAGTCCATCGCGTTCATGGCGAACACCCATACGAAAACGGTCAGCGCTGCCGGAGCCACAAATTTATGGCGCTCGCCATGGAAAGTGCCTTTGACTTGGTCATCGATGAATTCGAACAGAAGTTCGATGAAAGCTTGGCGCTTGCCGGGAACACCTGCTGTCGCGCCACGCGCAACCCACCAAAAAAACGCGAAGATGATAAAGCCGAGAAAAAAAGACACGGACAGCGAGTCGAAGTTCACAGACCAGAATCCACCTTCGGCTACCTGTTTAACGTTGAAGCTTAAATGATGCCCGATATAACCAGATGGTGTCAGTTCGTGCTCAGTGGACATCACAGACCCTACTCATCATTCTCGTTATTCACGGCCCGCAAGCCCGCGCCAGATGCAAGCGCAGAACCTGCCAACCCCCCTATCAGGGACAAAGAAACAAGCCCCCGGTAATACTTGAAGGTCACCAGCAACAGCATAGCTATCACTATCACCTTGATCACTTCAGCTTTCAGCAATGAAAACAGGATGGCGCCCGGTGTTCCGCCGTTTGGTCTCCGCGCCATCATCATTCCGGCAAACCCACCAGCAATAACGGCAGCCCCGCCCGCAATAGCTGAAATCGCTGCGTTCATACCAGCAACCGACAGGGAGACAACCGAGATGAGCACCGTTATGATGATTTGCCAGCGCGCCGCTTTGCTGAATGCGCGGCTTGTTATTGTGTTTGTTATTTTATCCATCATGTGCCCCTGGGCGTTACTTGTTGGCCAAGGGCAACAAAAGCCCGCGCATTCTCTACCATCCCTTGGTGGCAAGTCAAGCGTAATTACGTCAAATTTACGCAAAAATGCCGTGTGAAAATTATTATTTGAGGCAGCGAAACACTTATCGGTTGTTCATGGTTATTCATTCAAGCTCACACCTATTTTTGACAGGATGCCGTCGAGCTGATCGAGTGTTGTATATTCTATTACCAGCTTGCCGGCTCCTTTTGCGCCATGCCGTATTTCAACTGTTGCGCCAAGCCGGTCAGCGATTTTTTCCTGCAGCCGGATAATGTCGCGTCCCTGCCTGGCTTTCTTTTGCGAGTGTACTGGATTCAATAAATTCTGAACCAGCTTCTCGGCTTCGCGCACCGACAGGCCGATCGCCACGATTTTGTTGGCGGCGGTGATTTGCCGCGCTCCATCCAGCGCCAGCAGGGCACGGGCATGGCCCATGTCCAGCTTATTTTCCATCATCATGCTCTGGACGGCTTTTGGCAGCTTTAGCAGCCGCAACAAATTGCTGGCCGCGCTGCGCGAACGTCCCACCGCGTCTGCGGCAGCCTGGTGGGTCATCTTGAATTCGTCGATCAATCGCTGGATGCCTGTCGCTTCTTCCAGCGGATTGAGGTTTTCGCGCTGGATGTTTTCGATCAACGCCATCGCCAGTGCGGCATTGTCGGGTACGCTGCGCACCAGCACCGGCACGTGGGTCAGTCCCGCCAGCCTGGCAGCGCGCCAGCGTCTTTCACCGGCAATGATTTCATAGCTGTTATCGGCAATCTGCCGCACCAGAATCGGTTGCATGATTCCCTGGGCTTTAATTGAAGCCGCAAGGTCATTCAACGATGCGTCATCCATATGCGAACGCGGCTGATATTTGCCCGGCTTCAGCTGCGTGACATTCAGGTCGCGCATCACCTCGTCTTTTTCGTTTTTCCCGCCCGACAACAACGCATCCAGTCCGCGTCCCAATCCCTTGTGCAGCTTTGCCATCTGTCGTTTCCTTTATGCCGTTGCGGCGGGTAGCGCCGCGTTATTCAATAATTCTCCGGCCAATGCCAGATATGCCTGCGTTCCCTTTGACAGTTTGTCGTGATACAACACCGGCACGCCATAGCTCGGCGCTTCCGCCAGGCGCACATTGCGCGGAATCATGGTGCGATAGACTTTGTCGCCGAAATGCTCCAGCAATTGCTCCGAGACTTGAAGCGCCAGCGCGTTGCGCGGGTCGTACATGGTGCGCAGCAATCCTTCGATCTCCAGTTCCGGATTCAAACTGACGCGTACTTTGCGGATGGTGTTCACCAGGTCGCTCAATCCTTCGAGCGCATAGTATTCGCATTGCATCGGGATCATCACTGACTTGGCCGCGCACAGGCCGTTCAGGGTCAGCAAATTGAGCGCCGGCGGACAATCGATCAGCACAAAGTCATATTCCGGGGCAATCAGTTGCACCGCATCGCGCAACCGTGTCTCGCGGTGTGCCATATCCACCAATTCGATTTCCGCACCGGCCAGGTCCCGGTTGGCGGGCAGCAGATCATACTTTCCGGCCTCTGAGTAGACCCGCGCATCAACGATCGATTTGCTGCCCAGCAATACTTCATAGACGCTGGCCTGCAAATCGCGTTTGTCTATTCCGCTGCCCATCGTGGCATTGCCCTGCGGATCAAGGTCGATCAGCAATACGCGCTGTTTGGCTGCCGCAAGGCTGGCCGCAAGATTCACAGTGGTCGTGGTTTTCCCCACGCCGCCCTTCTGATTGGTTATGGCCAGTATTTTCGTCATGTTGCTTTGTTCCCTTTACCTTAAAAACGGCGATTGATCCACGAAAATCACGAAAGACACGAAACGAATCAATATGTTGCAGTGGTTAAGTCATTCACTCTTTGGGTAACAATCTACAGCTTGGTATCTCTATTGAATGTCTTGAGAGCTGCCGCCTTGCGGCGAAATTCCTGCTTAACCCATTTCGTGCTTTTTGTGTTTTTCGTGGATCAACTGCTTTTCCCGGATTTACATGTTGCAATGACCAGGCTGCGTGCCGCGCGCAAGCCCGGTACCTGTAATGGTATGACGCGCTCAATGCGGCACCCTTCCGGCACATCCGCCAACTCTTGTTCCGCCACGCCCTTCATCGCCGCCCAACGTCCTTGCGGGGCGATGAGGTGCCGGGTGCTGCGCAAAAAATCGCCGAGGTTGGCAAATGCCCGCGAGATGATTCCGTCAAACTTTTCTACAGGCTGCCATTCTTCCACTCGTGCGCAATGAACGCTCACATTGTGCAACCCCAGCTCGATGACCGCCTGCTGCACAAAACTGGTCTTCTTGCTGTTGCTGTCCAGCAAAGTGAACTGCCAGTCCGGCTGCGCTACCGCCAATACCATTCCGGGCAATCCCGCACCGCACCCCGCATCCAGCCACCGCGTTGGCCACAAATATGGCATGACTGCAAGACTATCAAGTAAGTGATTGCTCACCATTTGCTGTGGGTCGCGGATCGCCGTCAAGTTGTAGACTTTGTTCCACTTGGACAGCAGTGCCAAATAATCCAGCAGCTTGCTTTGCGCGTCAGCGCTCAGCGTAATCCCTAACATTGCTATGCCATGGCGCAGTTCTTCACCCGGCTTCATGCGCGTTTTTGTGTTTTAGGCTCGTCGCGGAACCCGCGCTTGAGGTGCACCAGCAACAGAGAAATCGCTGCCGGTGTGATGCCGGAAATGCGCGCGGCTTGCCCTATGGTTTCAGGTCTGTGCTGGTTGAGTTTTTGCTGCACTTCGATCGATAGCCCGCGCACCTCGCGATAGTCCAGAACATCAGGCAAACCCAATGCTTCATATTGCCCGTTACGGCCGATCTCATCATGCTGCCGCTCGATATAACCGTGATATTTCGCCTGGATTTCCACCTGCTCGGCGACCTTTTCGTCGCTCACACCGATGCCAGCCCCGGGCAAAGTCAGCAGACTGGCGTAGCTCACATCCGGACGGCGCAATAACTCCAGCAGCGCATACTCGCGCTCGACAGGCTTGCCCAGCACGCGCACCGCGTCCTCTTCCGGCAGGTTGCGCGGGCTCATCCAGGTACTGCGCAAGCGTTCCTGCTCGCGGGCAATGGCCTCGCGTTTTTGCTCGAATGCCTGCCAGCGTGCGTCATCCACGATGCCGAGCTTACGGCCGATTTCAGTCAATCTCAGATCCGCGTTGTCCTCGCGCAATTGCAGGCGATATTCAGCCCGGCTGGTGAACATGCGATACGGCTCGGAAACTCCCTGCGTGATCAAATCGTCCACCAGTACGCCCAGATAGGCTTCGTCGCGGCGCGGACACCATGCTTCCTGTTCGCGCGCTTGCAGCGCGGCATTCAGCCCGGCCAATAAACCCTGCGCGGCGGCCTCCTCATAACCGGTCGTGCCATTGATCTGCCCGGCAAAAAACAATCCCCGGACCGCCTTGGTCTCCAGAGAGCTTTTCAAGCCGCATGGATCATAGTAGTCATATTCGATCGCATAGCCGGGACGCAATATATGCGCGTTTTCCAGGCCCTTGATGGAACGCACCAGGTCCAATTGCACATCGAACGGCAGGCTGGTGGAAATACCGTTTGGATAAACCTCGTGGGTGGTCAATCCCTCCGGCTCGAGGAATATCTGGTGAGAGGTCTTGCCGGCAAAGCGCGTGATCTTGTCTTCGATGGACGGACAGTAGCGCGGTCCAACCCCCTCGATTACCCCGGTAAACAAGGGTGAACGATCCAGTCCGCCACGGATGAAGTCATGAGTGCGCTGATTGGTCTCGGTAATCCAGCAAGGCATTTGCCTTGGGTGCTGCGCGGCATTGCCCATGAAGGAGAATACCGGCATCGGGTCGTCGCCCTGTTGCTCCTGCAGGACTGAATAATCAATGGATCGCCCATCGATGCGCGGCGGTGTGCCGGTCTTCAGCCGCCCAACCGGAAGGCTCAATTCTCGCAATCGATGCGCAAGGCTGATGGAGGGAGGGTCGCCTGCGCGGCCCGCCTGGTAATTTGCCAGGCCGACATGAATCAGCCCGGACAGGAACGTGCCTGTGGTCAGCACCACTGTTTTCGCATTGAAGCGCAGACCGAGCTGTGTGACCACCCCGCTCACCCGATCCTGTTCGATCAGCAGATCGTCAACCGCCTGCTGGAACAACCACAGGTTGGGCTGGCTTTCCAGCCGCGCACGGATAGCCTGCTTGTAGAGCAGCCGGTCGGCCTGCGCGCGCGTGGCGCGTACCGCCGGGCCTTTGCTGGAATTCAGGATGCGGA
>JANLIB010000275.1 GCA_024653675.1 Gallionella sp. | reverse complement strand
CTTCCAGGCCGCGATCAGCGCATACCGCTTGAACCAGCCCAAGGTCGGCAGGCAACAGATTCAGGAAATACGAAATCTGATCAAAAAGGAACAGCCGGACGCGGATAAGGAAGATGACAGCGATGACAAGGGCGATAATGATAAAACTAAGCCCGAACGCGCTCTGATCGATAAACTCGCCGCACGGGTACTTGACTTCGATCTCAAATATGTGACGAAGCGTATGGGTGAAGACAAGGACGATTGATGGCAGAATGCGCGGCTGCAAGTCTCATAGATATTCTGCGGGATTGCCGTATTTATTTACGCGCCTTGCATTTGGGCGAACTTTGAATTTTTTGAGGCATCCATAAAACAATGTTATCCGAACAGATACAAGCCAGGATCAACCGCGAGCTGAATAAATATCCGGCAGACCAGAAGCAGTCTGCGGTGATGGCCGCTTTGCGATTCGTGCAGGATGAAAAGGGCTGGGTCGCTACCGAGGATATGGCCGATGTAGCAACATATCTGGGCATGCCGCAGATGGCGGTGTACGAAGTGGCGAGTTTCTATCACATGTATAACCTCAAGCCGATGGGCAAGCACACCATCACGGTGTGCACCAATATATCCTGCCAGTTGGGCGGTGCCAGCGACACAGTTGCGTACCTGGAATCGAAGCTTGGCATCGGATTTGGCGGGGTGACAGCCGACGGAAAATTCGGTTTGCGCGAAGGGGAGTGCATGGGGGCGTGTGTGGATGCGCCGCTGTTTTCCATTGACAACAAGAGGCTGTGCGGCTGTTTGACCACGGAAAAGATCGATCAAATTCTGGCGGAGCTGGACCAATCATGAATAACACTGGCATGAGCGGACCGGTCATTTTCACTACTTCGGAGTTCGACCAGCCATGGACGCTGGAGAATTACCTCAAGGTGGGCGGTTATCAGGCATTGCGCAAGGTGCTGACTGAAAAAATGCCGCCTGAAGCGATCATCGCCGAAGTCAAGCTGTCGGCGTTGCGCGGGCGGGGCGGCGCGGGGTTTCCGACCGGGCTGAAGTGGAGTTTCATGCCAAAGAACTACGATGGCGACAAGTACCTTGTCTGCAATTCTGACGAGGGCGAGCCGGGCACCTGCAAAGACCGCGACATATTGCGGTACAACCCGCATTCGCTGATCGAGGGCATGGCCATCGCGGCTTATACGATGAATGTCAGGACCGGCTACAACTACGTGCATGGCGAAATCTTCGAGGCATATGAGCGCATGGAAGAGGCCTGCGAACTGGCGCGCGCGGCGGGTTATCTGGGGAATGACATACTTGGCAGCGGCTTCAGTTTCGACCTGCACAATCATCTGGGTTACGGCGCATACATCTGCGGCGAAGAGACCGCATTGCTGGAGTCCATCGAAGGCAAGAAAGGCCAGCCGCGGTTCAAGCCGCCGTTCCCGGCCAGCTTCGGCCTGTATGGCAAGCCGACCACCATCAACAATACCGAGACCTTCGCCAGCATTCCCTACATTATCAGGAATGGCGGGCAGAAATTCCTGGAATTGGGCAAGCCCAACAACGGCGGCACCAAGCTGTTTTCGGTGTCCGGCCATGTGAACAATCCGGGCAATTTCGAAGTGCCGATGGGAACGCCGTTCACCAAGCTGCTGGAAATGGCCGGGGGAATGCGCGGCGGGCGCAAGCTGAAAGCCTGTATCCCCGGCGGCTCATCCATGCCGGTGTTGCCCGGCGAGATCATGATGGGTTTGACCATGGACTACGATTCCATTTCCAAGGCCGGCTCGATGCTGGGAACCGGCGCGGTGATCATCATGGATGACACCACCTGCATGGTGCGCGCGCTGGAACGCCTGTCCTATTTCTATTACGAGGAGTCCTGCGGGCAATGCACGCCGTGCCGCGAAGGCACCGGCTGGCTGTACCGCATCGTGCATCGTATCGAGCACGGCGAAGGGCGCAAGGATGATCTGGACATGTTGCTGAGCGTGGGCGAGAACATCGCCGGACGGACCATCTGCGCATTGGGCGAGGCCGCGGTCTGGCCGGTGCAGGGCATGCTCAGGCATTTCCGTGACGAATTCGAATATCACATCGAACACAAGCGTTGCCTGGTGTGACATGGCCGGTGAGAAATAATGTAGGGTGCGTTTACGCACATTGCCAATTGGTGCGTAAACGCACCCTACGGGGTTATTGTTGTTTGTAATGCAAATGTAATAAGGCGGATCAGGTGAGTAATGATTAATCTGGAAATTGACGGCAAAGCAGTTGAAACCGAGCACGGTTCCACGGTGATGGATGCGGCGAATAAGCTGGGCGTCTATATTCCGCATTTCTGCTACCACAAAAAATTGTCCATCGCGGCCAGTTGCCGGATGTGCCTGGTCGAGGTCGAGAAGGCGCCCAAGCCGCTGCCGGCCTGCGCCACTCCGGTTGCGGAGGGCATGAAGGTGCGCACGCATTCCGAGATAGCGGTCAAGGCGCAAAAAGGGGTGATGGAGTTCCTGTTGATCAACCATCCGCTGGATTGCCCGATATGCGACCAGGGAGGCGAGTGCCAGTTGCAGGATATTGCGATGGGTTACGGCGGCTGCGAGTCGCGTTATCAGGAGCCCAAGCGCAGCGTGATGCACAAGGACATCGGGCCGCTGATCTCCACCGGAGAGATGAGCCGCTGTATCCACTGCACGCGCTGCGTGCGCTTCGGACAGGAAATCGCCGGGATGATGGAACTGGGCATGGCGTTCCGCGGCGAGCATTCCGAGATCATGAGCTTTGTGAACAGCTCGGTGGATTCCGAGCTGTCCGGCAACATGATCGATCTGTGCCCGGTGGGCGCGCTGACCAGCAAGCCATACCGTTACACCGCGCGCAACTGGGAATTGTCGCGGCGCAAGTCGGTCAGCCCGCACGACGGCCTGGGCTCCAATCTGTCCGTGCAGGTGAGGGACAACAAGGTGCTGCGGGTGGCGCCGGCAGAGAACGAAGCCGTCAACGAATGCTGGATATCCGACAAGGACAGGTTCAGCTATGAAGGGCTGAACGCGCCGGAACGCCTGACCAAACCCATGATCAAGCAGGACGGCAAGTGGATCGAAGTCGAATGGCAGGTTGCGCTGGAGTATGTGTCGAATGGCTTGCGCCAGATCAGGACTGCAAGCGGCGCAGAGCAGATTGCCGCGCTGGCGACGCCGCACAGCACGCTGGAAGAACTCTATCTGCTGCAAAAACTGATGCGCGGCTTGGGCAGTAACAATATCGATTATCGTTTGCGCCAGTCGGACTTCAGTGCGGACGGCAAACAAGACGGCGCTCCCTGGCTGGGCATGCCGGTCGCCGACATCAACACCCGCGACCGTTTCCTGATCGTCGGCAGCTTTTTGCGCAAAGACCATCCGCTGCTGGCTCAGCGTGTGCGCCAGGCTGTCAAGAAGGGCGCCCAGGCCAATATTGTTCACTCGATTGACGACGATCTGCTGATGCCGGTGGCAAACAAGTCCATCGTTGCGCCGAGCGATCTGGCTAACGCGCTGGCGCAAATCCTCAAAGCGCTCGCCGCTGAAAAATCGGCTGCACTTTCCGTTGAGGCGCAGAAGGCCGTCGAAGCTGTGCAACCTTCCGCGCAAGCGCGTGCCATCGCGCACAGTCTGGCAAGCGGCGAACGTGCCGCAGTATTGCTGGGCAATTTCGCGCAACAACATCCGCAGGCTTCACAGATTTCTTTGCTGGCCGGGCAGATCGCCGGATTGTGCGGGGCGAAGTTCGGTTTCCTCGGCGAGGCGGCGAACAGCGCCGGCGGCTATCTGGCCGGAGCCGTGCCCGGTGCCACGGGCATGAATGCCGCTCAGATGCTGGCATCGCCGCGCAAGGCATACATCCTGCTGAATGTCGAGCCGGAACTCGATATGCATGACCCGCAACTGGCGATGGCCGCGATGAATGCCGCCGATATGGTGGTGGCCTTGTCGGCCTATAAACACCATGCGACCGATTACGCCGATGTGTTGTTGCCCATCGCGCCCTTCACTGAAACCTCGGGCACGTTCATGAACACCGAAGGCCGTGCGCAAAGTTTCAGGGGCGCGGTCAAGCCGCTGGGTGAAGCCCGCCCGGCCTGGAAAGTGCTGCGCGTGCTGGGTAATCTGCTCGACGTAGCCGGTTTTGATTTCGACTCCAGTGAAGCGGTGCGCGATGAAATGCTGTCCGGCGTGAAGGTTGCGGACAAATTGAACAACCGTATTTCTGGTGTTGCGCTGCAATCCCCCCCAGCCCCCCTTTTTCAAAGGGGGGGGCATCCTGTGCCCCCTTTGCAAAAGGGGGCGGCGAACGAAGTGAGCGGGGGATTTCAGCGCGTTGCCGATGTGCCGATCTATTCCGCCGATGCCGTGGTGCGTCGCGCTGCCGCGCTGCAAAAGACGTGCGACGCTGCAACTCCGTGCGTGGTGATGCACAGCAGCGAGATGCAAAAACTGGGCGTGAAACCCGGAGACACCGTTAAAGTGACTCAGGGCAAGGCAACTGTGCGGCTGGTGGCGCAAGCGAACGACACCATGCCGGCCGGTACTGCGCGTGTGGCGGCGGGACATCACGCCACGGCCGGACTGGGTGCAATGTTTGGTACGATCATTGTTGAACCGGTAAACGGAGATCGGACATGATGGAATTGTTGCAGGCGATACAACACGCCGGCCAGGACCTGCTTGGTCCCGCATGGCTGCCGGTCTGGACTCTGGTCAAGATCATGGCGATCGTATTGCCGATCATGGGCGCGGTCGCCTATCTGACGCTGGCCGAGCGCAAGGTCATCGGCTACATGCAGATCCGCATCGGCCCGAATCGCGTCGGATATTTCGGCTTGCTGCAACCGGTCGCCGACGGCGTGAAATTGCTGTTCAAGGAAATCGTCATTCCGGCCGGCTCCAGCAAGTTCCTGTTCGTTCTGGCGCCCATCATGGCGCTGGCCCCATCGCTGGCAGCCTGGGCGGCGGTTCCGTTCAGCGAAGGGATGGCGCTGGCCGACCTCAACGCAGGGCTGTTGTACATCCTGGCGATGACCTCACTGGGGGTGTACGGCATCATCATCGCCGGCTGGGCATCCAATTCCAAATACGCATTTCTCGGCGCGGTGCGTTCCGCGGCGCAGATCGTGTCCTATGAAATCGCGATGGGTTTCGCGCTGGTATGCGTGCTGATGGTCTCGCAAAGCATGAATCTGGGCGAGATCGTGCGCGGCCAGCATGGCAGCCTGGGCGCCCTGAACTGGAACTTGATCCCGCTGTTTCCCATGTTCATGGTCTACCTGATTTCCGGCGTGGCGGAAACCAACCGCGCGCCGTTCGATATGGCCGAAGGCGAATCCGAGATCGTCGCGGGTTTCCATGTGGAATATTCCGGCATGGCGTTCGCGCTGTTTTTCCTGGCCGAATACGCCAACATGATTCTGATCGCTTTCCTGACCGCCATCATGTTCCTGGGCGGCTGGTTGTCGCCGTTGCCGTTCCTGCCGGACAGCTTCATCTGGCTGCTGGGCAAGGTCTCCTTCATATTGTTCCTGTTCCTGTGGTTCCGCGCGACCTTCCCGCGTTATCGCTATGACCAGTTGATGCGCCTGGGCTGGAAAGTGTTCATCCCGCTCACCATCATCTGGGTGGTGGTGATTGCGGTATGGATGCAGACTCCGCTGTGGGTCTGGTAGATGGGAAGAATATGCAAATGATCAAAAATTTCTTCAAGACTTTCCTGCTTTTTGAGTTAATCAAGGGCATGGCTGTGACCGGGCGGTATTTCTTTGCGCGCAAAATCACTGTGCAGTACCCTGAGGAAAAGACTCCGCAGAGTTTCCGCTTTCGCGGCCTGCATGCGCAACGCCGTTATGCCAGCGGCGAAGAGCGTTGTATCGGCTGCAAGCTGTGTGAGGCAATTTGCCCGGCACTGGCGATCAAGATCGAAGTGGCCGAGCGCGAAGACGGCACGCGCCGCACCACGCGATATGACATCGACCTGACCAAGTGCATCTTCTGCGGCTTCTGCGAGGAATCCTGCCCGGTTGACGCGATCGTCGAGACCCGCATTTTCGAATATCACGGCGAAAAGCGCGGCGACTTGTATTACACCAAACCGATGTTGCTGGCATTGGGCGGCAAATATGAAGAGCAGATCGCGAAGGACAGGGCAGCGGACGCCAAGTATAGATAGTAGTAAGTGGTGAGTAGTAAGTGGGGAGCGCGAAGCGAGGGGCTGGGTTTTTTCCACTCACTACTGAGGTGCGCAGCACCGCTCCACTTACCACTTACAAAAAGGGTAAATTTATGAATTTTGAAACCATCGTGTTTTATCTGTTTGCTGCCTTGACGGTGTTTGCGGCATTGCGTGTAATCACCTCGCGCAATCCGGTGCATGCGGTGTTGTTCCTGGTGCTGGCTTTTTGCAGCATGGCAGGCATCTGGATGCTGCTGGAAGCGGAGTTCCTCGCCATTACGCTGGTGCTGGTATATGTCGGTGCGGTGATGGTGCTGTTCCTGTTTGTGGTGATGATGCTGGACATCAATCCGGCGCGGCTGCGCGAAGGTTTCTGGCGCTGGCTTCCATTCGGTGCGGTGCTGGCCGGTTTGATGGTATTCGAGATGACTTGGGTATTGGGTCCCTCCAGAATATCCGGTGGCAAGACGGCCATTAAGCATGCTGCCGATTACAGCAATACCAAGGAATTGGGGCGCTTGATTTATACCGAATATGTTTACCCGTTTGAGATTGCCGCAGTGATTCTGCTGGTGGCGATGGTGGCCGCGATTGCCTTGACCTCGCGCCGCCGCAAGGATGCCAAATCGCAGGCGGTGCCCGAACAGATCGCGGTCAGGAAAGCGGATCGCTTGCGCCTGGTCAAGATGCTCCCGGAGAAACACGCTCAGGAAAAAATGGATAACCCAGCAGAGGCCGGTCGATGATTGTTCTTTCTGATTTCCTGATTCTTGGAGCGGTCATCTTCTGCATGGGAGTTGCCGGTATTCTGTTCAAACGGAAGAACATCATCAATATGTTGATGGCGATCGAGCTGATGCTGTTGGCGGTGAATACGAATTTCGTCGCATTCTCGCACTATCGGGGAGACCCCGCCGGCCAGATATTTGTCTTTTTCATATTGGTGGTTGCCGCTGCCGAGGCGGCCATCGGGCTTGCCATCGTCGTGCTGCTTTTCCGTAACAGGCGGACGATCGATGTGGCCGATTGGGACGAGCTGAAGGGATGAACCGCCGGTGCGATGGTGATAATGATGACCACAATGATTAAAAACAGTTTTTTTCTTTACCGGATTGATAGCCCGGCGAATTATGATTTCGCCGTCTTTTCACTCGCTGGGATGAACCGGATGGCCACATGGAAACATTGATTTCGATAAAGCCTCTTCTGGCGGTGCTGGTCTCGGCAATTGCCGCCGTGCTGATCATGTGTTCTTACCGGCGCCCGAACCTGAGAGAGGGTTGGTCCATCGGTGCGGGAGTCATCAAGTTTCTGATCGTTATATCCATGACGCCTGCGGTTCTTTCCGGGATAGCGATCAAGTATACGGTCTTCAAAATTCTTCCCGGCGTTGAACTCGCTTTCAAGGTGGACGGTATCGGTTTGCTGTTTGCCACCACGTCCTCATTTCTGTGGATTATCACCACGGTTTATTCCATGGGCTACATGCGCACCCTCAAGGAGCATGCCCAGACGAGGTATTACACCTGCTTTGCCATTGCGCTGTCCTCGGCCATGGGCGTCGCCTTTGCGGGAAATCTGTTCACGCTGTTCTTTTTCTATGAAGTACTGAGCCTGTGCACGTTGCCGCTGGTGATACACAATGAAGCCGCCAAGGACTGGGATGCGGGGCGCAAGTATCTGCTTTATCTGGTGGGCGCATCGAGCAGCATCCTTCTGGGCGCCATCATCCTGACGTATAGCCTTACCGGCTCGCTGGAATTCAACAAGGTGGGGATGTTCATGGGGATAACGGCCACGACGTTCTCCGGGATGGAGATTCCGACACTTTTGACAGTGATGTATTTCATGTTCCTGTACGGTTTTGCCAAGGCCGGGCTGATGCCGATGCACAACTGGCTGCCCTCCGCGATGGTGGCGCCCACGCCGGTAAGCGCTCTGCTCCACGCCGTGGCGGTGGTGAAGGTCGGCGCATTCTGTATCGTCCGGCTGGTGGTTGACGTCTACGGGGTTCCGACGATGCAGAATCTCCACCTGGGTGACTACACGGCCATTATCGCTTCCATCACCATCCTGGCGTCGTCGGCCTATGCGCTGACCCAGGACAATCTCAAGATGCGGCTGGCCTATTCCACAGTGAGCCAGCTCTCGTACATCGTGCTGGGCGTGGCGCTGCTGTCGGTCAGCGGAATCACCGGCGGCATCATTCACATCGTGAATCATGCCTTCACGAAAATCACGCTGTTCTTCTGCGCCGGCGCGATCTATGTCGCGTCGCACAAGACCAACATCAGTGAAATGCACGGGATTGCACGGAAAATGCCGTGGACGATCGCAGCCTTCGCCATCGGGTCACTCAGCATCATCGGCGTGCCGCTATTCGCCGGATTCATCACCAAATGGAATCTTGCCGTAGGCACCATAGAGACCAGGAGCTGGATGCTGCTCGGGGTGATATTGACCAGCAGCCTGCTCAACGTGGCGTACTTCGCGCCGGTCGTCTACAAGGCTGTGTTTGGGACTCCGCCGGCGGATGGGCACGAAGGCATCAGCGAAGCGCCCTACAAAGTCCTTATACCGTTGCTGATTACGGCGGTTGGAACGGTGGCTCTGGGCATCTATCCGGACCACTTCCTCAATTTAATCAAGGTGGGGATTCGGTGATGGATATTGGCAAAATTCTGGAAAACCTGGTGAATAACGCGAAGACGTTGAAGCGGATCGGTTTCGCGGTACTGGCGCTCATAGTCGTGATCGATTTTTTTCTTCCCCGGCACCACTCACATTTTTTCTGGGACGACATTCCGGGGTTCAGCGCCCTCTACGGGCTCCTCTCCTTTATCCTGATCGTCGTCGTTTCGAAGACATTGGGACACTATTGGCTGGGACGGCCTGAGGATTACTACAATGATTGATTGGGTACACCCTTCAGTTTTCCTCATTCTGGGGGCTTTGTTCATTCCTTTCATCAGAGGAAGAGCGCAGCAGATTTATATCGTCCTGCTGCCGGCTCTTGCGCTGGTGACCGTGATGCTGATGTCGCCCGGCGTCCATGGTGTCGTCAACTTTCTCGGATTTGAACTGATCTTCGGACGTGCGGACAAGCTCAGTCTTGCCTTTGCATATGTGTTTTCGATCGCAGCGCTGGTCGGGGCGACCTATGCGCTGCATGTCAAGGACAATGGGCAACATATCGCCGCGTTCGTCTATGCCGGGTCATCGCTCGGGGTAACGTTTGCCGGCGATCTTTTGACGCTCTTTGTGTTCTGGGAGCTCATGGCGTTCGCCTCGGTCTGGCTCATCTGGTCGCGCCGGGTAAAGGCCTCGATCGAAGCCGGGTACCGGTATCTGCTGGTGCATGCCGTCGGCGGCGTGGTGCTCCTTGCCGGGATCGTGATACTTTATGTGACGACCGGATCGACCCGTTTCGATGTCATGCAGGGAAATGGCGCGGCGTTCTATCTCATCCTGGCCGGTTTCATGCTCAACGCTGCCGTTCCTCCGCTGCACGCATGGCTGACCGATGCCTACCCTGAGGCAACGGTGACCGGTGCGGTTTTTCTGAGTGCTTTTACTACCAAGACGGCGGTCTATGCCTTGATCCGCGCCTACCCCGGGACCGAGCTGCTCATCTGGATGGGCACTTTCATGGCGCTCTACGGTGTGGTGTTTGCCATGCTGTCGAACGATATTCGCCGTCTGCTCGGCTATCACATCATCAGCCAGGTGGGCTTCATGGTGACCGCCGTGGGGATGGGTTCGGCTCTGGCCATCAACGGTGCGGTCGCGCATGCTTTTGCGCACATCCTGTACAAGGGACTTCTGTTTATGGGGGCGGGAGCAGTCATCCAGATGACGGGGCAGAGCAAGCTTAGCGAGCTGGGAGGTTTATACCGCTGGATGCCCGTGACCTTTGTTCTCTACATGGTCGGCGCCTTGTCGATTTCGGCTTTTCCCCTATTCAGCGGATTCGTGAGCAAGTCCATGGAAATTTCTGCCGCCGCCGAAATGCATCTTCCCAAGGTATGGCTGCTGCTCACTCTGGCTTCCGTCGGAACGTTCCTGTGCCTGGGGCTGAAGATTCCCTATTACACCTTCTTTGGCAAGGATTGCGGGGCGCGACCGGCAGAACCGCCACGCAACATGCTGGTGGCGATGGGGATGGCCGCGTTCCTGTGCATCTTCATCGGTGTTTATCCCGCATGGCTTTACGACAAGCTGCCGAACGTGGTTGAGTACCATTCCTACACGCCAACCCATATCATCTGGGCTTTGCAGATACTGCTGTTTACCGCCATGGGCTTCTTCATGCTGCGCAAAAAACTCGGGGGGCTGCGCAAGATTACCCTGGATATAGACTGGTTCTACCGGAAGGGCGCAGGCCTTTTCATGCAGTTCGTGTACCACGTGGTAAGCCCCATCGAAAACTGGTTTATTCAAGTGTACCGCCACGTGTTCCGCGGCAATCTGATACTTGGCATAAAAGGGCTATGGCTGGACAAGCACGTCATTGACGGGGCTGTCAACGCCATTGCCGCTGCGGTGGTGCGGGGGGGCAGCACACTGCGGCAGATGCAAACCGGACAGCTCCGGCAGTACGCCCTGGTTATGGTGGGATCACTGTTAATCCTGAGCCTTTATTCACTGTTCTGAGGTTATAGCGTGATACACGAATCCAACCTTTTGAGTTTGCTTATACTTCTCCCGCTCCTTGGCGCGGCGATAATCGGCTTCGCCCCGCGCCATGATGGGTGGACGCGCTGGACAGCTCTCGTTTTTACCCTGCTGGTTTTTGCCGTTTCGCTTCCGCTGTGGTTTCTCTTCGATACCTCCAGCCACGAGATGCAGTTTGTCACCCGGTTGTCATGGATACCCGCTTTCAACATCAACTATGCCGTAGGTGTGGACGGAATCAGTGTGCTGCTGGTGCTGCTCACCACCCTGATTACTCCGCTTTGCGTGCTCTGTTCATGGAAGGCCATCGATACCCGGGTCAAGGAGTACATGATGGCGATCCTGATCATGGAGGCGGCGATAATCGGAGTCTTTGTGGCGCTCGATCTGTTCCTGTTCTTCGTCTTCTGGGAGGCGGAACTCATCCCGATGTTTCTTATCATCGGGGTATGGGGCGGTCAGCGCCGGGTATATGCCGCGTTGAAGTTCTTCCTCTACACGATGGCAGGAAGCCTTCCCATGCTGGTGGCGATACTGGCGCTGTATTTCACGGGTGGCGGGACATTTGACATTCAGCAGCTTGCGCAAGGATCATACAGCGCGGCGTTCCAGTTCTGGGTGTTCTGGGCATTCTTCCTGGCCTTCGCGATCAAGGTTCCGATGTTTCCGTTTCATACCTGGCTGCCAGATGCCCACGTCGAGGCGCCCACTGCCGGTAGTGTGATGCTGGCAAGCGTGATGCTGAAGCTGGGCACCTACGGGTTTCTGAGATTCAGTTTGCCGATAACCCCCGATGCGAGTCATGCCTTTGCGCCGGTCATCCTGATCCTTTCGTTGATTGCCATCATCTGGGGCTCGTACATGGCGCTGGTGCAGACCGATCTCAAGAAACTGGTCGCCTACTCCAGCGTCGGGCATATGGGATTCGTTACGCTGGGAATATTCGTCTTCAACACAGAGGGCATCGAAGGGGCAATTCTTCAGATGGTCAACCACGGGATCACCACCGGAGCGCTTTTTCTCTGCGTGGGAATGATCTACGAGAGAACCCACAGCCGGCTTATCTCGGACTGCGGAGGGTTGCGGATGACGGTGCCGATTTATGTGACGCTGCTGGCTATTTTTTCCTTTGCTTCCTTCGGGCTTCCCGGGACAAATTCGTTTGTCGGGGAATTCCTGGTGCTGGTCGGATCATTTAAATCCAGCTTGCTGGCCGGGGCAATCGCTCTCGGCGGGGTAGTGCTTACCGTGGCCTACATGCTCTGGATGCTGCAACGCGTGGTCTGGGGGGAATCGACCAGGAAGGAGGAGGTTGTTGTCACCGACCTCAACGGCCGCGAGATCGCAACATTATTGCCGCTGCTGGTGCTGGTCTTCTGGATCGGCTTCAACCCGGAACCGTTCCTCGCCAGGATGCGGGCAAGCGTAGAGCACCTCGTCTCGGAAGTGTCGCCGGTCCGGGGCGTCAATAATATCGAAGGGCTTAATGAAGCAGTTCCTCCGTCGCTGCCCGTCCGGAGACTTCAGCATGCCGCAGTGGCAAACACCGCCGCAGTGAACCGGACACCTGCGGACGCGTGCCGCGCACCGCCTTGTCAAATTTCCAACCGGGATCGGAAACAGACGCTATGAACTTTGTAATATCGGACTTATTGCCTGTGCTCCCCGAGGTATTCGTGCTGGCCATGGCGTGCGTGATACTGATTGCGGATTTGTTGATCAGGCAGGATGGCAGGCTGGTCACCTACCTGCTGGTGCAACTCACCTTGCTGGGCTGTTCGCTGATTATCGTCGGCACGCATGGAAACGGCGTGGTCTACGCTTTTCACAATATGTTCGTGGACGATTCGATGTCCGATGTGCTGAAGCTGTTGACCTGTCTGGCTTTGTCCATGATGCTGGCGTATTCAAGACTATATCTCACCGTGCGCGAACTGTTCACCGGCGAGTTCATGGTGCTGGTACTGTTCGCCATGATCGGGATGATGGTCATGATATCAGCCAACAACTTCCTGACCCTGTATCTCGGTTTGGAACTGCTTTCTCTGAGCCTGTATACGATAGTCGCCCTGCAACGCGATTCCTCCATTGCCATCGAAGCCGCGATGAAATATTTTGTGCTGGGCTCGCTGGCGTCCTGCCTGTTGCTGTACGGCATGTCCATGCTGTATGGCGCGACCGGCACGCTGGAGCTGGGCGCGGTGTCACAGGCGATCCAGTCCGGTACGGCGGACAAGAATATACTGGTGTTCGGCCTGGTGTTTGTGGTCTCCGGACTGGCCTTCAAACTCGGCGCAGTGCCCTTCCATATGTGGGTGCCGGATGTGTATCAGGGTGCGCCTACCGCCGTAACGATGCTGATCGGCTCGGCTCCCAAACTTGCCGCCTTTGCTTTCGTTGCGCGCATTCTGGTCGAAGGCCTGCAACCCTTGGTACAACATTGGTCGGGTATGTTGATTATTCTTGCAATTGCCTCGATGGCGCTCGGCAACATAACCGCGATCGTGCAGACCAACCTCAAACGCATGTTCGCCTACTCAACCATCGCCCACATGGGCTTTATGCTGCTGGGGCTGTTGAGCGGCGGAATCGTGGGCTACGGCGCATCGATGTTCTACGCCGTGGTGTATGTGTTGATGTCGCTGGGCTCGTTCGGCATGATCATTCTGCTGTCAAGAATGGGTTTTGAAGCCGATACGCTTGACGATTTCAAAGGGCTCAGCCGGCGCAGCCCGTGGCTCGCTTTCCTGATGCTGCTGTTGATGTTTTCCATGGCCGGTGTGCCGCCCACTGTCGGTTTTACCGCCAAATTTTCAGTGCTGAACGCCGCTGTGCAGGCCGGGCATGTCTGGCTGGCGGTGGTTGCAGTGTTGTTCTCTTTGATCGGCGCTTTCTATTACTTGCGTATCGTCAAGCTGATGTATTTCGATACGCCGGAAAGCCATGCACCGATCACCATCGGCCAGGATACTGCGCTGCTGATCAGCGTGAACGGTCTGGCCGTGCTGTTGCTAGGTTTGCTTCCCGAAACATTGATGTCGGTTTGCGCCGTGGCTGTCAGACAATCCTTGTTGCTGCATTAGCGGTGAATTTTCAACCTCTTTGGGTTCGATTCCCCGCTGCTTGCAGCGTCATATTTCGCAGAGTGGATTAAGCTCCAGCGGTTTATTGGTGGATACATGCCTTTGGCGTTTTATCCATTCTGCACCATCTATACCTCGCAGCCTGCTGCGGGGTTTCTTATTGCGCTGCTGTTGCACTTATAAAAATTCTCACTGCTTTTTTGCAAATCGCGGGATCGCTCGCCGGCCTTTTCCTTGCATGGCGTTTGTTGCAGCCGACGCTGCTAAATCCATGCGGTCTTCCATCTTCGCGATCGAAATTCCGGAAAATTATCCTGAAAAAACTCTTCACGATTTATTTTCCTGGCGTATGCGGGAGCCTGGTCGCGTGCCGGCTTTAGACGGATTGGAAGAAACAGTACCTGATTGAATATTCGGAACTTAGGGAGCACAATATGCTCCACAAATCATGGAATAGGCCTGAAAATTGCTTTTCAACTCATGAATTGGCTTGTGCAAAATATTGCCGGGATGCAATAACACGAAAGGCGCCTTATAAATCATCAAGTTACCACGATAAATATCCATGCGATAAATATTCGCCTGTTGAGTAATGATACGACGTATTGCTCACATGTTGGGTTCTCGTTACTTTGTTTATTTCGTGGATATGCTGCTTTTCTGAGTAAAAGGACACCATGGTTAAGCGTTCGTACTGGTTGGTGCTGGCTTTGTTTGGACTGGCTCTATGCGGGGCAGCATTTGTTTTCTGGTATACAACATATGCTCATAACGGCGCGGAAGAAGATGCCGTGTTTGCCGTAAAGCATGGCGACGTGGATGAGCCGATCACCCCGATACCGCGCGATTTAAAGCTGGACAAGCGCAAAGTTGCTCTTGGACGGCGGCTATTTCACGACCCCCAACTTTCCGGCGACAGCAGGATATCCTGCGCGCATTGCCATAATCTTGCGACAGGCGGAGTGGATGGATTGGCGCACCCTGTTGGCTCTAGCAAAACAGACGGTAAGATTGACACGCTGACGGTGTTCAACAGCGGTTTCAATTTCAGGTTATTCTGGGACGGGCGCGCAGCAACATTGGAAGATCAGATAGATTTCCCGATGAATAACCCCTGTGAAATGGGTTCGACCTGGGACGAGGTCATCGCCAAACTGGGGAATGATAAGGCTTATCGCCGCGATTTTGCGGATATTTACAAAGAAAATATTAATCCACAAACAGTCAGGGACGCGATTGCCACTTTTGAGCGTTCGTTGAACACCCCCAACTCAAGATTCGATCGTTATTTGCGCGGCGACAAGCAAGCCCTGGATAGCTCCGAGCTGGCCGGCTACGACCTGTTCAAGAGCCTTGGCTGTATCAGCTGTCACCAGGGCATGAATATGGGCGGAAACATGTATGAGAAGTTGGGTCTGGTTGAAGATTATTTCAGGAATCGCGGAAATTTGCGCAAAGTTGATTTAGGCCGCTATAACCTCACAAAGGATGAGGACGATCGCTACGAATTTCGCGTGCCGTCATTGCGCAACGTGGCATTGACCGCGCCTTATTTGCACGATGCTTCCGCGAGCACATTGGATGCTGCGGTAATCATCATGGGAAAATACCAGCTTGGCGTGGATTTGCGCGAAGAAGAAGTTGCAAAGATCGTCAAATTTCTCAATGCCCTGACCGGCGAGTATGACGGAAAACTGTTGTCCGCTCACCAGCAAAGCGGGGCGCACAGATGATCCGCTTTGCCAAAACAAACAAATGGGAACTGATCCTGTCGTGCGCGGGAGCGGCGTTCCTGATATTTTTGTTTGTAAAGGCGCGGCCCGTCGATCCTGATACGCACAATCTGGTTCAGTCCGATTTTCGCGAGCTGCAAACGCGCGAGGCCGAGTTGGGCGAAGCAGTGTTGCAGATCCACTATCGTTTGATCAGCAACTACGATACGGTGGTCGCAATCATGCAACGCATACAGAGGCTCGGCGCCAGGTTGTCACAACACCATCAAAGCGGGTTGCTGCCGGATACGCCGGAGGTCAGGCAGGAATTGATCTGGTTGCAGCAGCATATCGAAAAGAAGCAGGAAGAGCTTGAGCAATTCAAATCCAATAACTCGGTAATCAAGAACTCTTTTCTGTATTTGCCGCGCAGGATCAACATCATTCTGGCGCTATTGCCCGAGAATGACATGTTGCGCCGGGAGCAATTCACATTTCTGCTTCGCGACGCTCTTTTGATAAGTGTCGATTCAGGCAATCGCATCCGGGAAATTCTGGAACAGGACATCAGCAGGGTAGAGCAGGCCATTCCGGGTTTGCCCGACCGCGCCAAAGATCCTGCAAAAATCGCATTGCGGCACGCCAAGCTTATTCTGGATCATGGAAACGGCATGACGGAATTGCTTCTGCGCCTCAGTCCGATCGGAAAGAAAGACATCGGGGCTGATCTCGAACAGCAATATCTGGATTTCTACCAGGCACAACAACGCACGGCTTTCGCCTATCAGCTCCTGTTGTTTCTGGCGTCAATGCTGATGCTCGGATACGCCGTCTATGCCTATTATCGAGTTGTGGAAAGAGGCCAGGAATTGCGTATCGCTGCAACAGCTTTCGAGACGCAGGAGGGCATCCTGATAACCGATCTTGACAAGCGCATCCTTCGGGTCAATCGCGCCTTCACGCGTTTGACCGGTTATAGCTCCGATGAGGCGATCGGGCAGACTCCCGACTTGCTCACGTCCGGGCGACATGACAGGAAGTTTTACCTTGACATGTGGGAAACCATCACCAGAGATAAATACTGGCAGGGTGAAGTCTGGAGCCGGCGCAAGAATGGCGAGATTTATCCGATATGGCTTACCACTACCGCCGTCACTGATGCGGCAGGGAAGATGTCGCACTATGTATCGGTATTTACCGACATCACATTGCGCAAGCAGGCTGAAGAACAGATACATCAGCTTGCTTTCTACGATCCGCTTACGAAGCTGCCGAACCGCCGCCTGCTGATAGATCGCCTGCATCACACCATGGCTTCCGGCACCCGCAGTATTGCCCACTCCGCGCTGCTGTTCATCGATCTGGACAATTTCAAGACGCTCAATGACACCAAGGGCCACGATGTCGGCGACCTGCTGTTGATCGAGGCAGCCCAGCGCCTGCAGGCCAGCGTGCGCGGAGGGGATACGGTAGCCCGGCTGGGCGGCGACGAATTCGTCGTCATGATGGTCAATTTGAGCGAGGAAGTGGAACAGGCTGCCGCCCAGGCGAAAGCTATAGGGGAAAAAATCCGCGAATCGCTCGGCCACCCTTACCGGTTGAGGAATTTTGAATATCACAGTTCCTGCAGTATCGGCGTCAGCCTTTTCCGCGCGCACGATGTCAGCGTGGACGACCTGCTCAAGCGGGCTGACACGGCAATGTACGAGGCCAAAACCGCCGGGCGTAACACTCTGCGTTTCTTCGACCCGACCATGCAAGCCGTGCTTGAGGCCCGCGTCAAGCTTGAAGCGGACCTGCGCCATGCGCTTTCCCATAACCAATTCGATCTCTACTATCAAATACAGGTAAATGCCGCAAACCGCACCATCGGCGCCGAAGCATTGCTGCGCTGGAGGCACCCGGTACAGGGATTGGTGATGCCAACCGAATTTATTCCCATGGCTGAAGAGACCGGACTTATCGTAGCCATCGGGCGCTGGGTGCTTGAAACCACCTGTGCCAGGATCAAGGATTGGGAAACCAATCCGCTGGCAAGTGAATTGCAGATCGCTGTCAACGTGAGCGCGCTTCAGTTCCATCAGCCGGATTTTGTCGAACAAGTGAGAGAAATCCTGAAAAAGACCGGCGCCAACCCGACCCGGCTTAAGCTTGAATTGACCGAGAGTGTGGTGCTGGACAATATCAACGACGCCATCGGCAAGATGCACGAACTCAAGAAGGCCGGGGTGCGTTTCTCGATGGACGATTTTGGAACCGGATATTCATCCCTGGCTTATCTGACGCAGCTTCCGCTTGACCAATTGAAGATCGATCAATCTTTTGTGCGCAACATCGGCACCAAGCCTACCGACGCAGTGATTGTGCAGACCATCATCGGCATGGCCAACAGTCTCGGGATAGATGTGATCGCAGAGGGGGTGGAAACCGAGGCGCAACGCACTTTCCTGGAACATGTTGGCTGCAAGGCTTATCAGGGCTATTTATTCGGCAATCCGTTGTCACTGGAAGAGTTCGGAAAAGTGGCGCTGAATGTGAATTTTTTGCGGTCAAGGCTGGATGCAAACACAGTGATACATTGAGATCGGGGGGCACGTGGCGACGTATCCTGCCACCTGAATTTTGAGAGCAGGGCGTTTTACGGTATCATCCCAGCCTGCGAAAAATATTTTCCCGGGCATCCGTATGACCAAGTACATCTTCATCACCGGCGGCGTGGTCTCTTCCCTGGGAAAGGGCATTGCCGCCGCTTCTCTGGCGGCCATTCTCGAATCGCGCGGCCTCAAGGTGACGATGCTCAAGCTTGACCCCTATATAAACGTCGATCCGGGCACCATGAGCCCGTTTCAGCACGGCGAAGTGTTCGTCACCGAAGATGGCGCTGAAACCGACCTGGACCTCGGGCATTACGAGCGCTTCATTTCCGCCAAGATGCGCAAGTCCAACAATTTCACCACCGGACAGATTTACGACAGCGTGATCCGCAAGGAGCGGCGCGGCGAATATCTGGGCAAGACGGTGCAGGTGATCCCGCATATCACCAACGAGATACAGGCATTCATCGAGCGCGGAGCGGCCGCTTCGCATGATGGCAAAGCCGATGTGGCGATCGTCGAGATCGGCGGCACGGTGGGCGACATCGAGTCGCTGCCGTTCCTCGAAGCGGCGCGGCAAATGGGGCTGCGCATGGGACGCAACCAGGTGGCTTATGTGCATCTCACGCTGGTTCCCTACATCGCCACCGCCGGAGAGCTGAAAACCAAGCCGACCCAGCACAGCGTGCAGAAATTGCGCGAGATCGGTATTTTCCCCACTGCTTTGCTGTGCCGTGCCGACAGGCGCATTCCCGACGATGAGCGAGCCAAGATTTCGCTGTTTTCCAATGTGCGCGGAGAAGCGGTGATCTCGATGTGGGACGTGGACACCATCTACAAGATCCCGCAAATGCTTAATCAGCAGGGTCTGGATCGTATCGTATGTGAAGAACTGGCGCTGGACCTGCCGCCGGCCGATCTTTCGGTATGGGCGAATCTGGTGAACGCGCTGGAAAATCCGCAGCATAAAATCACCATCGGCATGGTCGGCAAATATGTGGACCTGACCGAATCCTACAAGTCGCTGATCGAAGCGTTGCGCCATGCGGGCATCCATACCGCAACCAGGGTGAATATCGAATACATCGATTCCGAAACGCTGGAGACCACTGGAACTGCAGGCCTGGCACATTACGATGCGTTACTGGTGCCCGGCGGCTTTGGCATGCGCGGCACGGCGGGGAAGATTTCCGCGATTCGTTTTGCGCGCGAAAACAATGTGCCCTATCTCGGTATTTGCCTTGGTATGCAACTCGCCGTGATCGAGTATGCGCGCCATGTTGCAGGCATGGGCGATGCGAACAGCACCGAATTTAACCTGGAAACCGAACATCCGGTGGTCGCGCTGATCACCGAATGGCGCGACCGCGACGGCAGGGTCGAGACGCGCAGCAGCGATTCCGATCTGGGTGGCACCATGCGTCTCGGTTCGCAACGCTGCCCGGTCAAATCCGGCACACTGGCGCAGCGCATCTACGGCGACGAAGTTAATGAGCGGCATCGCCATCGCTACGAGGTTAACAATCATTATGTTCCTGCGCTGGAAAAGGCCGGAATGATAATTTCCGCGCGCACACCGAGCGAAAACCTGCCGGAAATGATGGAATTGCCGCAGTCCATGCACCCGTGGTTCGTCGGCGTGCAGTTTCACCCCGAGTTTACCTCCACGCCGCGCACCGGCCATCCGCTGTTCAAGTCATTTGTCGAGGCTGCGCTACAGAGGACAGATGACAGAGGACAGAGGACAGAATGAAGCTGTGCAATTTTCAGGTGCAGCCCGGACATGGCGGCGCGAAGCGCCCGGTGCGGGTAGCAGATGTAGCGTGCGCTGTGCGCACGATATTGCCTGTATTCGTGCGCACAGCGCACGCTACGTTGACCGCGAGTGGTGAATTATGAAGCTGTGCGGATTTGATGCCGGCCTGGACAAGCCGCTGTTCCTGATTGCCGGCCCATGCGTAATCGAATCGCAGCAACTGGCTTTGGACACTGCCGGGCAATTGAAGGAAATCTGCATCGAGCTGGGTATCCCATTCATTTATAAGTCTTCGTATGACAAGGCCAATCGCAGCTCCGGAAAATCTTTCCGAGGATTTGGTCTGGATGCCGGATTGAAGATCCTTGCCGAAGTTAAGAAACAGATCGGCGTGCCGGTGTTGACCGACGTGCACACCATCGAAGACATCGCGCCGGTCGCCGCAGCGGTCGATGTATTGCAAACGCCGGCGTTCCTGTGCCGCCAGACCGATTTCATACACGCCGTGGCACGCTGTGGTCGTCCGGTGAATATCAAAAAGGGGCAGTTCCTGTCGCCCTGGGATATGCTGAACGTGGTCGATAAGGCGCGCGAGGCCAGCGGTGCAGATAACATTATGGTATGCGAACGAGGCGCGTCTTTCGGATACAACAACCTTGTGTCGGATATGCGCTCGCTGGCGGTGATGCGCAACACCGGCTGTCCGGTGGTGTTCGATGCCACTCACTCGGTGCAGTTGCCGGGCGGGCAGGGGACGGTCAGCGGCGGGCAGCGCGAGTTTGTGCCGGTGCTGGCGCGCGCGGCGGTGGCGGCGGGTATTTCCGGCCTGTTCATGGAAACGCATCCCGATCCGGCCAAGGCGTTGTCGGATGGGCCGAACGCCTTTCCGCTCGGCCATCTCAAGGCGTTGTTAAAAACGCTGAAAGCGCTGGATGAAACTGTCAAGCAGCAGGGTTTGATCGAAGAGCAGATCGATTTGAAAAACGTGTAGGGCGGGTTAACCAATGACTTGGTTGGCGTAGTTTGCCAACTTAGTCAGATGGCTATGCAGAGCTAACCCGCCATCACAACCAATATTTCTATGGCGGGTGTGACCCGCCCTACGAAAATAATATTTATTTTGGTTTAAGAAAAAAAAGGAAAAGTATGAGCGCAATAGTTGACGTGATCGCCCGCGAGATTCTGGATTCGCGCGGCAACCCTACCGTGGAAGCGGACGTATTGCTGGAATCCGGCGTGATGGGGCGGGCTGCCGTGCCGTCCGGCGCTTCTACCGGCGAGAAGGAGGCGATTGAATTGCGCGATGGCGACAAACAGCGCTATCTGGGCAAAGGCGTGCTGAAGGCCGTGGAATACGTGAACACCGAGATCGCCGAGGCGATCATCGGCCTGGATGCCGCCGAACAGGCTTTCATCGACCAGACCATGATCGAACTGGATGGCACCGGGAACAAATCGCGTCTGGGCGCCAATTCGATATTGGCGGTATCCATGGCAGTGGCGCGCGCCGCAGCTGAAGAAAGCGGCTTGCCGCTGTACCGTTATCTGGGCGGTTCAGGCAGGATGGAGATGCCCGTGCCGATGATGAATGTCATTAACGGCGGCGCGCATGCCACAGGCGGCGCCGACATGCAGGAATTCATGATCATACCGGTCGGCGCGCAGAGCTTCCGCGAGGCGCTGCGTTGCGGCGCGGAAGTGTTCCATGCCCTGAAATCGGTATTGCACAAGCGCGGCCTGCCGACCACCGTCGGCGATGAAGGCGGCTTTGCCCCCGCGCTGGGCTCCAACGAGGGCGCGCTGAAAGTCATCGTCGAGGCGATCGAAGCGGCGGGCTATGTGCCAGGTTCGGATGTGGCGATCGGCATGGATCCGGCGGCATCCGAATTCTACAAGGATGGCAAATATCACCTGAAGGCGGATGGGCTGAAGCTGAACTCTGCGCAGATGGTCGATCTGTACGCCACCTGGGTGGGCAAGTACCCCATCATCAGCATCGAGGACGGCATGAGCGAGCTCGATTGGGACGGCTGGAAAATGCTGACCGACCGCCTGGGCAAAACTATCCAGATCGTGGGCGACGATATTTTCGTGACCAACACCAATATCCTTCGCGAAGGCATCAAGCGCGGCATCGCCAACTCCATCCTGATCAAGGTAAACCAGATCGGCACGCTGACCGAGACCTTTGCCGCGATCGAGATGGCCAAGCGCGCCGGCTATACTGCGGTGATCTCGCATCGCTCCGGCGAGACAGAAGACACCACCATCGCCGATATCGCGGTTGCCACCAACGTGCTGCAGATCAAGACCGGCTCGCTGTCCCGCTCCGATCGCATGGCAAAATACAACCAGTTACTGCGCATCGAAGAAGACCTGGGCGATACCGCCAGCTACCCTGGGCGGGATGCGTATTACCAGCTACGTTGACCCAGATTTCATTTTCCAGTCATATAAGTAATATCGCAGGGGCGCGATTCATCGCGCCCTTCTTATGGCGCGATGAATCTCGCCCCTGCCGAGTTTATTGCCTTTGAAATAGAATCGGAATTAGATGCGCCGCACTGTCACTCTGATTCTGCTAGCTCTGCTGCTGCTGTTGCAGTACCCGCTGTGGCTGGGCAAGGGCGGCTGGTTGAAGGTGTGGGATTTGAATCGTCAGGTAGAGTCACAGCAACAAGTCAATCAGCAGACCGGAACGCGCAATGCCGTGCTGGACGCCGAAGTGCGCGACCTGAAACAGGGGACGGCAGCCATCGAAGAACGCGCGCGCAGCGAACTGGGAATGATCAAGCGCGACGAAATCTTTTATCAGGTTCTGGAAACCCCATCCGCTCAAACCGCAGAAAAGCAGGCAGCGTCATCGCCTGCTTCTACTGTTTCCGGCGTCCCTAAATAAATTACCATCGGCAAAGCCAGGGCTTATTGGGTGAGCGCCTCAAAGGCGCCGATAAAACCGCGAGCCGCCTGAAGGCGACTGCAATCTTCGCCTCCCCCTTTAGAAAAGGGGGAATGAGGGGGATTTGAGAACACCTGAATTGCATATTGCATACTGCATACTGCATACTGCAAATCCCCCCTCGCCCCCCTTTTTCAAAGGGGGGGTTACCTCACGGAATCAGCTTGCTTCACGAAGCTCCGACATGGCCGAAGAAATGACCCGAATGGCTGAACGCACCAAGAGCCAGACAAGACCGAGCGCAACCACTATATCCGGCCAGCCTGACCCGGTGAACCAGACTGCGCCAGCCGCCACGAAAACAGAAAGATTTGATGCTATGTCGTTTCGCGAGCACTCCCAAACCGAGCTCATGTTCACGTCTTCGTGACGGTGGCGCCACAGAAGAAAAAAACAAATGGAATTTGCAGCAAGACCCAGAAGGCTGAATGCGCCCATAATCTCGAAGACGGGGACGCTGGGGACAAAAAGCCTGTAAATAATTTGAGCGGCCACGGCGAAAGCCGCAAGGAAAATGAGCCCACCCTTGAACAGGGCGACTTTGGCCTTGACGGTAGCGCCCCTGGAAACTGCGTAGAGGCTGAGGCCATAGGTCAATGCATCCCCAAGGTTATCAAGACTGTCGGCCAGCAGCGCGGTTGACTTGCCATAGAATGCTGCGGCAGCGATGACAAAGAACATCACGGCATTGATGCCGAGGACAATCAGCAACGTTCCGCGCTGCCGCTCGCGCAGGCGGTCTATAGAGCAACCATTGTCACAACAACCACTCATTGTGGGAGCCTCATGGAAGCAACAAAACGTTCAGCTTGAGTGGCCGCCCGGCGGCGAAGCCGGCGGTCCCCTCGAAGCGATGGTTAGGCCTTTGTGCCAACAATGGTTACTCCCTCAGTGAAGCTATAACCATAGCCCCAGCCATAATTGGACCCTGCGCTCATGGCTTGAGGCCCGAAGTCAGATTTGTACTCCCCTGAAATTACAGGAATCACACACGAGATGTTGTAGCCTTCCGACAGAAGCGCTGCTATGGCTTGTTCGACATCTGTTGATAACCTCTTACCGTCGATTTCCCTGTCTGATGTGCCAGTAACCTTCCAGACTTGCCTGTCTTCAAAGATGGGCACCTCTTCCTGTACCTGCTTCTTATTGAATAGACCTTTTTCAACCATTCTGGTCTCTGTGCGAATCTTGACATGGTCGGTAGTCCACTCCCCAACCTCCTTGAAGTGGGCATGGACCCAGACAGTTCTAACTTCAGCCATTCTTGCGTTCCTCCAGTCTCCGTGTGCCGGACGTTTGAAAGCGTTGGTCTGTGCGGCTATTCGCACGTGGTTGATTAAATGGTGGGTTAGGCGCGGTTTGTGACACAAAACCTTCTCTCCGCTTCCCCGATTAACCAGATTCCAGCAGCCATGCACGATAGGAAACCAATTGCTGAGACGGCTTGTGCGCCCCACTCGGGTAGTAGACGATAAACGTAAAGCTGCGCGCCTATGACAAACGCCGCGACAGAACCAGCCATGGATGCGACAAAACCAGAAACGTAAATGACAACCGACTTGGCTTCGGTTGTGTATAGCGGGTCAAATCGCAAAACGATCTTGAGTCCGTCACACGCTAAGTTGCCAGCGATTGCCAGACAGGTAAATAGAACGAACCCCTTGTCCTTTTCGTAGGCAAAGCTAAGCAGCCACAAGTAGCCGAAAACGATGGCGATCCAAGCAACGACCAGAAGTCTCTTGTAAGTTAATTTGCTGATGGTACCCATGTGGCTTCGCTTTCCGGAAAAGGCCTAACGTATATTGGCCGACCGAAATGTCGGCTTACAAGGCGACATTCTGCGCGCAGGAAGCAAAAATCTCAATTCATACGGCTTGTTGAGTCTCACTGGCATATTAAACGCCAAGACAAATTGGGCTTTTTCAGGAAATACTAGAGGGGCCGGCTATGGCGGCGGTCATTGTGTTTATGCGAGCCGGCTGCATCAACACGGAAATCTGATACCACCTTTATTAAGCGATACCGGATGTCCGCTCCGCCGCCTGCACGGTATTCGCCACCAGCCTCGTGATGGTCATTGGTCCCACGCCGCCGGGGACGGGGGTGATCCATCCGGCGACTCCCTTCGCCGAATCGAAATTCACATCGCCGCACAGTTTGCCTTCAGGCAGGCGGTTGATGTCGACACTGATCATCATTAACCTTGACGGCGAATTTGCGCCGCGCGTATTTATTGTAGCCGCTTGCTAGGTTTTTACCGGATTTGTTCGAGCAGTTGTTTGATTTGCGCGTGCAGTTCAGGCAAATCGGCGTGGATGGTTTTCCAGACCATTTCCAGATCAACCTTGAAGTAGCCGTGAGAAAGAGCATTGCGCATTTCGTAGGCGTTTCCCAGCGGCAGGTAATCATTTTCGTCGGCGAATTGTTTGTGGTAGCGCTCGATGTTACGCGAGGCTTCGCCGATGATTTCAAGGTTGCGGATCACGGCATCCTGCGTTTTTTGGTCATTCAGGAATGCAACCTCGCTCATATTTTCGACGTAACGATGGATGCGCTCAATGGCCTCGAGGATATGTCGGAGATATTCCGGCAAACGTATAGCATCGCTCTTGCTCATATCAGAGTTGCCTCTGCGAGTACACGTTCCTTAAAACTGTCTGGCAGGGCTCCCGGAGTAAGAACATCTACCGTTATGCCCATTAATTTCTTCAGTTCATGTTGGATTGCACCGATGTCCATGAGTGTGGTTTCAGAGGTTGGCTCAACCAGCAGGTCAAGGTCGCTGTCCTCAGTGTCCTCTCCGTGCAGTACGGAGCCGAATACGCGCACGTTGCGCACGCGATGGCGCAGTGCTATCTCGCGGATCGCCTCACGGTGGGTTTGCAGGGCTATAGATGGGCGCATGACATCCTTCCTCATGTAACCGCAGCATTATAGCGGCTGATTGAAATAAAGGTATTGGCCCGGATCGGACTCTAATTCGGTGAGGTAAACCCCCGGCTATGCCGGGGGACTCAAAACGGTTTGACCTATGCGGTGGTCTTGCATCTGATTGTCAATAGGAGCTGCTGTACATCCCCCCTTTGAAAAAGGGGGGCGAGGGGGGATTTGCGGATGATGGATATGAACTCGGCATTTTCAAATCCCCCTCAGTCCCCCTTTTCTAAAGGGGGATGCAGAGGGAATGCCGCTTCAAGCGGCACATGGTTTTATCAGCGCCTTTGAGGCGCTCACCCAATAAACCCCCGGCTTTGCCGGGGGTCATTTAACTAATTACCGATACCGGATGAACGCTCCGCTGCCTGCACGGTATTCGCTACCAGCATCGTGATGGTCATCGGTCCCACGCCGCCGGGGACGGGGGTGATCCAGCCGGCAACCTGTTTGGCAGAATCGAAATCCACATCGCCGCACAGCTTGCCGTCGGCCATGCGGTTGATGCCGACGTCGATCACCGCCGCGCCCGGCTTGATCATGTCGCCGGTGATCATCTTTGCCTTGCCGGTGGCGACGACGAGGATGTCGGCGTCGCGGGTGAATTTGGCAAGGTCAACGGTCTTCGAGGTGCAGATCGTCACGGTGGCGTTGTGTTGCAGCAGCATCAGCGCCATCGGTTTGCCGACGATGTTGCTGCGCCCGACTACCACGGCGTGCTTGCCCTCGATGGTTACCCCGCATTTCTCCAGCAACTTCATCGCGCCATAAGGCGTGCAGGGGGCAAAGCGCATGTTGCCGGTGACAAGCGCGCCGACGTTCATCGGGTGGAAGCCATCCACGTCCTTGTCCGGGCTGATGGCTTCCAGCACCTTGTTGCTGGCGATGTGCTTCGGCACCGGCAGTTGCACCAGGATGCCGTGGATCTTCGGGTCGCTGTTCAATGCGGCGATCTTCGCCAGCAGCGTCGCTTCGCTGGTGCCGGCGGGCAGGACGATGTGCTCGGAATGCAGGCCCAGTTCGGCGCATGCTTTCACCTTGTTGGCGACATACACTTTGGAGGCGGGATCTTCGCCGACGATGATGACTGCCAGTCCCGGCGTGACGCCGCGCGCCTTTAGCGCATCGGCGCGAATTTTCCATTCGGCGCGCACTTCTTGCGCGATGGCCTTGCCGTCGATTATTTGAGCGGTCATGTTTCGTCCTCTAAAGTAAAACTTCGTAGGGTGCGTGGAACGCACCCTGAATAATTATTGTTGTTTTGAAATTAAATTAACAGATTTGTAAGCCGCCAAGCCGTTCATGATTTCCGCGTGCGCAGCTTCTACACCTTCCCAACCCTTGATCTTGACCCACTTGCCAGGTTCCAGCGCCTTGTAGAGTTCAAAGAAATGCTTGATCTGTTCCAGCGTAATCTCAGGCAAATCCTTGTACGTCAGAACATTGTGATACAGCGGCGTGAGTTTGCCGGTGGGCACGGCGATGATCTTGGCATCATTGCCGCCTTCGTCTTCCATGCTCAGCATGCCGACCGGGCGGCAGGGAATGATCGCGCCATGCACGATGGGGAAAGGTGTGACCACCAGCACATCCACCGGGTCGCCATCATCGGCGATGGTTTCCGGGATGAAGCCATAGTTGCAGGGATAGCGCATCAGCGAACCGATGAATCTATCCACTACCAGCACGCCGGATACCTTGTCCACTTCATACTTGACGGGGTCGGCGTGTTTGGGGATTTCGACGATGACATTGCATTCGTGGGGCAGGTTGTCGCCGGGGCGGACGTTTAACAGACTCATGCTGCTTCCTTGTTATTGAGGACCGCGATTATAAACGATGCTGGGCGATGCTGAGAAACCGTAATAGGTTTAGAATGCAACAAGTTAAACTCAGGAGATGAAGCTATGGCTGTGCAAGGAAAGTTAATCGGAAAGATGGTCATCGGACAATCCGGCGGCCCGACGGTGGTCATCAACCAGTCGCTGGTCGGCGCGGTGCTGGCGGCGCGCAAGCAACCCAATATCACCGGCATACTCGGCGCGCGCCACGGCATCGCCGGCATCATGAAAGAGGATTTCGTCGATCTGACCACGCAGAGCGTCGAGCAGCTCGAGCTGGTCGCCACGACGCCGGCGGCGGCATTGGGTTCGGTGCGGCTCAAGCCCGGCAAAGCCGAATGTGAAAAAGTGTTCGAGGTGTTCAGGAAGAACGATGTGCGTTATTTCTTCTACATCGGCGGCAACGATTCCGCCGAGACCGCGCATATCATCGCCGAGATGGCGAAGGAAGCGAATTACGATTTCTGCACCGTGCATATTCCCAAGACCATCGACAACGACCTGAAGGTCACCGACCATTGCCCGGGCTTTGCCTCGGCGGCGCGTTTCGTCGCGCTGGCTTTCATGGGCGATGACCGCGACAACCGCGCCTTGTCGGGCATCAAGGTCAATGTCGTGATGGGGCGCAGCGCCGGGTTCCTGACTGCCGCATCGGCATTGGCGCGCCAGGCGCCGGACGACGGCCCGCATCTGATCTATTTGCCGGAGCGCGTGTTCGATGTCGAAAAATTCAAGCAGGACGTGCGCGATGCGGTGGCGAGATTCGGACGCTGCGTGATTGCCGCTTCCGAAGGCATCACCGGCAAGGACGGCAACCCGATCTCGACCAGCGGCGAGCGCGACTCGCACGGCAACATCCAGTTGTCCGGCAGCGGCGCGCTGGGCGATACGCTGGCAGCGCTGGTGAAAGAAGCCTTCCCCGGACAGAAGGTGCGCGTGCGCGCCGACACCTTCGGTTATTTACAGCGCTCCTTTCCCACTATTGTTTCCCCGATAGATGCGAAGGAAGCGCGCGAGGTGGGCGAACACGCGGTGAACCATGCGGCCAGCACCGGACAGCCCGGCTCGGTGGCGATACGCCGGTTAAGCAACAAACCGTATGCCAGCGAATCCTTCATCACGCCGTTGTCCACGGTAGCGAAGGTCGCCACTGAGATGAAAGACGAATTCATCAACGCCGCAGGCAACGATGTGACGCAGGCCTGGCTGGATTATGTCGCGCCGCTGGTGGGCGAGTTGCCGAAGATGGGGCGGCTGTAGGCGCAACTATTGCGCGCTGCGTTGTGCGGATTCACAGGGTGGATATGCTTCACGCTTTATCCACCCTGCTGTTTAATTCCATTTCTAATTTAGAAGCGCTTTTTGCGTAGGGCGGGTTCCACCCGCCATGGCGGGCGTAGCCCGCCCTACAAATGCGCTTTTTATCTGGAATTGGAATTAGACATTCTAACAGGGTGAACCGCGCCGAATGGCATTGCCACGCCGTTGCGACTATAATCCGCGCCAACACGGGCTTACTGACAGTCATACACGAATGCAGCTATTCACTTTCGGCATCAACCACCAAACCGCGCCGCTGGCCGTGCGCGAACAGGTCGCGTTCAATGAGGACGGGATGGAGAGTGCGCTGCGCGACCTTGTGGGACATGGCGCGGCCAAGGAAGCGGCGATCCTGTCCACCTGCAACCGCACCGAGTTGTATTGCAACGCCGTGCAGCCCGAACAGGCCATAGACTGGCTGGCGCAATATCACCATCTCCCGCGCAAGGATATCGATCCCTATCTCTACACCCTGCCGCGCGAGCAGGCGGTGAAACATTCGTTCCGCGTGGCGAGCGGGCTGGATTCGATGGTGCTGGGCGAGCCGCAGATCCTCGGCCAGATGAAGCAGGCGGTGCGCCAGGCCGAGCAGGCCGGCACGATGGGATTCCTGCTGCACAAATTGTTCCAGCGCACATTTTCGGTCGCCAAGGATGTGCGCACGCAAACCGAGATCGGCGCGAACCTGGTCTCGATGGCCGCTGCTGCGGTGCGGCTGGCCGAACGCATTTTCCCCAGCATCTCCGAGCAGCGCGTGCTGTTCATCGGCGCGGGCGAGATGATCGAACTCAATGCGGTGCATTTCGCGGCGCGCTCACCGCAGCGCATCACGGTCGCCAACCGCACGCTGGAGCGCGCGCAGGCGCTGGCGCGGCGCATCAACGGACATGCGATCACGCTGACCGACCTGCCGGAACAACTGGCGCATCACGATATCATCGTCACCTGCACCGCCAGCCAGTTGCCGATACTCGGCAAGGGCATGGTGGAGCGCGCGCTCAAGGCGCGCAAGCACCGTCCGCTGTTCATCGTTGACCTGGCCGTGCCGCGCGATGTGGAGGCGGAAGTCGCCGAGCTGGACGATGTGTTCCTGTACACACTGGACGACATCGCCGAAGTGGTGAAGGACGGGCTGGATGCGCGCCAGGGCGCGGTCAGGGAAGCCGAAGTCATCATCGAATCCAACGTGTCCGATTTTATCCACTGGATGGAATCGCGCGAAGCGGTGCCGACCATCCGCGCGCTGCGCGACCATGCCGAGCGGGACCGCCGCCATGAGATGGAAAAAGCCCTGCGCCTGCTGGCCAGGGGCGAGAGCCCCGAACATGTGCTGGAGGCCATGAGCAACAGCCTGACCAACAAATTCCTGCACGCGCCCACCCATGCGCTGAACCAGGTAGATAGCGATGACCGCGAGGCGCTCCTCGAAATGATCCATCGTTTGTATCACCTCCGTCCTGACGAATAATTCCATGTTCCGTTCGCCCTGAGCCTGTCGAAGGGCCATTCATGGTTCGACAAGCTCACCACGAACGGCCTTTAATATCCGATTTCACCTGATGAACAATCTAGAATGAATCCCAGTATCGCCGCCAAGCTCGCTCAATTGAGCGAGCGCCTGCACGAAGTCAACCAACTGCTGAGCACCGAAGAATCCACCAAGGATATGGATGCGTTCCGCAGGCTGAACCGCGAGCGCGCCGAACTCGAACCGGTGGTGGAGTTGTATCACGCCTATCAATCCTGTCAGGCCGACATCGAAGCCGCGCAGGGAATGGTGGGTGATCCTGAAATGCGCGAATTCGCCGAAGCCGAAATCAAGCATGGACAAGAGCGATTGGCGCAACTCGACAGCGAATTGCAAAAACAGTTATTGCCCAAAGACCCCAACGACGAGCGCAGCGTGTTTCTGGAGATTCGCGCCGGAACCGGCGGCGACGAAGCGGCGCTGTTCGCAGGCGACCTGTTCCGCATGTATGCGCGCTTCGCCGAGCGCAAGCGCTGGCAGGTTGAGGTGATCTCTGAGAGTCCGGGCGAGATGGGCGGCTACAAGGAAATCATCGCGCGCATCGCAGGGCAGGGCGCGTACTCGGTGCTGAAGTTCGAGTCCGGCGCGCACCGCGTGCAGCGCGTGCCGGCCACCGAGACGCAAGGCCGCGTTCACACCTCTGCGTGCACCGTGGCGATCATGCCGGAAGTGGACGAGGTCAACGATGTAGTGCTGAACTCAGCCGATCTGCGCATCGACACGTTCCGCGCTTCCGGCGCTGGCGGGCAGCACATCAACAAGACCGATTCGGCGGTGCGCATCACCCACCTGCCAACCGGCGTGGTGGTCGAGTGCCAGGATGGCCGCTCGCAGCACCAGAACAAGGCGCAGGCGATGCGCGTGCTGGCAGCCCGTATCAAAGACGCACAGGTGCGCGAGCAGAACGCCAAAACCGCCGCGACGCGCAAAAGCCTGGTGGGCAGCGGCGACCGTTCCGAACGCATCCGCACCTACAACTATCCGCAAGGCCGCGTCACCGACCACCGCATCAACCTGACACTTTACAAGATGGATGCGATCATGGATGGCGACATCGGCGAACTGACCGGCGCGCTGATGGCCGAGCATCAGGCCGAACAGCTTGCCGCGATGGCGGAAGACGCTATTTGATTGCAGGGTGGATAAAGGCACAGGAAACACAAACGCTATTCACGTTCGCCTCCTCTCCCGCTTGCGGGAGGATTGAGGTGAGGGGTATGCCGTATCCACCGTTCAGATTGGTGGATACGCGCCCTGCGCTTTATCCACCCTACACGGGTTTCTGCATGACAGATCGTATTCAGGAAATAATCCGTAATGATAGCCAGCGGCTGGTAAGCGAGCATGGACTCGATTCCAGCAGCGCACGAATCGAGGTGCAATGCCTGTTGCAGGCCGTGCTGCAAGCGGATCGCGCCTACCTTCTGACCCACCCGGAACAGTCACTCAACGAAGAACAGCATGCCCGATACAGAGCATTGCTGGAGCGTCGGTTGAACGGGGAACCTGTCGCGTACATTCTGGGCGAACGCGAATTCTATGGGTTGAACTTCAAAGTATCACCAGCGACTTTGATCCCGCGCCCCGAAACCGAATTGCTGGTCGAGATGGCATTGCAACGCATCCCCTCTCCCCCAACCCCTCTCCCGATCCCTCTCCTCAATCCTCTGAGTGAAACAACTAGCCATTCGACTAGGCTGCCAACAACCGCAGCCAAGTCGCTGGTTATCCCGCAAGCGGGCGAGGAGGCAAACGAGGAAGGCAATTCTTTAATTCTTGCGGGAGAGAGGGGCTGGGGGAGAGGGGGTCTATTTCGCGTGCTGGACCTGGGCACCGGCAGCGGCGCGATCGCGCTGAGCATTGCCCATGCGCGGCCAGATGTGGAAGCGGTGGCGGTGGATGCGTCGCAAGACGCTTTGGAAGTGGCGCGGGTGAATACACAGCGATTGAACATCGGCAACGTACGCTTGCTGCGCAGCGACTGGTTTTCCGCATTGCAGGGCGAGCGCTTCGACATGATCGTCGCCAATCCGCCCTATGTCGCCGAAAGCGACGCGTATCTTTCGCGGGGTGATTTGCGCTTCGAACCGCGCGCCGCGCTGGCTTCCGGAGCGGATGGACTGGATGACATCCGCCGCATCATCGCACAAGCAAAAGAGTATCTCAATGTGAATGGCTGGCTGTTGTTCGAGCATGGCCACGACCAGGCGGAACAGGCACGCGCACTGTTGCAGCAAGCTGGATTTGTGGAAGTATTTTCAGCACGGGATCTGGCAGGAATAGAGCGGGTGAGCGGCGGAATGACAGTTGGGCACCTCTAAAAATCCAAACTCCGTCGCGATACGGCGTTGCTCAAAAAAATTTTAACGCTTACATATCATACATATGCTGCGCGCTAAAATTTTTTTCGCGCCTTGTCTCGCTTGGGATTTTGAACTTTTAGAGGAGCCCAGTTTGAAAATGGTGCGCCCGAAGAGATGAATCTGGGCACTGGAATGTCTGCATTATCCTGCCTTGACCTTCCAGCACCCCATATCCACCAATCCACTTAAGACCAGTAAATAGTTGCATGCATGTAAATAATAAGATTGCTCGATCGTACCAATATTGATACGATGCGCAAATGAACAAACCCACACTCGAAGTTAGATTCTTCAAAACCGATGGCGGCACAGAACCTGTGCGTGATTGGTTGCGAGAGTTGTCGGCTACTGATCGAAAAAGGATAGGTGAAGACATTAAGGGCGCCTCTATTAATTCAAAATCCCAAGCAAGACAAGGCGCGAAAGAAATTTTAGCGCGCCGCATATGTTTGATATGTAAGCGTTAAAATTTGT
>JANLIB010000258.1 GCA_024653675.1 Gallionella sp. | reverse complement strand
CCATCACCGGCACAGTAGCGAACTCCACGATCAGCGGCTTCCTGAGTATAGCTGCAACCACAGGAACGTTCACAAACGTAGGCGGCACCCTCTCCACCGCAGCGCAGCCGAATGTGACGAGCTTGGGGACACTAAGTGCGCTAACGGTAACTTCGGCAATTTCTGTGAATGGTGGATTAGTTGCTACAGCTTCAACTGTTGACCAATGGATGACCCTTACAGCAGGTATAGGAACACGCGCGCTTTACTGGAATTTCAACAATGACGGCGGAGCGAATTATTTTGGAATAGATAGTAGCGCAGGAAATCAAATTCTAGGTGTCGGTGGTGTTGCGAATGCGTTAACGCTATTAGGGCCAGCTGGTCTAGTTCTAGGTACTGGTATTAGTCCAACATCGGCTAGATTAACAATTACATCGGCTGGCGCAGCCTCATTCGGCACCAACTCCCTCACCGCAGGCGCGATCACAGCTTCAGGTGCGATAACCATGTCCACAACTGCTTCCCCAACCGGCACCGGTGCCGGGGTAGTCGGACAAATGGCTTGGGACACAGCGTACTTCTACATTTGCACGGCTTCAAATGATTGGCGGCGCATCGCGCTCGTAGATTTCTAAGGAAATATTATGCC
Organism: Gallionella sp.; assembly: GCA_024653675.1. Lineage (GTDB taxonomy): Bacteria > Pseudomonadota > Gammaproteobacteria > Burkholderiales > Gallionellaceae > Gallionella. The sequence continues at coordinate 21,201 of JANLIB010000258.1, read as the reverse complement.
AACTCTTACGATAACACTCACGGCCCAACAGTACGCCAGAGGGGCTACGGCAATAGGCAAAGACCTCAATCTTGGGCGTGATGCTACAGCAGAGGAATGCAGGCAATACGTTATTGCCATGCTGCGTTCTGTGGTGCTGGCTCGTGAGAAAGATGTTGCGGTAGAAGCATTGGTCCCAGCAACTTTTGATCCAATATAGGAGAAATGATGTCCCCAGACCAAGCGATGTTCAACGAAATCAGCATAACCCGCACTCTTGCCGTGGATGCACTAGCCGGAAGGTGCGCGCAACTGGCGGGGGAGAAGGCGCAGCTTGAGAATCAACTGGACGAAATAGCGAAGAAACTCACAGCGATGCAAAAGCAAGATGCTGAGGTTGCGCAGAAATTCGAGGCGCTGAAAAAGGAAATTGAGGAACTGAAGGCTACCGTTAAAAAGGAATAAAGCATGACGATCCTACTCCTAATCGCACTCGCCATCCTACAGGCGCTCGACGCCTGGACGACCTGGCGCATTCTGAGTGCGGGCGGGCGCGAGCTAAATCCTGTCATGCGCTATGCGATTTCGGAGGCTGGTCTCATTCCGGCGCTCATTGCAAAGGGCGCTGTCGTCGTCGCGCTGGCCTGGTATTTCTGCCTGCCGTACCCGTGGATCATGGCCGGGCTTGTCGCGTTCTACTTGGGCGCAGTACTTTTCAATTTGCGGTCGATCAAGCGATAGGGGAACGATCATGGAAGACACCGAAAAGGAACAGCAGCGCAGGAACTGGCACGTTGGCAGGGAAATTCCTATCGCCCTTGTCGCCGTCATAATCCTGCAAACTGCTGGCGTGGTTTGGGGTGCTGCCACATTGAATGCAAGAGTGGACAACAGTGAGAAAGCGATGGTCACGGCTCTGGCGGTGCAAGCTTCTGTTGACGGCAGGCAGGACGCTGAAGCGCGGCGCTCGGAAGACCGAATCCTTTCGCAGTTGGAAAAGGTGAACGGAAAGCTAGATCGTCTCATTGAGCAGGGAGTATTCAAATGAGCGAGCGGCGGTAGTGGAAGAAAAGCGCAAAGGCGGAATCCGCCGCGACATCAACGGCCTTGTCCGCGGCAAGGACGGCGAGATTTCAGGTAGCAAGATCGGCACCTATCTCGCGCAGTACATCGCCGCCAAGCTGCTGCTGACCGTAGCCGTGCTGCCTTCGTGGGACGTGCTCGCCGTGATGTTCCTAGTCCTAATCGCGCCTGAAGCCTACAAGCAAATGATGGCGATGAAGTGGGGCGGCGGGGCCGGGATTACCACGACAAGCGAAAGCTCCTCGGACAGCAAAACGGTTACGCGCACGGTTGATGCGCCGAAAGGGAAAGCGAAGTGATTACGATCGAGCAACTGCGCCAGATGATGCCGCATGCGCGGTCCAAGGCCGCGTTGTATGCCGACGCGCTGAACGATGCTATGGACGTTTTCAACATCAACACGCCGCAGCGCCAGGCGGCGTTTCTCGCGCAGATCGCGCACGAAAGCGCAGAGTTCCGGTACGTTGAGGAAATCGCGTCTGGTGAGGTTTATGAGGGACGTTCAGACTTGGGGAACGTCATGCCGGGTGACGGCAAGCGATTCAAAGGCCGCGGCCTAATTCAGATTACCGGCCGCGCCAATTACGCAAGCTGCGGCGCTGCCCTCGGCATTGATTTGCTTGCCAATCCAGAACTGCTTGAGTCTCCGCAAAACGCTTGTCGCAGCGCGGCGTGGTTTTGGATGACGCATGGATGTAACGAGCTTGCTGATGCCGACAATTTCCGCAAGATAACGCTTCGGATCAACGGCGGGCTAAACGGATACGACGATCGGTTGGCCTATTGGGAAGCGGCTAAAGAGGCGATCGCATGAAACCGCTTAGAACGCAGCAAGGCGCTATTGCGCCCGTCTGGCTCTACATGGCAGGGGCAATCGCCGTAATGCTCGCCTTGGCCGGTTTGGTGAAGGTATGGAGCAATTACACCACTTCCTTAGACAAGAGGGGGTATGACCGTGGAACTTTGGAGGCAACAGCACGTTATCAGGCAAGAGACAACGCCCAGCTTCAGGCCGTGGTGGTTGCTCAGAGAGCGGCGGAAATTCGAGCGGCCAAGGCCGAGGCTGATGCCGCTAAAGCGCAGTCCGTGGCATCTTCCAATTACGCAAAAGGGGTACAAGATGGGAAAAATAGGCTTGCTGCTTTTATCGCTGATTCTCGTTCTGGCGCTATCAAGTTGCGCGACCCAGGTCAAAACGGAACCGGCCCCGCCTGCGGTAATCAAACTGGCAAAGCCGAGACTGCCGGAAGCGCCCCAGGAAGTAATGGTGATACGCAAGGCCGACTTTCTGGACAGGCTAGTGAGTTTCTTTTCAGCCTCGCCAACGAAGCCGACGAAATAGTACGTCAACTAATTGCAGCGCAGGCCGTGATAGTCTCTGATCGGGTGCTGTGCAATGCGCAGTAGGCGGGCGGCTTCGGTTGGGGCGCGGTAGGGGTATGTCTAAATTATGACATTGCCACACTTCCTAAGCCATTGTTTCCCTGTGGTGAGCCATTTTACCGCACCTTACGCCACATAGGGTAGCATATCCTGTGCAATGATTGCCTGTGCCCCGCAAAACGTCAAACTATGGCTAAATCTTACCGCGAATCTGTTTGCCGTGGCGTAATGACACTGGTTTTGCGTTGGCCGCAACACCCGCTAAATGCTCCGTGGATAGATGGGCGTACCGCTTAACCATCGCGTAGGATTTCCAGCCGCCAAGCGCCATCAATTCTTCAAGCCGGGTTCCGTTCATTACGTGCCAGCTTGCCCATGTATGCCGCAGGGAATGCCACACGACCCCGGTCTTGTAGAGCTTGGCTTTCCTGAGTGCGCTGTACCAGGATTCCGTAGAAGCCCGGTGATAAGGTTTCCCGGTATCAGGGCAGGGGAATACAAATACCTCATGGATGCCCAGACGCTTTGCCAGAACGGCCATAGCGCCCTCATTCAACGGAACCCCTATAGGCTGTCCTGCCTTCGCCTGATCGGCGTAAATCCACGCTACTTTGCGCCTCAGATCGACTTGGGACCATTCCAGTTCTAGCGCGTTATTTTCCCGCAGGCCGGTGCTTATCGAGAACTCGGCGGCGTCGGCTAGTGTCGGGCTGAACGTCTTGAGGGCTTTGTGCAGCCTTACCCATTCCTCTGCGGTTAGCCAGCGGGTCCGACCTTGCTGGATGGGCTTTTTTGGGACTTTTACGGGCTTTATTCCCGATAGGTTCTGGATCGCGCTTATAAGTGCTAGAGATTTGTTGAAAGTGCTTGCCCCCGTCCCATTCAAACACGCCTCTACTTGAGAAGAAGATAATGGCAAAGCGTTCGTTTCCGGCAGACCTAGTGCCCTTATGCAATACCTGTCTGACAGCCCCCTTGGCTTTACCTCCAGCCACTTCTTTACCGCCTCGCCCCACGTTATCGGCGGCTTTTCCCCCAACTTTTCTACCCGCCATAATTCGCCTTTGAGCCGGTCGTGGTATTCCTGCGCCTGCTTTTTGTCGGCAGTTTTAGCAGAGCGTCTAATCCTGCCCCTGGTTGTCGGAATGTCAACATACCACTTATTGCCGACTCTGTAGATTGACACGGCGAAAGGCTCCCCAGGTAGGCTACAAGACCGGCCTTGAGGAATACCCACTCTTTACCGGGCTTGGCAGCGCCGGGAATAATACCCCGCTTGGCCCTGTCTCTCAAGGTCGTATGGTGCAGGCGGATAAAGTCAGCCGCTTCCTTCAGCCCCATCGTCTCAGTCATTAGCGCCCCGTCGCTCATTTCGCCGACTGCATCTTGGCTACGCACTCGCAGATGGCGCGGTTTAGATCGGAGTGTGATTTCCTCCTTTGTGTCGGGCTTGATACTCCCCACCAAGGCTGATTTGTGGCTTGACCACCACGACTGATAGAAAGGTTATGCTTTTTTACCAGCACCATCACCTGCGCGTCGTCGTGAAGGGGGCGAAATACCGTGATTGTTTCGTTCACAAGTACCGCGCTAGGATCAGATGATCGCGCAGTAGCCTCGGACATAATCGTATAACCCATCGCCGCAGCGCACAGCCGCGTAATCTCAAGGTCGGTCATTTCGCCTCCCTGCGCAGCCGCTCGATTTCGGCGCGGATAACATCTGGCGGTTGGTTCCAGCCGTCATCTTTTAGCAACTTCGCGGCGATTTCCATCCCCCTCACGAGATTGAAGCCATCGTGCGCGACTGTGCGGACACAGTGGCTTCAATCAATGGATTGATTTCGTCTGTTCTGATGTAAGGCGCACGAAAAATCGCTAGCGCCTCTGGCAGCCTCATGATTTCCCCTCCTGCATGGCGGCGTCGATCATGGCTTTTGCGGCTCGCACATACTTTTCCCGCTGGTGTGTCGCTAGGTATTTCCACCCTTCCGTACCGCTTGATTGTAATGCGCCATAAATCGCCATTGCTTCTGCCTCGGTCGGCTCCCTCGGCACCATGCCGTCCTGCGGTGTGGCGGCGTAGAGTTTCATGTGATCCGGTAATTGTTCTTTGACCACTATAAATTGCAGCCGTCTTTGCTGGGCGTCAAGGATTCCGGCATAAAGCACTTCCGCCACTGGCTCCGACTTCTGCTGCTCGGCGGTGAGGCGACGGGCGAACTCATCCATGCATTCGCCAACGCTGTGCATAAGGTAGTAGTCGCGCAAAATGTCGTCTCTTATCCGCGCTACCCTTTGTTCCAGTGACTCGTTCACCGCTTCCTCGGTAAGCGCCAGCGCCGCGCCGAAACCTTCGGCCATGATCCTGTCCTGCTCGTCGATGTTCATGACTTTTCATCCCTGTGAAGCAATGTGTCGAACCGAAATTGCCATTGCTTCGCTTCCTGTTCCGCCTTGGCTGTGTTCACACGACAAGTATGAAGTTCCGCCCGCATCTGAAAATACTCTTTCCGCAAATGATTGAATTCAGATTTAAGACTACGCAATTGCGTTGCTTCTGATGGTAGTTTGCTCACCTTCCCCTCCTATGCTGTTTTGTGTGGCTTGACGGCGCGCACGATGTGGCAGCGGTTGCAGATGCGCTCGTGCTCTGGAAAGCCGGTGCAAGCTGTCTTTTCAGCCTTGCGCAGCCGGCGGAACTTGTGCTTGCGCAGAAGGAAACAGGCGATCTTGCCTAGTAGCGTTTTCATGCTGCCTTCCGCTTTTCTTCTGACAGGAAATCTTCGATCAGGTCCGCGATCACCTTGAATTCGGCAAGGTGGCCGAAGCGCGTATTGAACGCGGTGAGCATGGCGCGGCCGTCCAGAATATCGTTTTCCCGCTGCCGAATCTTGCGCGCCTCAGCTTCCTTGGCGTCGCGTTCAGCCTTAGCCTTCGCCTCTGCCGCTTCCCGTTCCTTGCGCTGCGCATCCTCGACGGCCCGGCGCTCGGCTTCGATCTTGTCCCGGTCTGCCTTTTGGATAGCCTCAGCGGCATCCCTAGCGACCTTCGCAACGCGGTCGGCCTGTTCCCTTGCCAGCCGGGCCTCGCGCTCCTGGGCCTCGATTGCTGCCCTGCTGGCGCGTTCGGCTTCTTCGATCTTGGCGCGGGCGGCGCGGGCGGCTTCGGCCTCCTGCTGGCGCGCAATTTCCATCCGGTCAAATTCTGCCCTTGCGCGTGCTTCCAGTTCTGCGCGCTGGCGGGCGATTTCGGCGCGGTCTGCTGCCATCTTCGCTTCCTCGGCATCCTTGCGGGCCTTTTCCTCTGCGGCGAGCCTTTCCAGTTCGGCCTGCACTTTCGCGGCCCTTTCCCGTTCCTCGCGCTTCGTTTCAACCTCGATCATTGTGGTGATTGGGTCTTCCAGTGCGGCGATCCGATCTCCGATCGAGTGAAATTCAGAATCCACCTTGCGCCCATCGGCGATGATTTGTTTTTTTGCCTCGTCCTTCGCTTTCACAAGCGCAATTCTGTATCCAGCGACTTCCTTCTTCGCCCTCTTGGCCTCGGCCATTCCGTCAGGTGTAGTTACGTCATAGACGACGCCTTTGTACTTGTCGGACAACGCCGCAAGGTCTGCCTCGATGGGCTTGAAAAGTGCAACAGCCGTGCTTTGTTCCAAAACTGCGCTCATTCCGTCACCTCCGCCGGTTCGGCTTTTGAGAACGTGCATGCCTTGTTATAACTGCCGCCGAAATCGACCTCGTTGAAGGCTTGCGGCCATTCCGTTTCTGCCCACCTAAGCAGAATTTCCTTTACCTCTTTTTCGCTCAGTTTCAGTTCCATTACGCAGCCCTCCGTTGATTGAGTTTAGCTACCAGTTCATCAATTTCCGCAAGGAAAACCACGACCTCGGCGGCAAGCGTTTTGATATACGCTTCATCGCGCACTACCCTGAAAATATAGGTCCGCAAGTGTTCCGGCATGTCTGGGCTGTAGCTGCAAAAATCCCACCATGCGCGCCCAGTGATCCACATATTTCCCTGAATCTGCGCCCGGTGCTCGCTCGGGTAGCCGCCGGCAAGAATCGTATCCAGTTGCACGGTCGGAATGACGCTCTTAATTTCGCAGCCGCCGTCAGTCGATATAAGACCGTCGGGACTGCACCCCGACATCAGCGTGGCGTGCTTGATGAATCCGACTTCCTCGACCAGATTCCCGGTGACGGCTTCGTAAGCCATGCGCGCGAACGGCTCCTGCTCCTGCCCGCGTTCAAGGTTTTTCTGCCAGCCGCCATAGCTTGAATTCTCGCTCGGCTTTCCGGTAAGCCGCTCGGCAACCACGCGGCGCAGGTACTTCGTGCGCATTTTGCCTTCGCCTTTGGCGAGGATGGACGAAAACTCAGAGGCGGTCGCGTGGCCGCAGCGTTCCATCATCCAGGCTTCGCTTCCCTGTGGCGCGTTCATTGATTTCCTATTTCGTCGGCTAGCCCGGCGTGTTCAAGATAGTCCGCGTCGTCTCCGAACATCGTGACATTGGCATCGTGCTCGACGGCATCCAAACATTGCTGGCAAAGCTCTTGCCCGGGATAGCGTGGATCGAACCGTGTTCCGCAATCGCATTTCACCTGCTGGCGTTTGCGTTTGCTCATTGCGCCGCCCTGTCCGCTTCCTGAATGCGCGCCTTGCACTCGTTCTTCGATTCGTTGAGCGTTGCTCGTTGCGCCGCCGTCAGAGCCTTCCACGCTTCGGCCAGCGACGATAGCGAGGCGCAGGCTTCGAGCTTGGCTTTGCCTTCGGCGTCTGGCTCGACCTTGCGCTTTTCGTCGCCGCCGTCCTTGTCGTCTCCCTGCTCGCTCACGCCGCAGATCGCTTTCAGGGTGTAGCGCTCCAAAAACGTGACGCTACTGACCCGCGCCTGAATCGGACTCTTTGCCCCGCCGCTATCCGGTGGACCGCCCATGGAAACCGATTCAGAATGGCCTAAAACGTGCCGTAGGGTGCATGTGACCTCAAGCCAGTCCTTGTCATCCTTGGTCAGTTTCCACGAGGCGCTGAGGCCGTTCTGGCTAAGCGCAGGGGTAACTGCGTTGACGACCGAGTAAAGTTCGGCGTATTTCTTGCCGGCCAGCGGCCCGGAGCCGTAAGTCGTCCCTTTTATCACCTTGACCGCTTCGGCCCGGAATGCGGAAAATGCCGCGTTGTACGCCTTACGCGCTTCGTCGGCCTCGTATTCCTTCTGCAAGGCGCGCAGTTCCTTGATCGTATCCAGGCTCATTCCCTGCTTTACGGCCATTGCCAGCATTGACATGGGTGTGGCCTGCCCTGGCTCGATTACCGCAGGCATCGCCCGATCCTCTTTCCTGCTGAAACTGTCTGCCGCGACTTCGATTACGCGGCCTTCCTCTTTCGTTGCTGTGTTCATTTCGCAATCCTCCTGACTTTCCGTTGTACTTCCTGCTCGACCGATTCCGCCTCCACCTTCGCCGCAGCTTCCTCGGCCTTTTCCTTGGCTTGCGCTTTTCGAATATCGTCAAATCGCTCTGCAAGATACCCAGGCTTGTCCGTTTCCGCTGCCGTGGTGTAGGGAAAGCGGGTGTCGATTCGGTCTGTGTACTTCGACATATCAAGTACCTCCTGTAATGTGTACGCCAAACTGATAAGCCACAATCCAGGCCACGATAATCCAGACTGCGAGCGCCACTAAGCGGCTGGTATAGGCGGCGCGGCGCAGGCGGGCATTGTCCCGTTGCAGCTTTTGCGTGGTGGACAGCAATTCCTGATCGCGCCAGTCGCGGAATATGTCCATAGTTACTATGGCAACGGCAGTGCGTAGAAATAAATCTTGCCGTCGCAATCGCCTGGCTTTACCACTATGGCGTGCTTGAGCGCGTGAGCAATTTCCAGCCGGCCAGAGAACCAATCTCGTTGATAACTGAGAGTGCCGATATGCGTCCCGCCCGGATAGTCGCTCGCCCATCGTGACCGCTGTTCATCGCGTTCGCGTTCTAATTCATCAACGCGCTTCGATAGTGCGTGTGCTTCACGTTGGCTTATGTGTCGTCTGCTCATATCTAGCTCCCAGGGTTATTGATTTCCGCATACGCTTTAGCGATGCGCGGCCCAAATTTAGCAATGGCTTTGAGTACCGCTTCCTGATATCTCTTTTCGCCAACATTCATTATTCTCTTTTCCGCAGCCCGAACAGCTTGTTTAACGGTGCGCTCACTGAAGCCAGGAACGGCAAGCCCTGTCGCAAGATGCGTAATCACAAATTCATCATTGAAGAACGAGAGACAGGATGGCGTAGCAGCAAACACGCCTTCAAGTACGCCAATTTTCACCGGATAGCCTTCGACAACTTTTGTGCCTTCGTAGTAGGAAATCACGACCGGAATTGATTTCATCGTCTAACTCCCCTGCCGCATCGGCCGACCGAACGTGTCAAGATCATTCTCGCCGGTCTGCACGAAACGGTCGGCGCGCTCGTCTTGTTTGTCTGGATGGAAGCTGGCAGCGCGTTCTGTCTCAAACTTGGCGAGCCATGCCTTCACCTTAGCGCGGGAGCCATGCGCCGTACTCGGGCACTCGTTATAGACCCATGCGCAAAAGGCCGGCAGGTTGGGTAGGTTGAAATCATCCGCGCGCCCGCAGGCATTCATCAGATCGTTCGACAGAACGGCAGTCAGAAAATCACCAATCGGATGACCTTCATGCGCGTATGCTTCAAGTGCGGAAAGCATTTCGTTAGATACGACGAAGCCGCGATGTTGGTAGCTCATGCCGCCTCCAATGGACCAGCCGCAGTCTGGCGGGATTGCGGACGCTCTGCGCTGTATGGTGTGAAGTCAGATTCGCCACACTCGTGGAAATAATCTTGTGCGTCGGCATCGCATTCCAAGTGCCAGTGATGGTTCTGCATCGCGTCGTAATACGAGATTTCGTGTCTATACTGCGTACCTATTGCGATAGTTTCACCGCACCAAATACAGCGATGCGCTTTGCGAGCGATGGGAAATGACTGTCGGATTAGCCTGTAGCTCATGCCGCCTCTTTCTTGATTAACCTGTACATGCGCCTAAAAAGGACTTCGCTGCGTGGCAATTCGCGCCAGTGGAATCCGCTGTCGCTATATCCGCTGCTGTAGTCTGTTTCACTTTGTTCTGTAGGATGCTTCCGTTTTATCTTAGCGCGGGCCTCGGCGCGTATTGCCGCCTCTTTCGTGAGATAACACCGCCCAGCCGTTGGCGCTTTATAAACTGTTTTTGTCAACTTCTCGATCAAGCTGCCCTCGGCTCATCGGGTCCAGCAGCAGGCCGGTTAGGCGAGGGAGGATCGCCCCCGGTCCTCGCGGATTCGGGAGCCTGCGGGCTGGACTTTGGTGCGAGGCAGAAATTGCCACGCGATGTCTTGATCAAGCGAACGTGATGCTCGCGGCAAAGCTGTTCGGCCTGGGCTGCGGAAATAGAACCGATGGCAAAAACGGTTGCGTTCGGGTACGGTGCGCGGTTCATCCCCGCCCCCTCGGAAATCCGATAAACACGGCAGCTATGCCGACGATTAGGCCGATGAACCAGCCCAAAATGAAAGCAGTGGTGATGGTCATGGCTGCGTGGCCTTGGCGTGATGCTCTCGGTGATGCGCGGGGCAAAGCCAACGTACAGCCAAAGGTTTGCTGTAGTCGTCGTGATGACCGTGTGCTGGATGGGTTCCGCACACTTCACATGGTTTGCGCACCAATGTTCCGGCCTCTATCGCGCGGCGCGCCGCTAGTCTGGCGTTATGCCTTTCAATATGCTTCACTCGGTAAGCGCGCATCAGTTCTGCTTTCCGCGCAAGCCGTTCAGGTGTCTTTCCATTTTTCGCTAGCCACGCCTTATTCCATTCAGCCTGTTGCGCTTGATAGGCTGGGTCTTGACGGCGCACGGCGTTGCGTTCGGCCCAGTATCCAACGCGCCTAGCCATGGTCTGTTGCTTTCTTAATGGCGGCGCGGGCGCGTTCAACCATGTCCACTTCTTCCATATCGAACATTTCGCCCATGCAGCAAGCGCATTCCGTGTCCGGATTGCCGCGATCAGGATGGCGCTGATACTCGTCTACACCTTCGACGATTGCTACCATGTCGCGCAGCGCCGCCAGCAGCTCGTTGCGTTCGGCGCGCAGCTCCACGTTCTGCTGGATTGCAAGTTCGCCAATTGCCGGCGAAATGCGCCGGTCAGATTGGCGGTGGTCATTGACCACTGAGGCGTCGCGGGTCCGGCGGTCTGATTGCCGGAGGGCGGTCATGCCGCCTCCTTCGCGATTACCTGCGGGAGACAGGATTCGTGGATCATCGTTTCGGGCGGAACCTGGCCGCGCATCCATGAACGCCCTGCGCAAATTTCCATCGCCTGCGTGAGCGTGTACCGACCAGCGGAAGCGATGTTGTCGGGATAGCCGCAGTGCCCAGGCCCCCACCATGCGTGATGCTCGTTCGACCAGATAAGCCATTCTGCTGTGGCGCTCATTTCGTTTCTCCCTGCGCTATGCCCCGGAAAGTCCTCGAGTAAGGGGCGATGTAGAAATTACGATTCGTTGGTTCACGGAAACAAGGATACGCAAAACTTTGCGTATGTGTCAAGCAAAATTTTGAGCATTTTGGGCGAATTATCGCCACAGCCTAGAAAATCAGGCGGTTACGCTAATACTTGGTGATTTTTATGGAATGAACTTGGGCGCGTTCGGAAGGCTTACTTTGCCGTGCCGCATAGTCGGCCTCAATCTTTTCGTACATCTCGCGCATTCTGATTGATTGCTCAATATCGGGGTGCAGTAGTTCCCATACGTCACATTGGAGTTTGGAGGCCAGACTCGCTAGGCGATCAAGAGTAGGGAAACCCTCGGCTTTCTCAATTGTCACAGTACGCTTTTTATGGTCGAGATAGTTGCTGACCGTGTTCGGTGCCACGCCGGATGCGATGCCGAGCGCATGAGGATTTTTGTATAACTCACTACGCGCCATAAAAAACCGCAGGTTGTGAGCCAAAATCATATTCAAATCTAGTCGTTTAGGCATGGGGTGGAGAATACCGCTTGACACACGCAAAGTTTTGCGCCCACAATACGCAAAGTTTTGAGTAAAGACATGGACGACGAACTGACAAATGACGTGGTTTTGAGGTTGCAGGCGCGCAAAGGCGAATGGAAAAAGATCGCCGCAGCCATTCCAGGCGTGTCCTATTCATGGATTTCCCAAGTCGGGCGAGGAAAGTACACAAGCGCCCCATCTTATGCTCGGCTCAAGCGGGTGGCGGCATACCTGAATGGGCAACTTGAGCGCGCCGCATGAGCCTCGACCTCAAGCCCGTTCAAGTTCGCCTTCCTTGCGATGCCTATGAAGCGTTGAGCATGATCGCGGACGCGCACGATAAAGACTTGGGCGAGGTTGCCCGCGAAATTCTGATCGAAGCGCTGTTGGGTAAGAGCCATGCCATCAGGATGCTTGCAGCCAGATTATCGCGCGCGACAACTTGCGATAAGAAGCGGTAGAGCGAGCAAATGACCACCCTCTCCCGCCATCTTTCCGCCCCTGTAGCCGCTCAACTGAGCCGGGCCCAGTACAACACCAGCCGCCGCCAGTTTGACGCTCCCAGGGCTGTTTGCGCCCTCTGCAAACGCACCTATGACCTGCTGCCACAGTATTCAGAGCATTGCTCTAGCGCCTGCCGGCGGCTCGATAAGCAACGCAGGGCGAGGGTGGCGTGAAATCCTACTGCAAAGAATGCAATGCCCCAATCCCTGATTTTGGCTGGTGTAGCCCAGGGTGCCGCGAGGTTTGGATTTGGAGGAACAAGTAATACGTCAGGGCGCGTTAGCAACATAGCGAGCTTAGCTGAACCCAGAATGAGCCGGCAGGCCACAGGGCCGTTTATCTGTGGAGATGTAGAAATCCGGGCGCTGATCCACCGCCTATCAACCCGGTCCCTTCCTTGAGGGCTAACGAGTACCTCCTGCCTATTCTGTAGGCATTCAAGAGGGAAAGAGGCGGTGAGTGGAGAATAGACGAGTTATGCACAGGTTTATGCACAGAGTTATCCACAGAAAGGAGGAAGCGTGGCAGCTCCGAAATTAGTTCAGATTAACTCTGAAAACGCACGGCTTTCTGACTTTGAACTGTTCTGGGAAGTATATCCAAGGAAGAGGGCAAAACTCGACGCTTTGAAGGCATGGCAACAAACCCGCGACATACGGCCTGAGATCGAGAAAATAATCGGCGCAATCGAATACGCGGTGCAGTCCGGGGAGTGGCGCGATACGCAGTACATACCTTATCCGGCTTCGTGGTTGCGGGCCGGTCAGTGGGACGACGAATGATGAGCCAAGAATGGAAACCGATTGAGACTGCGCCGAAGGATGGCAGTGCATTTTTGGCAGCAATACCGAATCGCTGGCCGACAATTCAAGTCGCGTGGTGGGATGACCACCCTAAATGCAAATGCTGGATAGCCGGAGGGTATATGCAAAAAACTACACCGCTAACGCATTGGATGTCATTACCGGACGCGCCAATATGAGTAGCGGACAGCATTGCGAAGATTTAGCTAACGCAGGTTTTGAAGAACAAGACCACGGAGAAGTAGTCAATTATTTGATTGCCGAACATGACGAGTTATGGTTAAAGGCGGAGAAGATGTACCGCGAGGTCGAGGCAATGACAAAAAACATTAACAGGCTACGCGCGCAGATCACAGAGGTGGACCCTAAATACGAGTATCACGACCCGATAAAGTTGCTCTTTTGCGGAACGTATGAGGACGATGATGCCTAGCCAAGAGGACATTCTGCTAGATGCCATGCGCGAGGGTATGACGATCACACCTGATCTGGCCCATGCGTTGTGTGGGACATATGCCTGCCATTCCGTGATGGCGCGTATTAGAAAGCGCGGCTTTCAAATTGCCTGCGACATGAAGCGGCATGGTCGCTCTGTTTGGGGCGAGTACCGTCTTATCGGTCAAGTGGAGCTTTCGCTATGAAGCCCCCAAAGCCATCCCCTTACCAGCGCGACATGGTGCAGCACTTGGCAATTCTGAAACGGTACGCCGCTTTTGCCTCGCACCGATTCTCCTGTGCGGTGCATAGGTGGGCGGCGACTGAATTGGCGACGGCGAAGTGCTGAACATCATCAGCCTTGGCGCAGGCGTCCAATCCTCCACGATGGCACTTATGGCCGCGCACGGCGAGATAACGCCGATGCCTGATTGCGCCATATTTGCGGATACGCAGGCAGAGCCGCGCAAGGTGTACGAGTGGCTGGACTGGCTTGAAAAGCAATTGCCGTTTCCGGTGCATCGGGTGACGGCTGGCGATCTAATGAAAACATCTACTGAACCGCGAGTCAGCGGGAAAAGTGGAAAGCCGTATATGTCGCACATGATTCCGGCTTACACCGTCAACGAGGATGGAACGAAGGGAAACTATTTTCGGCAATGCACGGACAAGCACAAGATTACGCCACTTCGCAAGTGTATTGACGAACTGCGCGGCGATCAAGATGCGAGTGTTTGGATAGGCATTAGCACCGATGAATCGCACCGGATGAAGCCGAGCAACAAAGCAAAAATAGTCAATCGCTGGCCGTTGATCGAGAACGGCATATCGCGTGATGCGTGCTTGCGATGGATGCGAGCGGCTAGCTACCCAACCCCGCCGCGATCAGCCTGCATATTCTGTCCATACAAGCGTGATGCAGAATGGTTGCGCTTGAAAACTGATTCCCCGCGCGAATTTCAGGAGGTCGTTTTGTACGAACAATTGCTTCAGCTAACCGCTTTGAGTGTGCCGCGCATGACCGGAGTTCCATACTTGCATGACAGCAGAATATCGCTGGATAAAGTTGACTTCCGATCCGCCGAAGATGCCGGTCAGTTATCCATGTTCGGCAACGAATGCGAAGGGATGTGCGGCGTATGAGTGCATTCAACCACGTTCGCTGGCAGCCGAAGGCCGCGAAATGACCGATAAGCTAGTCTGCACAAGCTGTCGTTGCAACTGGCACGGAACCAATGCCCAGGCGTTGCGCGCGGCGAATCCGTTTGACGCCGATTCGGAAATCCTGGGCTGTCCGAAATGCCACAGAATAGATATGGTATTCGAGGCGTGCGATGAGCCGGACTGTTGGGAGCAATCGACTTGCGGGACGCCGACGCCAAGCGGGTATCGGCGGACGTGCGGAAAGCATATGCCGGGGGCGAAATGACGCTTGAACAGTCAGCGCTTGCGTATGCCGGCGCAATCATGATCGTGCTGGTCCTGGTGGTGTGGTGGGGATCGAGATGAGCGTTACGGCTCAATTTGACTGGCCCCCGAAGGCGTTAAGCCCTAATGCCCGCTGCCACTGGGCGAAAAAGGCTAAGGCGGTCAAGGGCTACCGGAAAGATTGCCACATCCTGGCGCTGATGCAAAAGCTCGCCGTGGATTGGGAAGGCGACATTCACCTGCACATGGCCTTTAGTCCACCTGACAACAGGCGCCGGGACGACGACAACATGCTGGCGAGCTGCAAAGCATTGAGGGATGGCCTTGCGGATGCTCTAGAAATAGACGACAGCCGTTTTAGGCTGCATTCGGCGGTCCTGCCTAGCCGGAAGGGCGGGGCGGTGGTGGTCGCGCTTTCAAGGGGCGTTTGATGGATAGGCCAGCCTTCAAAACCCGCACAATCCGGCTGATTGGCCAGTCTCAGTTAGATATTGCCCTAGCTGCCGTGTCCAATGCTCCGCTTGATCCTAACAAGCCGCTTGAGCTGGTGCTGCGCGAGGAAAGGAAAATCCGCAAGCTGGATCAGAATTCGGCTATGTGGTCCGGTCCGCTGTTCGATATTGCAGAGCAGGCCTGGGTACAGGGTAGGCAGTACGCCGACGTTACCTGGCACGAGTACTTCAAGGAAAAATACCTGCCCGAAGATGATGACCCGGACATTGCCGATCTGGCAAAAGAAGGATACCGGAAATATGACATTGACCCGGACGGGAACAGACGGCTTATCGGCAGCACTACGCAGCTTCTGGTGCGCGGGATGGCGCTGTATATGACGGCTATAGAAGCGCATGGGGCGGGGCTTGGCGTGCAATTTCATGTGAGGGCGGCATGAATAAACGTGAACTGGATTTGCTGGAAAAGGTGTTCGCCGCCCAGATTGATAGTGCTGTATCGGGTGAGGGACTTTGGATATTCCAGACTAAAAGCAAACTCGCCGGAGAACTGGAAAAGAGTGGCTATCTCAAGAAGGAAACGATTGTCCTTGGAGGCAGATTTCCGATAACGGTGACGGGATACAGCTTGACGTTGCTTGGCAACTTCACTTACTGCATGAGCGATAGATGCGCGGACGATATACCGGCATGAGCCTGCAATCCCCCGACAAGCAGGAAAAAGACTGGATGGACGCCATAGTCCGCCTGGGCTGCGTCGTTTGCCACATCCAAGGCTATCCCGGCGCGCCTGCTGCTGTTCACCACATCTTGTCCGGCGGCCGGCGAATTGGGCACCTAAACACGATACCGTTATGTGATCCAGGCCACCACAAGAATCCGCAAAGCGGATCGGGCAAGATTCCACGCCATCCTACGCGCAGAGCATTCGAGCTTGAGTACGGAAGCGAGGCGAGCTTGCTGGAAAAGACGCAACGGCTTGTTGCAGAGCAAAGGAGGATGGCAGCATGAAAAAGCGCACCGGGAAAGGAAAGGGTATTTCGATCAACAGCCAGTTCACGTCCACCCTGAATAATTTCAAGCAGGGCTTGGCGAACGTCAGCGAAGGCGTCCAGGTGCGCGAGTGGAAGGACTACAAGCCGAGCCGCGAAATGGAGGCGGCGAGCGCAAGGGCCGCTGAAATCCACAAGATTCCGAGCTTGGTGCGATGAGCGGGGATATACATGCGATGCTTGAGAACTGGTCCAGGTGGGTCCGGGGCCGCACAGTACAGGGCCATTGCGCCAGTATCGAATGGCGGTATCGAAAGAAACTACGCCCGGATATGACGCAAACAGGCTGGGGCGACTGGGGCGAAGCGCCACCAATGCCAATCCTGCCGCCCATAGACGCCCTACAGGCGCTTGAGGTTGAAAGGCTGATGCGCTGGGTACCCGAAGGCCACAGAAAGGCGCTATTCCTGTTCTACGTGTGCCGGTTCCCCTACAAAACCTGCTGCAAGCGCCTGCACCTGGGATACGATAGGTGGGATAAGTTTTTATGGGATGCACAACTAATGGTTAAAAACCGCTTGCAACGCACTGGAAAAAAGTATATATGTGTTCCTACAATTCGACTTCCAGCACTTGCTGAGATACCTGAGCCCGTAGGCTCGGGGTGCATTGGTTAGAAAGATAGGCCCGGGCCGCAAGGTTGCCGGGCCTTTTCATTTTCCAGGGCTCCACGTCCGTAAGTGGCATCTGCGCCAAGATGTAGCCTTGTGGCATGGCGACGAATAAACGGCTGATTGTGGCCGCTAGAGTGGGAAACCCGGCGATGCGTTAGCCTGCGGCGCGGAAGCAGCCAAACGTAAAGTAACCATAGGGACAAAGGTGTGTCGTGGAAGTGCGCGACTGAGCGATAACCCGGCTAGGCCGGGCTCGTTACAGGCAGCACGATTCGCCCCACCCAAGAGCAGTTAGTGCGGAGCCTTCGGGCGCATTACCGCGCCGGATGCACTACACGGCACAAATTTGGACGATCCGCTCACCTATCCATAGACAGCCGGACCTGCGCCAATGGCTTGACTGGCCTAACCAGTCGCTTATTTGGTTCTTCGCTGATACCCGCCGCCAAGCCTTGATCGGCTAGCTGATGGGGCTGGCGCAGCGCGGAGCAGATCCTTACCCGGAAGCACGAAGTACCGCGCTGTAACGGAAAGCCATGTCCTCGCCCTGAAAGCGAGTGATGCAGACTTAAGCGCCCTGCCAGCGCGTTGCTTCGCCGGATTTATGTGCGCTTCTTCGCCCCAGGCATTCGCGGCGGATCAGGTATCGCCTCTAACGGAACCTGCCAAGCCTTGCCAAACTTGACGCAGCCGTGGAGCCTGCCATTGGCGATCATGGCGAGGATGTTACGACGCGAGCAGCCCAGGCGGGCGGCGGCGGCGGGGACGGTTTCGTAGGTCATGATATTGCCTTTTGAACAGTTTTTAGAATAAGCCTGGCAAGTATTTCGGCTTCCGCTGATTTGTAATCATATTCGCACGGACTTTGACCGAAGTCGGCTAGGTCGATTGCAACCATTTTGATTCCGTTGCGCCGGATGATCCAAGCCGAGGTCATGCAGTCATAACCTCCAGTTTCATCAAATTCGAGTGTAAATTTCGTATCTAGAAACTGTGATTCCCGGCTCATTTGGTTGCCTTTGTATATATTGCGTCTTTTAGTGTTTCAAACGCGCCGGCGGCTGTCGGAAGCCCCTTTGCTTTTGGGGTAACGTCCTGCGCGTGTCTGTAGGATTGGCAGAGTTCGTAAAAGTCTTGCGAATCCAGCCAGTCTGCAAACGCATTTTTATCTGCGAATGGCATCATTTGGTGGCCTCTTTTTCGATTCTTTGAAGGCAGCGCAGCGGGATTGAGTCGCATACAAATGTGCTCAGAAAGTCATGAGCGGCTTTGCGTGTTTTGAATAGCGGTGCTTTTGGGACATTTGAATCCCATTTATTTCCGACTTTCTGAATGCAGTCGCTACCCCACATAGACCAGCGATTAGTTAGGCTGCGTTCTTCATCAGTAACGAAATCGCGCCAATTATCAGGAAGCGGGACCGGGCAGCTCATGATTGGGCCTTTTCTATGGCTGCGCGGGCGTAAAACTGAGCTTCAGCTACACCTTGGCTGCGGTCAGGCATATCCGGCGATGGCTCAAGCGACATTATTTGTTGCAGCGCCGCCAGCAGTTCAGCGTTTAGGGCGCGAAGGCGGTCGCATTGGATACCAAGCTCAGCGGCCTCTAGCATATTGGCGTCGCGGCTTGATCGCATAGCGGCAAACTCTTTTTCCTCTAAGGTTTCGCGTGGGTCGCCTAGATTGTGCTCGCGGTAGTCTGGCGAATCTGGATCATCGTATCTGCTCATTTCATGCTCCTGTAAGGTGATGGCAGGGTTTAGGCTGCTTTGCGTTCGTTGTCGGCTTTCAATTGCTGGTATCGGTCAAGATAGTTTTCGCCCGTTTCCCGTTCCCACTGGAAAATGGGAATCCAGACATCATTGTCGGGTAAAGGGATTAGATACGCTTCCCGGTTAGCTGTTTGCTTGGCGGAAACAAAGCGCCCGCCGAGGTGCATACGCATATCCAGCTTGACGCGTTTTTGGTATGCTTCCGCGCCGCAATAGGCCCAGTGTGCGGCATAGACTTTATCTTTCCGGCCGGAGCGGTTGATATGCTCGCCCTTAGGCCATGCTGCAAAGCCTTTGAGCCTGTAGGAGTCTGTCAGTTCACAGCTTGCACAGTTGCACATTACGCCACCTCTTTGAGTTGACGTTTGAAGGCTGTATAACCGCGCCAGTCGTAAGCGTCCAGCGTGTCGAGCGTGCCGTAGAAGTGGCCGCGATGAATCACGCCGTAAGCCTTAATGCCGTAGATATTGCCGGTTTCGAGTTCGACCATGTATTTACCAGAGCCGAGCACTTTCCCGTCCGGCCATGTGCGACAACCGACATCAACGTTGGCGTATTTGCGTCCCATCTTCACCTTGACGGCGTGCGGATGGCGCTCCGGGTCGTATCCCTGATCGAGCAGGCCTTGTAGTTGCGCCGCTTCGAGTGTGGCGCGGAATGCTTCAAGTTTGGCTTTCATTATTGCACCTGCCCGAACACTTCAAGCGCCGCGCTGTTATCGGTGAAAACGTGCATAGCGTTGTTGCCTGCTTTGCCGTCTGCCGTGGCGAATATCGCGGACTTGAACAGTAGCAGTTCTTCAGCCGACAACGCGTCGGCAGGCTTGGCGAGCATCAAATGCACGTTATAGCTTCCGCCTTGACGGCTTGGCGACATAAGCACTTCTCCGGTCGTCAGATGAATGCGCCCGATCCGAGTATTAGACTGGACTAACGCGCTTTCTGTGCTGTTGCCAGAGTGCATTGGGTACACGATGAAGTTTTGAGCTTTGCGCATACCGGCAAATTTGCCGTTAAACGACACTGTTCCCATGCAGTTCTTGCGCAGATCGGCTATGATTTGGTTAGACATTTTGCAAACTCCTATAAGTTTGTTGAGTGTTTAGAAGGCCGGTACTGTTAGCGCAGTGCTGGCCTTCGGTTGTTTTAGGCTACGCGCGAAATTAGGTGGATGTAACCTTAATTGCTGCACGGGCTTTGTCGCAAGCTATTCCGATGCGCTGTATAAACTTTATTGGAGGGGATGTGTCACATACACCAACGAAAAACTGTAATGCGTCTAAGAGTATTTCGTTTTTTGTGCGCAGGTTGTCAATTTGTGCTTGTTTCGTGGACGCTAACACGAATTTCCCGTCCTCCCATGAACCGTCCATTTATTCACCTTTTGATTCAGCGATTATGGCGCGGACAAAAGAGCATATTTCTTGATTTTGCCACTGTCCGCCAGGGCTTGTGCTGAGCGCAAGATAATCTAACGCAGCGCGCAATTTTGCTTTCACAAGGCGCAACCTGACAAGCTCCTTTATCGCAAAGGATACATTTTCTACTGACTCAGGCGGTAGTACGGAATAGCCTTCAGCAATAAAGCCTGAACGCTGTTCAGTTGTAGCGACGTCCCACTGATCGCGGGTAAGAACTTTTTCTGTGTCGTCATATCCATGTTCAGTAAGCATTCTGTTCCCCTAAGAGTTAGCTAGATTCAGTCTAGCGGCTGTTTCCAAAGCCGACTCGTGAGAATCGGCAGGGGAATCTAGATGTGGTATTGATGCTGGACGCAGAGCCAAGCGCGCTCGCCGCACTCAAGCCACGTCTCGAACAGTGCGCCGTTGGATACGCACATGCCAGAGTAATCGTTAGCCAAAGGCTGGCCGCTGGAATATTCGCGTATTTCGCCATCGCAATAAAACGGGTATTTATCCTGTTTTTTGGTCAGGCCATAGCGCGCCGCTGTTTCATCGGATGAATATACTGTAACGCCATGTTTTTTAATCACGATTGCCTCCTGTAGTCGCCTAGAATCTGCTAGGCCAGTTTTCCGAGACGCCCGCTTGAGCAGGCGCGGGGGAAAGGGTTAGCGGACAATCAAGCCGCTGATTGGATCTCGCGCTCCCCACGCGTTGTATGTGCGCATTTGCTCGTCTTTTGCAGAATTACGGTCAACGCAGCTTGAGCAAATAAGCAGGGGTGAGACAAAACGCGTGCCGCATTGTTGGCATATCTTGATGTTAGGATTGACCTTGTAGCTTGGGAAATTTCTGACTGGCTTGGATTCGTCGCGTAGTTTCATTCTGTTTCTCCTATTTGTCTGCACCCTTCTATAAGCATATCGTGTGCCAGATTGAGAATATATACGCAATAGCGCATGAATCAAGAACTTAGCACAATATCCACAAATGTGGCAAACAAGTCAAAGTGACGCTGAGCGTCAGGTAAAATCAGGGATTCAGCGCAATTCCACAACAATTCATTGAGTTAGATTGAGTGCGCAAAACGGCACATAATGACAAAAAAGGTCACATGATGGATCAAGACGCCCTAGACTATCCGGCTAACACTCGGGCAGGTCTTCTGGCAATGAATGCCGGAAAGCCTCTAGCGCACCTCACAGATACGACTAGACCAGTTTTCGCTCGCATGCTAGCTAGTAGATACC
>JANLIB010000244.1 GCA_024653675.1 Gallionella sp. | reverse complement strand
CCCGCGACCTAAAGGCTCGCGGGCATGGCCCGCTCCTACAGGTATCAATAGTTTTTCTATGAGTCATGCGTCTGTTTCTTCAAGACTCTGGCGAACTTGCGCGGCGATTGGAAAGTCAGTCCAGTGATTCTGCTCCAGTTCGCGCAGCGGCCACAAACCAATGATACTGTTCACCACAAACAATTCACCGGCACGCAGGACTTCATCCAGACTGATGTCGCGTATTTGCAGCGGCATACTGTTCTTTGCCGCCCAGGCTATCACGCGGTCGCGCTGCACACCCGCCACGCCGCAACGCGACAGGTCCGGGGTGATCAGTTTGCCTTGCGAGACCGCAAACAAATTGCTGCGGGTGCCCGAGATGACATTGCCCGCCACATCCATCAGCAACCCTTCCGCAATGTCCGCGTCGTTCCACTCGCCTGCCGCCAGCACGTTCTCCAGGCGGTTGAGATGCTTGATGCCCGCAAGATGCTGCTGTTGACCCAGGCGCAGCTGGCACAGGCGCGCCCTGATTCCGCTTGTCGCCCAGTCATCCGGATAATCGGGCAATGGGGAAACATCCCATATTATTGTTGGTTCAGAGCGAGCCGGCGGTGCGTAACCGCGCATTCCCTGTCCCCGCGTGACGATCAGTTTTATCGCTCCATCGGGGTGCAGATCGAGCAAGTTGTTCAACTCGGCGGAAAGCAACGCGAGATCGGGGCAGGCAATGCCCAGCGAGGCGCAGTCATGCTGGAGTTTTTGATAGTGCAGCGGCCAGTGCAATGCGTGTCCGCCGGATGCGCGCAGGGTGCGGAACACGCCATCGCCATAGAGAAGACCACGATCCCGGATGCTGATCAGATTGCCTTGCTTGCCGTTGACCAGCATTTTTGGAGGCACCCTAAAGAGAAACTAAATCTTACGGAATACTAATGTGCCGTTGGTCCCGCCAAAACCGAAGTTGTTGTTCACCGCAACATCGATCTTCATGTCGCGCGCGACATTCGCGCAGTAGTCCAGATCGCACTCGGGATCCTGCTCGAAGATATTGATGGTCGGCGGCGAAATCTGGTGGTGTACCGCCAGCGCGCAGAACACTGACTCTACCCCGCCCGCTCCGCCCAGCAAATGGCCGGTCATCGACTTGGTGGAATTCACCACCAGCTTGCGGGCATGATCGCCAAATGCCAGCTTGATCGCGTCGGTCTCGTTCTTGTCGCCCAGCGGCGTCGAGGTGCCGTGGGCGTTGACGTACTGCACGTCCTGCGGATTCAGCCCGGCGTTGCGCAACGCGTTCAGCATGCTGCGCCTGGGGCCATCGGTATTCGGGGCGGTGATATGGTAGGCGTCGCCGCTCATGCCGTATCCGGCCAGCTCGGCATAGATCCTTGCGCCGCGCGCCTTTGCATGCTCGTATTCTTCCAGCACCATCACGCCGGCGCCTTCGCCTATCACAAAACCATCCCTGTCCTTGTCCCAGGGGCGGCTGGACGTGGCCGGATCATCGTTGCGCGTGCTGAGCGCGCGGGCAGAAGAAAAACCTCCCACCGCCAGTGCGCATACAGCCGCTTCGGAGCCGCCGGCGATCATCACGTCCGCATCGCCGTATTCGATGATGCGTGCCGATTCTCCGATGCAATGCGTGCCGGTGGTGCAGGCAGAGACCATCGCCAGGTTCGGTCCCTTCAATCCATACATCACGGACAGATTGCCGGAGATCATGTTGATGATGGTGCCCGGAATAAAGAACGGCGAAATCTTGCGCGGCCCTGCGGCCAGGTAATCGTTATGCGTATCCTCGATCATCGGCAGGCCGCCGATGCCCGAACCGATGTTCACGCCGATACGCTCGGCATTCTGTTCGTTGACAGTCAGGCCGGAATCCTTGAATGCCTCCATGCCGGCCACCAGGCCAAGATGGATGAACCTGTCCATGCGGCGGGCATCCTTGGCGGAAAGAAATTGTGTGACGTCGAAATCCTTCACTTCGCCGGCGACCTGCGCTGCCATCGCGCTGGCATCGAAGCGTGTGATTCTGGTGATGCCGGACTTTCCCGCGACAATGTTCTGCCAGTTCGCCGGAATCCCTATCCCGACCGGGGAAATAGCCCCCAGCCCGGTTATGACGACTCTACGTTTAGGCAAACTGACTCCGCCAAGCAAAAAAGATGGACAAACGGGGAAGGAATGAAATTACTTTTGATGCGCCAGGACATAGTCCAGGGCTTGCTGTACGGTGGTGATTTTTTCTGCGTCTTCATCGGGGATTTCGCATTCGAACTCTTCTTCCAGCGCCATCACCAGCTCGACTGTATCCAGAGAATCCGCTCCCAGATCGTTTACGAAAGAAGATTCGTTCTTGACTTCAGACTCGTTCACGCCCAGTTGCTCGGCAACGATCTTTTTAACGCGTTGTTCAATTGACATTTATCTCTCCCACCCTTGATTAAAGTTCAAAAAAGCCCGCGCATTGTATCAAAGTTGCCCGAAAATCAAAATAATTTGTATTCGGCGTATCATCCCCGCGCAGCCAGGCGCTCGAGATACCAGGCAAGCAAAAACAATTCGTTGCAAAACAATCATTGCCCGGAAATCACGAATCGCCGATACTTATCAATCTTTTCCACAATCAGTTCGCCTGGAGTCCATTTCATTTTCATGCCGCATCATTTGCATCGTCACATCGTTTATACACTGCTTGGCCTTTGCTGCGGTTCGGCTATGGCCGGGGAAGGCCTCGACCCGTTCGATACCGGGAGCCTGACGAAGCGGCCTGTCCTGAGCCCGTCGAAGCGGCCCGCGTTGCGCGCAGAAGACACGGTTGGCGACCCGTGTGCGGAGGCCATGCCGAATGGCGCGCTCAATCTGCTGGAAGTGGTCAACCTGGCTTTGTGCAACAACCCGCAAACCCGCGAGGTGTGGGCAAATTCACGAGCGCAGGCTGCGCAGGTTGGCGTGAGCAAGGCGGGTTATCTGCCCAGTGTCAGTCTGGATGCTTCTGACAATCGCATAAAAACAGGAAATACTCCAAGGGTGGAGCAACGCAATGTTGGCGTGACGCTTTCCTACCTGCTTTATGACTTTGGATCGCGCGCCGCCAATCTGGAAAATTCGCGACAGTTGCTCGCCGCAGCAAGTGCAACGCAGGACAGCACGGTGCAAGCGATATTCCTCGCTGCGGTGCAGGCCTTCTACCAGACTCAGGCGGCAAATGCCGCGCTCGACGCGGCAATAGAATCGGAAAGTGCCGCCAAGGAGAGCATGGCTGCCGCTGAAGCGCGTTATTCCACCGGAAGCTCAACACTTGCCGACAAATTGCAGGCCCGAACGGCTTATTCACAGACCACATTGGACCGGATCACCGCCGACGGCAATTTGAAGAACGCTCGAGGGACACTGGCAAATATGCTTGGCCTGGATGCCAACCTGAATGTGCCTTTGGTTGCTGCAGGAGAATTTCCTGCTTCCCGCTCCAGCTCCCCAGCCATCTCATCTCAAGTGAGAGGGGGCGAAGGCACCCCTCTCCCCTCGCGGGAGATGGGAGAGGGGGAGTCTCTGGATATTTTTGAACGTGATATAACTGAACTGATCGAAGAAGCCCGCCAGCGCCGCCCGGACCTGCAAGCCGCCGCTGCGCAAGTCAGGGCTGCGGAAGCCAGCGCTGATGCGGCTCGTGCGGCAGACAGGCCAACCATTTCCTTGATAGCTTCGGCAGACCAGAACAATATCGCCGGCGCCAGCTCGCGCGGGTCAACTATCGGCATCAATTTGAATGTGCCGATCTTCTCCGGCTTTGCGCCGGCCTATCGGGTCCGTGTTGCCGAGGCGCAAACGGATGCAAGGAATGCCCGGTTCGAGCAGTTGCGCCTGCAAGTGGCGCTGGATGTCTGGACGGCTTATCAGCGCCTGACTACTGCTACGCAATCATTGCGCACCACCGCTGACTTGCTGAACAGCGCCGGGCAATCCGGGGATGTCGCGCTCGGCCGCTACAAGGCCGGCGTGGGCAGCATGCTGGATGTGCTGAATGCGCAAAGCGCTTTGGCCAATGCGCGTCAACAACGTATCCGTTCCAACTTTGACTGGAACGTCAGCCGCGCCGCGCTTGCACAGGCAATGGGCAGTCTGGATACAAGCCTGTTGCAAACCTTGCCGGATGCCAGCGGTCAAAATCCCGGCGATACTCCTCCCCAAAAAAACGGCCAGAAAAACGACCAATAGAACTGACAGGCATCCGACCATGAAAAAACTATTCCGATCCCCCCTGGCATTGACCATTCTGTCAGTTGCCGTCATCGCGGCTGGATTCGCCGCTTACCGGCTGTTTACCGGAACTGTCCCCGATAAGCAATATCGCTTTCAGGTACTGGAAAAAGGCGATATCAGCCAGACCGTCTCCGCCAACGGCACGATAAATCCGGTGACACTGGTGAGTGTCGGCACGCAGGTTTCCGGCACGGTGAAGAAACTCTATGTGGACTTCAACAGCAAGGTCGAAAAGGGGCAGATATTGCTGGAGCTCGATAACGCCCTGTTTGCCGCGCAACAGAAACAGAGCATGGCCAGTATGCGCAGCGCCGAAGCCTCGCTGGAACTGGCCACTGCCAACGAGGCGCGCATGCGCAGCTTGTTCGCCCTGGAATATGTATCCCGCCAGGAACTGGATACGGCGGTGCAAACCAAAAAGGCCGCCGAGGCGCAATTGCAATTGACGCAGGCGACTGTGGAAAAAGACAGCGCCAATCTTGCCTATTCGGTGATCCGTTCGCCGGTTTCAGGCGTAGTGATCGATCGTTCGGTGGATGTCGGCCAGACCGTTGCCGCCAGTTTGCAGACTCCGACGCTGTTCAAGATCGCGCAGGATTTATCCAAAATGCAGATTGATGCCAATTTTGCCGAGGCTGACATAGGCAGCATCCGCGTCGGGCAAACTGTGCATTTCACAGTGGATGCCTTTCCGGATAAACGTTTCCAGGGCGAGGTTGCGCAAATACGCCTGAACCCGGTTACTCAGCAAAATGTGGTCACCTACGACGTGGTGATCAACGTTGATAACCCGGAAAAAACCCTGCTGCCCGGCATGACTGCCTATGTCAGCATTACGGTGGCGGAACGCAAGGGCGTGCTGCTGGCCCCAAATGCCGCGCTGCGCTTCAAGCCGGCCAACAGCGGCAAAAGCAGCGCGCCTCCCGGCGGAAAGACAAAGGACAATACCGCCCGATCCGGCCAAGACGGGTTTCCCGGCAAAATCCATGTGCTGGAACAAGGCAAATTGACGCCGGTCAGCGTATCGACGGGCATTACCGACAACCGCAATACCGAAATTATCCGTGGCGGCTTGAAGGAAGGAGACCAGGCCGTCGTGGGCGAAGCGCTGACATCTAACGCCCAGGGCAGCTCGTCGCCGCTGCGCATGAGGTTCTGATGGCCGAACCAGTCATTCGCATCGAAGACCTGCACAAGTCCTACGAGACTTCCGCCGGACTGTTTCCGGCATTGAAAGATGTCAGCCTCGATATTGCCGCCGGCGAATTCGTCGCGGTGATGGGACCGTCCGGCTCAGGCAAGTCCACCTTCATGAACATCCTCGGCTGTCTCGACAAGCCCAGCGCCGGACGCTACCTGCTGGACGGCCGCAGCGCCGCCGAATTGGGCAAGGACGAACTGGCCTTGCTGCGTAACCGCACCATCGGTTTCGTGTTCCAGGGATTCAACCTGTTGCCGCGCATGTCTTTGCTGGACAACGTCGCGCTGCCGCTGATCTATTGCGGACTGGTGCGCGAGGAACGCCATCAACGGGCACACGAACTGCTTGCCAAAGTGGGGCTGGCCGATAAAGCGGCCTCCCTGCCCAGCAAGATTTCCGGTGGCCAGCAACAACGCGTGGCGATTGCGCGCGCCCTGGTCAACCGCCCGCGCCTGATCCTTGCAGACGAACCCACCGGCAATCTCGACAGTCAGACCGGCGATGAAATCATGAAGTTGTTTGAGGAACTGAACCGTGAAGGCATCACCATCGTACTGGTCACGCACGAAGAGAACATCGCCCGTCATGCCAAGCGCCAGGTGCGGTTCTTCGACGGGCGCATCGTCAGCGACAAGCCTACGAAGGAGGTTTCAATATGATGGAGACACCAAAAAATTCAGAGTTCGCCCAAATGCAAGGCGCGGAAAAAATTTCGCCGCGCCGCATATTGGTTATATGCAAGCAAGAAATTTTTTCCGCAACACAGCAGTTGAGATGAAATCTGGATTTTTTGCGATGCTCGGCGAAGCCTGGCGCGCGATGGGCGCAAACCGGCTGCGCACTCTGCTGACCATGCTCGGCATGGTGATCGGCGTCGGCGCGGTGGTGCTGATGATGTCCATTGGGGAGGGCGCGCAATACGCCATCAAGCAGACCATCAGCGCGCTGGGCAGCAACCTGTTTATATTGCGCGCCGGGTACACTTCGACAAGCGGTGCGCGCTCCGGCAGCGGCAGCGGCAATACCTTGACCGTCGAAGATGCCGATGCCATCGCCGAACTGCCCGGCGTGGAATCCGCCGCGCCTATTCATCCCGGCAACGCGCAAATCGTCTATGGGCCAAACAACTGGAACACATCCATCATCGGCACGACGCCGACCTATTTCGACGCGCGCTCCTGGACGATCGCCTCCGGTTCTGCCTTCACCGCCTCGGATGTGCGTTCCGCCACGCGCGTCGCACTGATCGGCAAGACAGCCGCACAAAACCTGTTCGGCGACGACAATCCGGTCGGCAAAACCATCCGCATCCAGCAAAGACCCTTCGTTATTCTCGGCACACTGGCGGGCAAAGGACAAAGTATGGACGGGCGCGACCAGGACGATACCATCATCATCCCGCTCACCACAGCGCAACGCCAGGTGTTCGGCACGCAGTTCCCAGGCTCGGTGCGCATGGTCATGGTAAAGGCCGCCACCCAGGAGATTATGCCCACAGTGGAAAAATCCATGATTGAGCTGCTGCGCCAGCGACACCGGTTGCGCGAAGGCATGGAAAATGATTTCTTCCTGCGCAACCTCACCGCGATGGCCGATTCAGCCGCAGAAAGCACGCGCATCATGTCGCTGCTGCTCGGCGCGATCGCCTCGGTTTCGCTACTGGTGGGCGGCATCGGCATCATGAATATCATGCTGGTGTCCGTTACCGAGCGCACCCGCGAGATCGGCATCCGCATGGCCATCGGCGCGCGCGAACGCGACATCCTCACCCAGTTCCTGCTGGAAGCCATCATCATTTCGGTGGTCGGGTGCTTCATCGGCCTGCTGTTGGGAATAGGCGGCGCGCTGCTGGTCAACCAGTTGACCGACACGATGGTCATCATTTCGGGAAGCTCGGTCGTAGTGGCATTCAGCGTCGCGGCAACGGTAGGCATCTTCTTTGGTTTTTATCCGGCACGCAAGGCCGCACAGCTTGATCCGATAGAGGCGTTGCGCTATCAGTGAACCGCCAACGCTGCCTGATTGGCGTGATGCCGACTATTGAGAAATATATTGGCAAAAGAAAATTGGCAAAAGAAAAATTGACGCAGCAACGCTTATAAGAAACAATTGCGCCGGATGACACAGGCTTCAAGGGAAATGCATGCTGCTCTACAATAACAGGATTGCCGCCGCTCTGGCCGTGGCGCTGCTCGCGTCAACCGCCGCCTTTGCCGGTGATAATCCTTCGGAGATCAAGCAACGCATCGGCGCCGGCGATCCGGTAGCCGGCAAGGAAAAATCGGAATTGTGCCAGGGTTGTCATGGCGAAGACGGCAACAGCGTCATGCCGATTTATCCCAAACTCGCCGGCCAATGGGCCGACTACACCCAGAAACAGGTGCGCAACTTCCAGAGCCTTTCCCGCATCAACGAAACCATGAATGAAATAGCCCTGACCGTAGAGGATTCCCAGGATTTACACGACATCGCGGCCTATTTTGCCAGCCAGAAAATGATGACCGGAAAGTCGGTGCCAAATGAGGCCGGGAGAAAAATATATTATGAAGGAATCGCCGAAAAGGGCGTCTTTCGCTGTGTGAAGTGCCATGGAGAGAACGGCAAGGGCGAGCCGCTGAACAACAACCTGTTTCCTGTGCTGGGCGGCCAATTCAAGGAATACACAGTAAAGCAAATGAAAGACTTCAGAAGCGGTTTTCGAGGTAACGATCATTCCGGCATGATGCCCCGCATCGCCCAAAACATGTCCGATGCTGAAATAGAAGCTGTCTCGGAATATCTTTCCGGACGCTGATCCCCCACCGAAAACGGCAATTCGTCCACGAAAAACACGAAAGTCACGAAATGTAAACAGTTGTTGCAGAGGTTCGGCGACTCACCCATTGGGTATCACTTCGCAACATGAGGCACTTTGAATTTTTGCGAGCCTCCGCCTTTCGGCGGAATGCCTGTTTACCTCATTTCGTATTTTTCGTGCCTTTCGTGGACAACTGCTTTCTCCAGGTTAACCCGATTTAAGCCATGTCCATCACCATCAAAACACCCCAGGAAATCGAGAAGATGCGCATCGCCGGACGCCTCACCGGCGAGGTGCTCGATTACATCACCCCGTTTGTCAAGGCAGGCGTCACCACCAACGAGCTGGACCAGCTCTGCCATGACCTGATCGTGAATGTGCAGCACGGCATCCCTGCACCGCTTGACTATGCGCCCGGCGGACACAGGCCTTATCCGAAATCCATCTGCACCTCGATCAACCATCAGGTATGCCACGGCGTGCCGAGCGACAAGGCGCTCAAGAACGGCGACATCGTCAATCTGGACATCACCGTCATCAAGGACGGTTATCACGGCGACAGCAGCCGCATGTTCTTTGTCGGAGAACCTTCCATTCAGGCCAGACGGTTATGCGATGTCACCTGGCAAGCGCTGTGGCGGGGCATACGCGCGGTAAAACCGGGCGGGTATCTTGGCGACATCGGCCATGCTATCCAGAGTTTTGTCGAGCCGCTGGGCTACAGCGTGGTGCGCGAGTATTGCGGGCACGGCATCGGCAGGAAATTCCATGAAGAGCCGCAAGTGCTGCATTACGGCCGCACGAACACCGGATTGAGACTCGAAGCGGGCATGACCTTCACCATCGAGCCGATGATCAATGCCGGCAAGGCTGATATCAAAAAGCTCGGCGACGGCTGGACTGTCGTCACCAAAGACCACAGCCTGTCGGCGCAATATGAACACACCATACTGGTCACCGGCACCGGCTTCGAAGTGTTGACTCTTTCCGATGGCTGCCCTCCCCCACCGGAAAACTGATCAAACAGCCGGGTTGCGCGAGTCATTGCGCAGCGATCGGCTGGCTCTTGAACAAAACTACTTGTTGCATGGAAAATCAGCACGCTTGCTGAGCGCGCACAGCCGGCTTATCGACCAATATCTGCGCCGTGTCTGGCAGAATATCGCCATGCCGGACAGCATTTCGCTCGTGGCTGTGGGCGGCTACGGACGTGGCGAGCTGTATCCAAAGTCGGACATCGACCTGCTGATCCTGCTGGATGGAGAACCGGATTCAGTCTTGCAGCAAAAATTGCACGACCTGATCGGGGTGCTGTGGGACATCGGCCTGGAAGTCGGTCACAGCATCCGCACCGTGGCGCAATGCCTGAACGAATCGGCCGACATCACCGTACAGACCAACCTGCTTGAAGCGCGCCTGCTCACCGGCAATGCGAACCTGTTCAGGGAACTGCACGACGCCGTGCGTCAGCACCTCGACCTGCGCAGGTTTTTTTCCGCCAAACAGCGTGAACAACAGCAGCGGCATAAACGTTTCCTTGATGCCGATTTCAATCTTGAACCCAATCTCAAGGAAAGTCCGGGCGGACTGCGCGACCTGCAAACCGTCACCTGGATCTGCCGCGCGGCGGGAATAGCCACGCGCTGGGCGGATCTCGCCGATGCCGGCCTGATCACACCAGCTGAAGCGCGCCAGATCGCACGGCATGACACGCTGCTGCAAACGCTGCGCATCCGTTTGCACTACCTTGCCAAACGGCGCGAAGACCGATTGATATTCGAATTCCAGACCTCGCTCGCGGAGCAAATGGGCATCGCCGCATCGGCCAACCGCCGCGCCAGCGAACACTTGATGCAGCGCTATTACCAGACTAAAAGGGCGGTGCTCCAATTCAACACCATCCTGCTGCAAAACCTGCACGACCATTTGTTCCACGAAACGCCTACGGTGCATCCGCTGAACGAACGATTTATGGTAGTCGGAACATTGCTGGATATCCGCGAAGGAACAGACGACACCTCCCCCCTTAGAAAAAGGGGGGCTGGGGGGGATTTATCACCTCCACACGATAAGAGTTTATTTGATAAAACTCCCTCGGCGATCTTCGAGTTATTTCTGCTGATGGAGCAACACCCCGAGCTGACCGATCTCAGCGCAAAAACGCTGCGCGCGCTTTGGCGCGCGCAGCACCAAATCGATGCGGCATTCCGCAAAGACCCGCTGAACCGGGCACGCTTCATGGAAATCCTGCGCCAGCCGCAAGGGGTTCTTCACGCGCTGCGGCGGATGAATCAATACGGCATCCTCGGCGCCTACATTCCCGCATTCGGGCGCATCGTCGGGCAGATGCAGCACGACCTGTTCCATGTCTACACGGTGGATGAACACATCCTGATGGTAGTGCGCAACCTGCGCCGCTTCTCAGTGCCGCAACACTTCCATGAGTTTCCGTTGTGCGCCCAATTACTCGGCAAATTCGCCCGCCCCGAAGTGCTGTATATCGCCGGGTTGTTCCACGATATCGCCAAGGGGCGGGGCGGCGATCACTCGCAGCTCGGAAAAAAAGATGCACGCGCATTTTGCAAGCTGCACCAGCTCAGCCACGACGACACCGAGCTGATCGTGTGGCTGGTCGAGCAGCATCTCAGCCTTTCCGCCACCGCGCAAAAACAGGACATGTCCGACCCCGATGTGATCGGCAAATTCGCAGCAAAGATCAAGAACGACCGCTATCTGGTCGCGCTGTATCTATTGACGGTTGCCGACGTGCGCGGCACCAGCCCGAAAGTATGGAATGCCTGGAAAGCCAAATTGATTGAAGACCTGTTTCGCCAGACGCGCCGCTACCTGCGCGACGGCAGGGTAGCCGATCAACTCGGCGAGATTCGCCGCGCAGCAACCACCACGCTCAATCTTTATGCGATGCCGCCGGACACCTACCAACTGTTATGGGCGCAGCTCGACGACAGTTATTTTCTGGATCACGAGGCGCAGGAAATTGCCTGGCATACCCGCCTGCTGGCATTCAAGGTGAATACCGCCACCGCTATCGTAAAGGCGCGCCTGAGCCGTACCGGGGAAGGTTTGCAGGTGATGGTGTATTGCCCTGACCAGCGCGCCTTGTTCGCGCGCATCTGCGTCTTTTTTGCGCGCATGAACTACACCATCGTCGAGGCCAAGATACACACCACCCAGCACGGCTACGCGCTGAACAGCTTCCAGATCATGGAAGCAACGCGCAGCAAAACGGTATATCGCGACATCATGACCTACATCGAATTCGAACTTACGCAGCAGATCACGCAGGCGAAACCGATCGCGCCCGCCGCGACGGGACGCGTCAGCCGCCAGCTCAAGCACTTTCCGATCAGCACCGAGGTCGAGATCAAGCCGGACCACAAGGGAATGTATGTGCTGTCGCTGATCGCCGGAGACAGGCCGGGACTACTGGCGCGCATCGCGCTGATCATGGACCAGCACGACATCCGCCTGCACCGCGCCAAGATCAACACACTCGGCAGCCGCGCCGAAGATGTGTTCTGGATCAGCGGCGCGATACTCGCCGAACCTGAGGAAACCAGAGTGTTTCTCGATGAGCTAAGGGAAAAAATCTAAGGAGCTTCTAGCTAAGCCCGTCACACCGGCGAAGGCCGGTGTCCGTGCGCCCGTGAAGGCGCACAAACAGCACGGTGAAAGTCCGTGTCTGAGCAAGCCAAGACTCCGTAGCTGAAGGTAACTGCGTCGTCGCGAGGCGGGGTGGAGAGCAACCGGAAGCGAACTGGCAGTCCGCAGGATAACGAACTCGATTCGGCGGAGAGTGACGGCGAGCCTGCGGATTCATGGCGAAACTCGCGTAAGGCGCACACACCGTAGGGCGTCAATAAGCGCAGCGCATTGCGCCGTATTAATCTTTTCCTCATCCTAACCATCCGGTGCAATGCGCTACGCTTATTGCACCCTACAAAACTGACGGTGGGGCATCTCAGATGAAACCTCGAATCACTGTCATTACCATAGCCGTGAACGATTTGGAGAGGTCGCTGCGGTTCTACCGTGATGGCCTTGGGCTAAGAACCGAAGGCATCCTCGGTACAGAGTTTGAATATGGCGCGGTGGCGTTCTTTGATTTGCAGGCCGGCTTGAAACTTGCAATCTGGCCACGCAAGAGCATCTCCCTCGATACCGGCCTTCCGCTGGGCAGCCCAAGCGCCACTGAACTCACACTCGGACATAACGTCTCGTCCAAGGCAGAAGTCGATGCAGTGATGGCGCAAGCGAAACATGCCGGTGCAGTTATCGTCAAACCGGCTCAGGATACTTTCTGGGGCGGTTATGCGGGCTACTTTCAGGATCCCGATGAGCATCTGTGGGAGGTGGTGTGGAATCCGCAGTGGGTGGTAGAAAACTAGAGGAAACACCAAATACATAATCCGTTCGCCCTGAACAAAAAGCAGGATGGGTGGAGCATAGCGATACCCATCGTTTCACGTTAACAAATTGATGGGTATCGCTACGCTCCACCCATCCTACGAACCTGGATTCCGGCCTTCGCCGGAATGACAAAACCAAGATTAGTCAGAGGCACCCTGAACAACCCGAAAACTCACAACTCACTGAGCACCTTGATGTGCGCCAGCGCGCTTCGAGCCAACGCATGCAGCTCATAGCCGCCTTCAAGCGCCGATACGATGCGGCCTTGCGCATATTTTTCCGCGATGCGTTTTATCTCCTTGGTCACCCACGCGTAATCTGATTCGGTGAGGCGCAGCATGGCCATGTCATCGTCGCGGTGCGCGTCGAATCCCGCCGAGACCAGCAGCAACTCCGGCTGAAAGCGTTCCAGCGCGGGCAGCCAGTGCCGCATGACGGCGGCGCGAAATCCTTCCCCGCCGGTTCCTGCGGCCAGCGGCACGTTGATGATATGGTCGTTGCCGCTGTCGGTTCCGGCATAGGGATAGAAAGGATGCTGAAAAGTGGAGCACAGCATCACGCGCGGTTCGTCGTGAAAGATATATTCCGTGCCGTTGCCGTGATGCACGTCGAAATCCGCTATCGCGACGCGCTGCAAGCCGTGATGTTCCAGCGCATGCGCCACGCCGACCGCGACATTGTTGAAAATGCAGAATCCCATCGCACGCGCGCGCTCGGCATGGTGGCCGGGCGGGCGGATGTTGCAAAAGGTATTCTCGGCCTTTTTCCCCATGACCAGATCCACGCCCAGCACCACGGCTCCCGCCGCGCGCAACGCTGCCGGATATGTGTATGGGTTCATCAAAGTGTCGGCATCAATTTCGACGATGCCTTGTGATGGCGCACTGGATGCAATGAAATCGACATAGTCCGCATCATGCACACGCAACAACTGCTCGCGCGTCGCTTCCGGCGCTTCATGGCGCTGCAGATAGTCCATCATGCCGGCGGCGATCAACTGGTCCTCGATGGCATGGATGCGCGCCGGAGATTCCGGGTGATTGTCGCCCATGTCGTGTTTGAGACACAGGGGGTGGGTGATGTAGGCGGTTTGCATATATTGATCCGTCATGCCCCTCTCCCGCAGGCGGGAGAGGGGTTGGGGTGAGGGTTTGGGGTGAGGGTTTGTGCAATGGAATACATATGTACCCACAGCCCCTCATCCCCCGCCCTTCTCCCGCCTGCGGGAGAAGGGAGCAACCAATACGACAGTGCTATCATACTAAACATCTCCGCAGCCAGGATCGTAAATCATGGGCAAGCACTACCTCAGCACTCTATTTTCACCCAAGTCGGTCGCGGTGTTTGGCGCCAGCGACCGTACCGACTCGGTCGGGCAGATCGTATTCAAGAACATGCTGGAAAACGGCTTTCAGGGAACGCTTTATCCGATTAACGCTAAACACCCGGAGGTGCAAGGCAAACGCGCCTATGCTTCGATCGCCGACGTCGGCGAACCGGTCGATCTGGTGGTGATCGCCACGCCGCCGCAGACCGTGCCGGGCATCATCGAGGAATGCGGCATCCATGGCGTGAAGGCGGCGGTCATCATCACTGCCGGTTTCGGTGAGGCAGGCGCAGAAGGCGCGGCGCTGGAGCGCCAACTGCTGGAAACAGCGCGCCGCTACAACATCCGCTTGATCGGCCCGAATTGCCTGGGCATCATGCGCCCCTCCATCGGCCTGAACGCCACCTTTAACAAGGGCGGCGCGAACCCCGGCAACATCGCGTTCGTTTCTCAGTCTGGCGCGCTGTGCACCGCAATTCTGGACTGGGCGCAAAGCAACGATGTGGGCTTTTCCAGCGTGGTGTCGATGGGCTCCTCGACCGATGTGGATTTCGGCGAGATACTGGATTATCTGGTGTCCGACGCCAACACCACCAGCATCCTGATGTACATCGAAGGCATCCGCAATGCGCGCAGTTTCATGAGCGCACTGCGCGCCGCCGCGCGCATCAAGCCGGTGATCCTGGTCAAGGTCGGACGCCATGCCGCCGGCTCCAGGGCTGCGCTGTCGCATACCGCATCTCTGGTCGGCGCGGACGATGTGTTCGATGCGGCCGTCAGCCGCGCCGGCGTGGTGCGCGTGCAGACCGTCACACAACTGTTCACCGCCGCCAAGGCTCTGTCGTGCGGCTTCCGTCCGGTCGGCAACCGCCTCGCCATTGTCACCAACGGCGGCGGACCCGGCGTGATGGCGGCCGATCGCGCCGCCGATCTGGGACTCGCGATGGCCACCTTGTCGGACGCCACGATCGAATATCTCAACCAGTATCTGCCGCCGAATTGGCCGCACGGCAATCCGGTGGACATCATCGGCGATGCCCAGGCAGACCGCTACCATCATGCCGTCAAAGCCTGTCTGGAAGATGACAATGTGGACGGCGTGCTGGCGATACTCACCCCGCAGGCGATGACCAAACCGCTGGAATCGGCGCAAGCGCTGATAGCGCTTTCCAACTCGCACAGCAAGCCGCTGCTGACCTGCTGGATGGGCGAGACGCAAGTCGGAGCGGCGCGTGATGCGTTTGCCAAGGCGCACAAGCCGCACTTCCGCACGCCGGAACCGGCGGTGGAAGTGTTCTCGCACCTGTCCGCTTACTACCGCAACCAGAAGTTGCTGATGCAGATGCCCGGCCCGTTCTCGCCGCACCACGTCGAGCCGGATGTGGAAAGCGCGCGGCTGATCATCGAGGGCGCGATGCAGGAGCACCGCAAGGTGCTGACTGAGATGGAATCCAAGGCCTTGCTGTCGGCGTTCAACATCCCGGTCGCAAAAACCATGGTCGCGCATTCGCCCAACGAAGCGCTGCTGATCGCGCAGCAACTGGGCTTCCCGGTGGCGATGAAAGTCAATTCACCTGACATCACGCACAAGAGCGACGCCGGCGGCGTGCTGCTCAACCTGAACAATGCGCACGAAGTCCGCGCCGCCTACCAGCACATCATCGACAATATCCAGCACAACCGCCCCAACGCGCAGATGGACGGCGTCTCGATCGAACCGATGATCGTCAAACCGAATGGCCGCGAGCTGATGATAGGCGTGACCAGCGATCCGGTGTTCGGCCCGGTGATCACCTTCGGCTCTGGCGGAACCGCAGTCGAGGTCATGGGTGACCGTGCCGTCGCCCTGCCGCCGCTGAACAATTTCCTGGTCAAAGATCTGATCCAGGACACCCGCATCGCCAGGATGCTGGGAAAATTCCGCAACATGGCCCCCGCCAACATGGGCGCGCTGGAGGACGTGCTGCTGCGCGTCTCCGAGATGGTATGCGAGCTGCCCCTGCTCAAGGAGATGGACATCAATCCACTGATCCTCGACGAGAACGGCGCATTAGCCGCCGATGCGCGCGTGGTGGTCGAATACCGCCAGCCCAGCGCCGACCGCTACGCGCACATGGCGATCTACCCCTACCCCACGCAACTGGTCAGCCAGTGGCAGCTCGCCGAC
>JANLIB010000175.1 GCA_024653675.1 Gallionella sp. | reverse complement strand
ATATTGATTAAAGGACACCTCTAAAAATTCAGATTCCGTCATTGATGAAACAACTAGCCATTCGACTAAGCCCGCAAGCGGTCAAGTCGCTGGTTATCCGGCGAAGGCCGGAATCCAGTATTTTGCGAGTTGGGCAAGAAACCGCCCATCCCTGCGAACCCCATCTCAATAGGCTGGACACCGGCCTGACTGTAAGTCAGTTTATCCTGAGCCCGCCGAAGGTCCGGTGTGACGAATTTTTAGAGACGCCCATAACATATTCCAGGGGAATTCCGGTGAGTACTCCGTTGCACCATGGGCGCATGATGTTTGCTTTATGTTGTATTTGCAGCCTGACTCATGCGGCCTGCGCAGCCGAAGACAGCGATTCCGGTGTGATGGAGTTGCTGGTGCTCACACCAACCAGAACAAGGATTTCGCTTTCCGATGCGCCTGCTGCCGTGACGGTGGTGACTGCCCGGGATATCCAGGCAAAGAATGCCTCGCGGCTGGGCGATGCGCTTGACCAGGTGCCCAGCCTTTATTTGCGCGGCGGAGCGCTGGGACAATCGCAGGGCACTTCGGGAACGAGCGGCATGTCGCTGCGCGGCGTGGATCAGAGCAGGACGCTCATCCTGCTCGACGGCCAACCCATACAGGACGCCAGGTCGGGAAAAATGAACTGGCAATTTCCATTCGTCGATGACATCGCCCGTGTCGAGGTGGTGCCCGGCGCTTTTTCCTCGCTGTATGGCAGCAATGCCATCGGCGGCGCCATCAACATCATCTCCAAACAACCGGACAGACATGAGTTCACCGCCAAAGTGAAGAAAGGCTGGGGCGATGCCGGCGGCGAGGATGCCAGCATATATCTGCGCGACAAACTTGATAGCGGGCTGGGCATCGCGGCTGGCTTCGGCTACCAGAACCGCGACAGTTATGTGAACGATTTTGTCGTCAGAACTCCGTCAGGTCTGCCTGGCACTCCCGTCACCGGGGCGCAGCCTGTTACCACCCGTGATGGAACACCTGCCTATCTTGTCGGCGACAAGGGCACAACACCGTGGCGCTCCGCCAATGCAACAGCCAAATTATATTATGACCTGAATGACCGCAGCCGGATTCATGCCGGCATTGCCCATCAGGAAACCAACCAGGGCTACACCCGTTCCAATACTTATCTGAAGGATGGAGCCGGAAATCCTGTCTGGAGCGGGCCGCTTGATATCAATGGGCAGGGCGTGGCGCTGACAGAATCCAGCTTCGCCAACAATTCGCCATTGCACGAAGCCGCCACCCGTTATTTCATGGGCTATGACGGCAACCTGGGCAACGGTTATTCGTTGAAACTGGACTTCGCAAAAATCTCGCGCGCGTACAGTTTCACGTTCGCCAGTTCCGCTGCCACATGGAACAGCGGATTGGGAAGCCTGTATGACACGCCGAACACGGGGCTGGACGGCTCGGCACAATTGACCTTCCCGATAGGATCGCGGCAGCTTATCGTCGCCGGGCTGGCGTTGCACAACGACACCGCGAATCAGCAAATCCACACGCTTGCCGACTGGCGCAATCCTGAAACCCGAACCGCGGTGACCGGCAGCTACAACGGAGACTCAACAACAACTTCGTTTTTCGCGCAGGACGAGATTGATGCAACGAAAGCACTCACGGTTTACCTCGGCGCACGACTGGATAACTGGGAAACCAGGGGCGACAGCACTGTCACAACAACCACGCTTTATCCGAAGCGCAGCGCTACTGCCTTCAGCCCCAAGGTGTCTGCGGTTTACAGGGCAACAGAGGCAACAACGCTGCGCGCCTCATTCGGCAGATCCTTTCGTGCTCCTACCAATGAGGATATGTATACAACTTCCGTTACTCCCATTACCGGCGGCACCAGAACCACCCAGGGCGACCCCGCTCTGCAACCCGAGCGAGGCAGCACATGGGAAGCGGGCGGCGAATTTCGCATCACCGGGAATACCAAGGTCACAGCCACTTATTACGAAACCCGGCTCAGCAACCTGATTTATCTTAAACAAGTCATCACTACGCCACCTGCGCTATCGCTGCGCATCAATGCCGCAAAAGCCAGGATACGCGGGATAGAACTGGGCGCCACCGGCAGATTGACGAGCTGGCTGGAACTGGACGCCAACTACGCGTACATCGACTCAGTCATGCTCGAAAACACAGCCGACCCGTTAAGCGTTGGCAAGCGATTGACCGATTCACCCAGAAACATCGCCGGCGCCGGCCTGACTGCGCGGCAGGGCGCATGGTCGGGCTCGCTGAGCGCGCGCCATGTCAGCCATTCATTTTTCACCGCACAAAACACCGATACGGTAGAAGGCGTGCCGGGCAGCTATGACGCTCATACCATGGTGAATGCCAGGCTCGGATATGAGTTTGGCAAAGGCGTAAGAGGAAACGTGGCCATCAACAATCTGCTGAACACAAAAGCTTACTCATACTTCCTGCTACCGGGCAGGAATGTGACAGCCGAAATGGAATTTTCCTTCTGATATCCGGCCGGGTATGTTCAACCCGGATTATCCATTGGTCCGAATACAGCGTCATTCCCGCAGGGAATCCCACCATCCTAACCTTCCCCCGTAAGAGGGAAGGGACGATCGCCTCCTCTCCCGCAAGCGGGATAACCGACTTGACCGCTTGCGGGCTTAGCCGGCTAGTTGTTTCACCAGCCCTCGCCGACACCCCCTGACCAGCCTCCGCTACTTGGCGGCGCATAGGGGAAGGAATAACAAAAACCCAAAACCTTCAGCAGGTTTTGTAGGGTGCAATAAGCGTAGCGCATTGCACCATCTAAAATACATGCGGCGCAATGCCCGTTGGTTATTGCGCCCTACGCGAGCTAAATGATCGCCTAATGTTCCTTGCCATCGACTCTTGGCTGAGCCAGGAACGGGATATACCGCCATGCGAGCAGCGCAAAACACATGAGCCAGCACGTTGCCGAGAGGTATATCCAGTAGGCATATCCGGCGGGGTGTAGCAGCGGGGCGATGATGCGCAGCACAAATGCCAGCATCATGACCCGCAGGACGGATTTGTCGAGCGCGTCGAAGATCACTTTTCTGCCGGTGTGCCCCTTGGATATTCTGATCAGCATGCCGGGAATAATGAGTCCCATCACGCCGAAGGTGAAGACATGGATGGACACGGACACCGCCCATTCGGGATGGACGATGTGCCTGAGGAATTCGATCAGCAGCTGCGCGACGAGCGCGATGTAACCCAGGTACATGATGCCGATGTCGAGCCGCTGCACCGCCAATTGCGGCTTCCAGTAGATGAAGCGGACTGCCAGCAGAAGCGCGAGCAGCAGTGCTATCCAGCCCGATAGTTGCGGCGGCATCAGGCCGGCGAACACCAACAGCAGCCCGAGTATCTTGACCGTCTTGTTCAGCAGTGGATTATTCAGGATGGCAACCTGGAAAACGCTTTTCATGAATTGGTTAAGAGTTCGTTCCAGCATTACCAGAAAGGCCATGCGAAACAGCCCCACCGACATGCTCCAGCCGATCTGGTAATAGTCGGCGCTGAGCATCAGGTTCTTGCTCAGCAAAAAGAGCGGGAGGATCAGGAGAAAGAAATAATTGTCGCGGTAGGAGTCGCCCTTGCGGTTGCGGATCAGCGTCCACATCAGCATCGCGACGATGGCGGCAATGAACAGGTTGCTGGATATCCGGAACAGCAGCGGCGGCCAGCCTCCCCCGAACCACATCCCGGCCCGCTCGAACAGCCATGCGGCAACCAGGAACATCAGCGCGTAACCGTGGTAGCCGCGCACCCCGACCCAGTTCTTGGTCGAGGTCAGCAGGAAACCGCCCAGCACCGCCCAGCCGAAGCCGAAGAACATCTCATGGGCGTGCCATTGCACCATGGAGAATGAGCTTGCCGGCGCGGCGATCACACCCGAATGCATGAATGCCCACAGAGCCGGCAGACTCAATCCAGATAGCATCGCCAGCGCAAAGAACGGACGGAAGCCGACCAGCCAAAGGGGATGTGCGGGCAAATATATCTTGATTCCCATGCGCCGGTCTTTCATGCGCGCTACAACAGAGTTTCGAGCGCAGGAAAAAGCTCGCGCTCCTCGAACCGGACATGGGCTGTCAGACATTTGCCGAAGCTGTCCAGTGCCCCGGCGTCGTTCTGCCGCAGCGCAACGAGCAGCCCGCGCAGCTGAGTATGATCTGCCAGGGTGCGATCGAGCAGCGGCTGTGTTTCCGGGCTGTTCAGCAGCGGCAGCAACGATACCTCCTCGGTCAGGAAGTGCGGCTCCAGTTCATCCGCGAATGCCCTGATCACGCGCTGGCAGGTCAGCCCGACCAGAGCCTCATCACCGGAATTTGCCGCGCGCTCGCTGGCTTTTGCCAGCGTAAGGGCGGTGTGGTGCTCTCGCGACAGCGGCTGCAGAACATGGCTTCGTTTCATGCCGGGTTTTCTATTAGTATTAGACTGAGAACAGCGTTATTCCCCACGGGAATGACGAAGCTAATGAATAATCCTTAAAACCTTTTTTTATCCACGAAAAACACGAAAGTCACGAAATCAATCAATTGATTACCCCAGTGTGGCGAATCACCCGATAGGTGTAGCCGCTTGCTGTGACATCTATTTGGATATGTTC
This sequence comes from Gallionella sp., assembly GCA_024653675.1. Classification (GTDB taxonomy): domain Bacteria; phylum Pseudomonadota; class Gammaproteobacteria; order Burkholderiales; family Gallionellaceae; genus Gallionella. The sequence goes on along the minus strand of JANLIB010000175.1, from coordinate 5,027 downwards.
GTGCTTTTTCGTGCATTTCGTGGACAACTGGGTTTTCTAAGATAATTCGGGTTCACGTATTAATCAAACCGGCGTGACGAGAAACACATCCGGATCATCGCCATGTTCAAGCAGGATGCTGCGCACCCGTGCCTGCCAGAGCTGGCGGAATTCGGCTGTTTCCGCTGCTGTTGCGGCGCCTGACAGGCAGCTTGCCATCAACCCGGGCAGGCGGGGAGAAGCAGGAACACGGCTCAGGTTTGCCGCTGTTTGCACAGCTTTGCCGGTATCGAGCCGGGTGAAACGTATTTCACCGGTCATTTCCACCGCAAAGAACAATTTATCCCGCCTGTCGAAGCGTCCGCCGATGCCCTTGAAGCCATTGCCGGACATCGCGCCGGTCAGCATGCTCACGACATTTGCGATGACCCCCGTGACACCGCTCGCGCTGTCCTGGCTGAATTCCGCGCGAATATCGCCGCGCACCGGCATCGTATCCGGATAAAGGTTTTGCAGCGCCTTGAAGGTAGACCAGTAGGCCGCGGCGACCGTCGGGCAGGAGTGGCCGGCCAGGCGCACCGCATCGAAATAGCCGTATTGCAGAACTCCATCTTCTGCCGCGCCGAGAAATTCCGCCAGCGGATCGTACAAACTGATCCTGGGCACTGCATCAAAGAAATCAGGATGGCTCATGTTTTTCTTTCGTTATCCGCGGGCGCATCATCCGGTTCCGGCAATGCGTCCCTGCTTCCTGCCTGAAAGCGCGTATGCCTGACCCGGTTCCATGTTCCCCGCTCCAGCGCCACTTCGTGTTTCATCCAGTTGGCAAAATCAGCCAGCGTGGCGGCCTTGATCGTCCCCTGTCCATGCCCCGCGACAACCTTGAAATGCAATACAGCCTGTTCATTCTGCCAATCGCCGGGAAGCTCGACGATCTGCCGTACCGACCATTGCGCATCACGGCTGTCGTTGCTGTAAGTGTGCCCCACTGCAAGTTGTTTGTAGCGCGCCGCCAGATCTTTCGCGTGCTTGCTGGCCAACTGATAGATTTTTACCAGATCGTCTTCCCTGATATCAATATAGGAACCGATCTCCCTGAGCGCATATTCAAAATCATTGTGATGCAACATGCCTGATGTGGGCACATTAGCCGGCTTGTTACCGGCAGGCGCCTTGATCAAGGCGGCCGGATAGCGGCGCCACGGAAAAACATAATTCACCCCAACGGCAGTGGTCAGCAGGATGAGCGCATTCAGCAACACCGGGGTCAGCACAAACTGGTAGCCAAGCTCGTGCACCGATGCGCCGCCAATCACCGCGGTCAGTGCAGTCGCTCCGCCGGGCGGATGTATGCATCGCAGGTAATGCATCGCGCCGATGGCCAGCGCTACCGCCAGCGATGCAGCCAGCAGCGGGTTGGAGATCGTCAACGCGCAACTCACGCCTATCAGCGCTGAAACAAGATGTCCGCCCAACAGGTTCCAGGGCTGCGCCAATTGCCCGTGCGGGGCAGCGAACAACAACACCGCCGATGCGCCCATCGAAGCCACCAGCATCGCCGCACCCTGAGCGCCAAGATAATGGACGCTGGCCCACATGGTCAGCAAAATGCCGATGAACCCGCCTGCTGCCGAAATGAATTTTTCGGCATGGCCGGTCGTATCCTGCTCTACCCCGCAGCAACCAAAGAATTTTTTGATAAAATGCATATTGGCAATGAGCTATGGATGACGAACCAGGATTGTATCGCCCAGCCGGCGCTGCGATGCACCAATTTCACACCGGTCAGGCAGGTATGCAGCACATACAGGGAAGTATGCGCTGCAGGAAAATTACTTGCGCGTGAAGTTGATAACGATCTGCCCCGGTTCGCGGGTGACATAATTGATTGCGATGCTTTCGCCGTAACGTTGCGATAATTGGGCAAGCAACGGCAACGGATCGTGGTCGTTGACGAAGGCCATCGTTTCGCCCGGATTCAGCGAATCCAGCGCGCCAAAGATCGCGGCGTGACGAAAGCGTTTTGCAACGCCGCGCGCATCGAACGGGTAACGCAGGTCAGGGGAAATGGAGTTGGAGCAATTATGTGTCATTCTGGATTCCTTGATAATGAAAGTTGCCTGCAAAATACTGTATGCGAAACGTGCCGCAAGTTTTGCGGTCACCATTTAACATGTGCGTATGATACATGTTTCGTTATACAATGCCAATGCTTTCCGGTTTTGCCCCCATTGGCGAAGTGTTTTTGACGCAACAAAAGCACCGCCCATAATCTTAACGAGGATTCAGATATGCAAACTATTGCCGAATTTATGAGCGCCAGGCATCACGCCTGTGACGAGTCATTCGCCATTGCCGAACAAGCCGTTCTGGCCAACAACTGGAGCGATGCGGAAGCCGCGTTCAACAAATTCAGTACCGAACTGGCCGTACACTTCCGCATGGAAGAAAACGAGCTATTCCCCGCGCTGGTCTCCGCCGGCGGCCCCGGCGGCCCGGTGCAGATGATGCGCATGGAACACGCGCAGATGAATACGCTTATCGACCAGATGGCCGCCACGTTGACATACCGGGATGCGCAAGGATATGGCGGTTTGTCGGAGACGCTGTTGATCGTGATGCAGCAGCACAACCTCAAGGAAGAACAGATTCTCTATCCCATCGCGGATAACATTCTCGCAACACAGCGGGAAGCGCTGCTTGGCCGCATGCAAATGGTTTGAATGCCATGCACGCGGACATGGCACACGAACTGGATGTACGCGGACTGCCGCCGCCGGAACCTTTCGAACACATCATTCACGCATTGCAGACACTCCCCGCCGGAGCATGCCTGCATGTGCTTATTCATCGCGAACCCTACCCGCTTTACGAAATGCTGCGCAACAGCGGTTATGCCTGGCAGACCGACGCGCAGGCAGATGGCAGTTTTTCAGTTCGCATCAGCCGTAGCGCATGAAAATCGCTTCGCTCAGCACCGAGCAGGCTCCGCCGATTTCCGTGCCGCTGCGTTTTTTTGCTGCCGCTCCGCTGTTCCTGATGCTGGCCGCTCTGATGCTGGTGTCCGGCGCGGACAATCCATTTGCCGATACGCGCACACCCGCGCTGCTTGCAGCGACGCACTGCATTACGCTGGGATTCATGGCGATGGTCATGCTGGGCGCGATGCAGCAAATCCTGCCGGTGGTGGTCGGCAGCCCGATGCCGGCGTCCCGGCTGACCGCATGGCTCACCTTCCTGCCGCTGATATCAGGCGCACTGTTGCTGCCTTCCGGCTTCCTGCTGGGCGAACCGGTATTGCTCAATCTCGCCTGGCCGCTATTGGGGTTTGCTTTTACAGCATTCATCATCGCCAGCCTGATCAGCCTGGTGCGCTCCCGCGCATACAATGCCGCCAAGACTGCGGTACTGTTGTCCATTACCGCGCTCGGCGGCGCGATAACAGCGGGCATGATGCTGGCGTATGGCTACGCCACCGGCTCGCTGTTGCCCTATACCGAATTGATCACGGTCCATATCAGCCTGTCTTTGGGGGGGTGGGTGATGCTATTGATTATCGGCGTGTCTTTTCAAGTGGTGCCGATGTTCCAGCTCACGCCAAACTACCCGAAATGGCTGGCCGGCAGTCTGGTTCCCGCTGCGTTTGTTGTCCTGCTGCTGAGCCTGTTGCCCCTGCTGTTCGAACCCAGTCCACATTGGGCAATAGTCATTGCACAAACCCTGTTCTGGTTACTGGCAGGCAGTTATGCCGTGACCACACTCAGGTTGCAAAGCAAGCGCCGCCGCCGCGTTGCGGATGCCACCTTGAGTTTTTTCAGGATGGGCATGATGGCGCTGTTGTGCGCTGCGCTGTTTGCGCTGGCAACCCTGTTTTTCCCGGAGATTGATCATCTTGCCACGCTATCCGCTGTATTGTTCATGCTCGGCTTTGCCATGTCGTTGATGCATGGCATGATGTACAAGATCGTTCCTTTTCTGGTGTGGTTCCACCTGTTCCGTGACGGAATAAAAAGCGGCGTTCCCAACATGAAGCAAATCATTCCGGAAATATGGATGTGGCGGCACTTGTGGCTGCATCGCGGCACCCTGCTTGCAGTTCTGTTTGCGCCCTGGTGGAAGGCAGCGGCATGGTCGGTCGCGCTTGGTTTGCTGCTGCAAGGCATGCTGCTCGGATACGCTCTTTTCACGGCAATCTCGGCGTATCGGCGCACGCTCCTACTCATCGAGGAGAATTGACCATGAGTTTCCTGTTGCTCAAAGGATTGCATGTCACTTGCGCTGTCACCAGCTACACGCTTTTCTTTTTGCGCGGTATCTGGAGTTTGAGAGACTCACCCATCATGCGGCAGCGCTGGGTAAAAATCGTGCCTCATGTGGTGGACACACTGCTGCTCGTCTCGGCCATTGCGCTGGCGATCTCCATCCGGCAATACCCTTTCGTGGATGCCTGGCTGACCGCCAAAGTTGCCGGGCTGTTGTTGTATATCGGGCTGGGCCTTGTCGCACTGAGATACGGACGGAGTAAAGCCGTTCGCCTTTTCGCATGGCTCGTGGCACAGGCAGTATTCGCATACATTGTGCTGGTGGCCGCCCAGCACAACCCCGCGCCATTTTTTGCCGGGAAATAAATATAACGACACCCATGAGGCGCCCTTTATCGAGTTGAAATTGCAAGGCGAAGGAAGATGGCATGAAGCTTTTTATCACGATACTGTCAGCGTTCCTGCTTGTTTCCTGCGCAGCATATAGCGGAGCAGGCCTCAAGCCCGGCGAATCCCGGCTCGAAGATGTGTTGCGCATCATGGGCGAGCCGGTCAGCCAAGGCAGCCGCATCGCCGGCTTGCCCCTGCCGCCTTATTCCAGCGATCCCTCATTCGGCAGCGTGGAGTAGCGCCTCCCGTCTCCACCAGAAAATATAACGACACTCACGCGGTGCCGTTATTGTTTAGTACCTTAGAACATTATTTTTTTCGCATTGCTGATTTTGTAGGTTGGGTTAGGCGGGGGTATGCCGTAACCCAACATTACCAAGCCGGTGACATTCAAAG
>JANLIB010000251.1 GCA_024653675.1 Gallionella sp. | reverse complement strand
TAATTGCGTAATTACACGGCAGTATCTGTAGGTCGGGTTAGGCGCGGTTTTTTGCGCCGTAACCCGACGTTTGCACCAAATTACGTCGGGTTACGCGATGCCCCTCACCTCAATCCTCTCCCGCAAGCGGGAGAGGAAGCAAACGTGAAAAGCGCTTGTTGTTTCCTGCCGCTAACCCGACCTACGGGTATTTGTTGAAAACGGTTTTTTTAATAATGCAATTAAACACTAGGAGCCGCTCCTACCGGGTTTATTCAGCGGAAATTGCTCGAAGAGTGTGCCGTTCTTTCCGCTCTGCTTGACTTTATACATCAGGGCATCGCCTACCTTGATGGCTTCGTCGAGATTGTATGGCGGAAGGTTGAACGAAACGACGCCGATGCTGAAGCCGACAGGCCATTTGTGCTGTTGCATCGCCTGGGCCAGTTCTGCCCTGAGGTTGTCGAGCATGAGCCTTGCGCCCGATTCGTTGGTTTCGGGCAGCACGATGGCAAATTCATCTCCGCCCAGACGTCCCACAATGTCTGTTCTGCGCACAGACCGCAGAAATATCTCACCTATGACTTTCAGCACCTTGTCGCCCTCGCTATGGCCGAACCCGTCATTCACTTGCTTGAAGTTGTCCAGGTCTATATAAGCAAGGGTTGTCGATCTGCCGTGACGCTCGCTCAGTTCAAACATTTTTTCCGCCAGTCCGGTGAATCCCCGCCCATTCAATACCCCGGTCAGGTCGTCCGTTCTCGACAGGTTTCTTTCGATGATCAGGTGCGTTTTCAATTGGGACAGCAAATGCGCGGCTATCAGAAACAGTCCAAGCCTGATAGCCAGATTCCAGTATGGAAAGAAATGGACGCTGAAAGGGTGTTCAGACCATCCGGCGTCGATCAGGTACCAAATGCTGACTGATAATATGCAGAAGAAAACGCCCAGCCGGAAATTGCCATACCATGTCGCCAGCGCAACGGGTACCAGGAAAAATATCGAAATGGTTATCTCGTGACCCACCGCATAAGCCGCAGCAGCAATAACCGCGACCAGCGCCAGTGAGACCATGCCCACCTGCAAGGCCGGGCGCTGGTCAAGCAGCGAATCTGCCGGTTGAAGAATCAAGTTCATGATATGCCTTTAAGCGCAATGTTTCATTGTAGCAGGACAGGTAAGATCACCAGTTGGAAATTATCCATTACAATCCGCTTATGGGCGCCTCTAAAAATCCACATTTCATCCCAACTGCGGCGTTGCGCAAAAAATTTCTTGCTTACATATCATCCATATGCGGCGCTGCGAAATTTTTTGCGCGCCTTGCATTTGGGCGAACTCTGAATTTTTAGAGATGCCCTTCATTTATTTCGACGGCACAGCCGCTTTTGGCGCCGCGAAATCCACCGCCGGCGGACTGGATATCTGTTTCTCGTTTTCCACCGTGAACGATGGCTTCAACTTGTAGCCGAACAACATCGCGGTCAGGTTGGTCGGGAATTCGCGCACTGTGACATTGTATTCCTGCACCGCCTTGATGTAGCGGTTGCGCGCCACGGTGATGCGGTTCTCGGTGCCTTCCAGTTGCGCCTGCAGGTCGCGGAAATTTGCGTCGGATTTCAATTGCGGATAATTCTCCACGATCACCATCAGGCGGCTCAATGCCGAAGTCAATTCGCCTTGCGCCGCCTGAAACTTTGCGAACGCCTGCTCGTCGTTGATCAATTCGGGCGTAGCCTGGATGCTGCCGACCCTGGCGCGCGCCTCGGTGACTCCCAGCAGCACGGCCTGCTCCTGAGCGGCAAATCCTTTTACTGTGTTGACCAGATTGGGAATCAGGTCGGCGCGCCGCTGATACTGGTTCAGCACTTCCGCCCAGCTCGCCTTGATCTGCTCATCGGTGGTTTGAAAAGTGTTGTAGCCGCAACCGCTCATCAGCACTGCCAGTAAAGTTATCCATATGATACGCATCGTTGTCTCCTTAAGAGTTGAATGCCAAAAACATGCGGAAACTATAGCACCAAACCTGCGAGCGATGCGGTTCGTGCCTCACCGCATCCTACCGGGCTATGCAGAGCCAACCCTCCATTTCAACGCACGAAATTTCACCTCGGTTGCTTTGTTATTTCGTGCAACGGCGGGTGTGACCCGCCCTACCCATCAAACCGCCTGCCCTGCCGCGTAGCCTGAAGCCCACGCCCACTGGAAGTTATACCCGCCGAGTTGCCCGGTGACATCCACCACCTCTCCGATGAAATATAAACCCGGCACTTCAATGCATTCCATGGTCTTCGACGACAATGCGCGCGTGTCGATGCCGCCGCAAGTCACTTCGGCTTTGGTGTAACCGGCTGTGCCGGACGGTGTAATTTGCCAGTCATGCAGTTGGGCAGCGATCTGCTTGCGCTCTTTATCGTTGTACTGATTCAGCGGCTTGTTCTCGATTTTCCTGTGCCCGGCGAGTTCGGCACACCAAACCTCCGAGAAGCTCCTGGGAAACCATTGAATCAGGAAATTGCTCAGCAGTTTTTTGCCGGCCTTCTGTTCATTCAACAATGCCGCCATATCGAGAGCCGGCAGCAGGTTGATGTGCAGAGGCTGGCCATGCTGCCAGTAGGACGATATCTGCAATATCGCAGGTCCGCTCAGGCCGCGATGGGTTACCAGTAAATTCCCGCGAAACGACTGTTTTCCGAAACTTACCGTTACATCAAGCGAAACGCCGGTCAAGCCGGCATAGGGCTTCCAATCATCCGGCGCGAAAGTCAGCGGCACCAGGCCGGGCTTGAGTTTGGTGATCGGGATGCCGAATTTTTCGGCGACGTGGTAACCGAACGGGGTCGCGCCGGTCCTGGGGATGGACAGGCCGCCTGTGGCGATCACCAGCGAAGCAGCGTTAAAGTCTTCGCGCGAGGTGCTGACGTGGAACTTCGCCCTCTCCCCTAGCCCCTCCCCCGCCTGCGGGGGAGGGGAATATGTTATTTCACCGACCTCGCAGCTCATGAATCGTTTTACGCCCGCCGCTTCGCACTCTTCACGCAGCATGGTGATCACCGCATCCGAATCATCATCGCAGAACAGTTGTCCCAGTGTCTTTTCGTGGTAGCCGATGCCGTGCTTTTGCAGCAGCGCGATAAAATCCCGGGGCGTGTAGCGCGCCAGCGCCGAGCGGCAGAAATCCGGGTTGGACGAGATGAAATTTTCCGGTTTGGTGTTGAGATTGGTAAAGTTGCAACGTCCGCCGCCGGAGATGCGGATCTTCTCGGCGAGCTTTTTGGCGTGATCGAGCAACACCACGGAGCGCCCGCGCAGCCCTGCCTGGATGGCACACATCAGGCCCGCCGCACCTGAGCCGATGATGATCACATCTGTTTTCATGTTTGTTCCGAGTTGTTTTATAAATTTGTCATTCCGGCGCAGGCCGGAATCCAGTATTTCTAATAGGCTGGACACCGGCCTGACTGTAAGTCAGTTTATCCTGAGCCCGTCGAAGGGCCGGTGTGACGGATTTTTAGAGGCGCCCTAAAGCCTCATTATCAAGCTGTTTCCACAAACACGCACCCTTGCTCGCCTTGTCGATGTCGGCCAACTGTTGAGCGTGCCCGGCCAATTCTTCTGCGCTGGGTTGCAATACGCGCAACCTGGGACGCGACGCGTCGGTGCTTAATACGGCCGGTTTGCGCGTCTTTGGCGCATCGTCACCGAGCAGGCTTTCCTGTCCGCGCGTCATGGCGAAATAGACTTCGGCGAGCAGCTCGGTGTCCAGCAGCGCCCCGTGCAGGCTGCGATGCGCGTTGTCTATCTCGTAACGGGCGCACAGCGCATCCAGGCTGTTCTTCTTGCCGGGATGCATCTCGCGCGCGAGCTTGAGCGTATCCACCACCGCATTCTGCAACGGCGGCAACCCGATCAATCCAAGTTCATGATTGAGAAAGCCGATATCGAATGGCGCGTTGTGTATGATCAACTCGGCGCCTTCGATGAATTCCAGAAAGCTCACCGAGATGTCGCCGAATTTCGCCTCGTTCTGCAAACGCTCGTAGGTCAGGCCATGCACCGCCACCGCCCCCGCTTCGATCTCGCGTTCCGGGTTGAGATAACGATGAAAGCGGCGCAACGACACCTTGCGTCCTTCCAGTTCGACCGCCGCAAGTTCGATGATGCGATGGCCCTGCCTGGGATCAAGGCCGGTTGTTTCGGTATCCACCACGATTCGTCTCATAAATCTTGTCCGATCTTGTAGGGCGGGTTCTACCCGCCATTATTTGGAGTGCGGCTACGCGTCGCCGCTTTTTCGGCGGGTAGAACCCGCCCTACAACTGCATCTGTTCCACGCCGCGATTCGCCAATTCATCGGCACGCTCGTTGCCGTCGTGCCCGGCGTGCCCTTTGACCCACACCCACTCGATCTGGTGTTGCGCCGCCAGCTCGTCCAGCCTGCGCCACAGGTCTTCGTTCTTCACCGGCTTCTTGTCCGCCGTCTTCCAGCCGCGCCGCTTCCAGTCGTGTATCCAGGCGCTGATGCCCTGCTGCACATATTTTGAGTCGGTGTGCAGGCGCACATGGCAATGCCGCTTCAATGCTTCCAGCGCAGCGATCGCGCCCATCAGTTCCATGCGGTTGTTGGTGGTGTGCGCCTCGCCGCCGAACAGCTCGCGCTCTTTCCCCCTGGTACGCAACAATGCGCCCCATCCGCCCACACCAGGATTCCCCTTGCACGCTCCATCGGTAAAAATATCAACTATTTCCTTGCTCATTCGGGCGCGCCTTCAATAGTGCTCTGGCTTTGCTCTGATATGGTCTTTTGCGTGATCCTGTTATTCAGCTTCGGTGCGGACGGCATCAGTTTGCGTACCAGCCCCTCGTTCCACTGCGGCTTGATCAGCCGCATTCCGGGCACCCGCTTGATCGCATGCACAAAATATACCCCGCCGCTCACCGCCCACCAGCGATCGCCCGCTTTCTCCATGAAAGCGAACCGCTCCAGCCATTTTGTCTGGCTGAACGGCGGCACATAGACGGCAAATCGGCCTCCCACCACTTCAAAACCGAGCAATTCCAGCCAATCCTTCAGGCGCGGCAGCGCAATAAAGTTGCCGCTCCACGGATAACCTTCCTGCCTGCTCCCCAATGCGTGGCGCAGGCGCCCCAGCGTTTTTTTCAATCCCCAAAGACTGCGCGGGTTGAAGCCGCTGATGATCAGATTGCCCTCCGGCATCATCACCCGCTCCACTTCGCGCAAAACCTGGTGCGGGTGCTCGGAAAATTCGAGAACATGCGGCATCAACACCAGATCAAGGCTGTCGCAATCGAACGGCAACTCCGCGCAAACCAGCCGCACGGCGTTGCCCGCCTGATTCCCTGCGCTGAAACGCAATGGCATCCGGTTGCTGCGCAAAAAATCATGCCCCTGCAAACCCAATTGCAGCGCGTTGTAACCGAACATGTCGCTAACGGTGCGATCGAAATACGCCTGTTCGCGCGCCAGCACATAGCCGCCCTGCGGGGTGTCGAACCATTCGCTCAGATTTTCCGCTGTTGGCTTACAATCAGGCATCGCTCTACTTTTCCTTTGGACCAATGTTAGACATTACCGCCATTCCCGCCCTGCAGGACAACTACATCTGGGCTATCCACGACGGCCTGAACGCCGTCGTTGTGGATCCCGGGGAGACCGCGCCGGTGCTGAAATTTCTCAAGGCGCATGGGCTGCATCTGGACGCTATCCTGTGCACCCACCGCCACGCCGACCACATCGGCGGCATCGCAGGATTGCGCGAAGTATACAACGTGCCGGTGTATGGGCGGCGGCATCCCGATAACCCGCACATTACCAATGACATGCGCGAAGGCGACCGGCTCGAACTCGCCCCGCCCGGCGTCGTATTCGACATCATCGAAGTCCCCGGCCACCTCGATGACCATATTGCCTACATCGCGCCGGGAATGGTATTTTGCGGCGACGTGCTGTTCGGCGCGGGCTGCGGCAGGAACTTTGAAGGCGCACCGGCGCTGCTGCATCATTCCCTGCAGCGTCTCGCCATGCTTCCGGACACCACCCGCGTGTATTGCGCCCACGAATACACCGCCGCCAACCTGCGCTTCGCGCTGGCCTGCGAACCGGACAACCCAGAAGTGCAACAACGCATCGCCGCCACCGATGAACTGCGCAAGGCCAACCTGCCGACCCTGCCCTCTACTATTGCTTTGGAGAAAAAGACCAACCCCTTCCTGCGCTGCACCCGGCCGGAAATCATCCGCACCCTGCAACAGCGTGGCCTGACCGGCGCCAGCGAACCGGGTGTCAGCGAACTGGGCGTATTTACTGCCTTGCGCGAGTGGAGGAACCGTTTCTGATTGCGGCCATACCCATTCTGGTTTATCCTGCGCGCCCTTCGGAGAGGTGGATGAGCGGTTTAAGTCGCACGCCTGGAAAGCGTGTTTAGGATAATATCCTAACGGGGGTTCGAATCCCCCCCTCTCCGCCAAATCAATGAGTTAAGGTTACTTAACCTTACTTCAATTTACCAGAATCTACCCAAAAACTAGATTTTTACTGTGCCAAATTTGTGCCAACTGTGCCAGATTTGTGCCAAAAATGGAAATATTTCCAAAGTAACTTTGGGTAAGTCACAGGATTATTGTCCTGTGAGCCCCTGCAAAGTTAATCCTCTTCTGGCAACATGATAGTCATTACCGGTTCGCCACTATCTCCGGGATGGCAAACCAGCTTGAAGGTATAAAGGCTTTTCCGCCCTGCTCCTTTTATGATGACCTGGAACAGCCGCGCTGTGTGCCCGTGAAACTGATAATGCACGCGGCTCATATACAGCATGTCATGAAGGATGCCCGCGTAGTCGTTGCAGTAGCGCGGATTCTCGACGGCCTTTAGTATAATCTCGAAAATCGGCAAGGTGCAGGCAATAGGATGCTTGTAGTGCTGCCTGCAAACTTCCCCCATTTCGTTCTGCATCAAATCCACCAGAAACCCATCATCGATAGCTTGCTTGCGCGTGTAGCTATGGATCACAACACAATCAGCAAATGGATTACCTGATTCATGCTGTTGGCGAGCCTCGCTGGGCGACGAAGAGTCGCGGTTTTGGTTGGTTGCGTTAATTTTCTCGTTGCTCATTTTGATTCTCCTTGTCGTTAAGTCCATGCCGTCAGTGTCGCCTCGCCCCTGACTGGGATGGGGTAAGCGCTCTTGCGAGTTGCAGCAGGCATGACAGACGAAAGGCGCAGCCGAGGCCGCAGTCCGACCGCAGGGAGGAACGGGCGCTGGGGCGCGCGAAGCGGCACGGCTCTACCGTGCCCTTGAGGATGGCGTGACTAGTGCGCTTACGAGCGGCGAACCTCTCACAGCTTGGGCGACACCGATGGATTGGACAGATAAGGATTCTGGCAACAGCAAATGGCCTGTAGCGACCACAAAGCGCGCATGGCGCGCGAATCAAAGAGCGTTTGCGTACTCATGGCTGGGCGCAGCCGAGCCATTCCAAAGCTGCCGTTGCATGAGTGAGCCATGATGCCTAGCACGACACCGCAGGTGTTTTGAGTGCGGTGCCGCAGGCAAGGCATGATGGCGATTGCCGTTTTACCGCAAAGCGAGGTGGTATCCCGAATATTGTGTATACGGAATTTCACTACTGCTGCAGCATCCGGTCTTCAACCTGAGTAGTAAAACGATTTAGCACACCCTTCCAATCACGGATCGGCATCCGTCCATTTCTTGCTAATGTTATTCAGTGAGCAATTTATCGCTGAACTGATACCGAACTAGCCACCTTTGCCAGTTCCCCAATCGTGTAGAACGGAGTTCCTGGCATCGCTGCTGTTCGATGCAACTCTCTTGCACCTGGCATTTCACATTCGATTGGAAACGCCTTGCATCCCTGAGATAGCAGCCAGATTGTTCTGGTAACACCGTTCGTGAACCCGACATAGTGGAATGACTCATGGAACTCGCGTTTTCCGAACCATAGGATTTTGTAGGAAACGATAGTTCGAGTCGCCGTGCCGTGTGATACAAAAGCGAGCGGCACAGGATTGTCGTAGCCGTAGGAAAAACCCTTCACTGCCTCCGAATACTTATAATCAATTGGCCAGGTTTGTGGGTTGCCGTTTGCCGCTGCGCGATGAATGCTGTAAGGCTCGTTACGCCAGAGTTGAAGAAATTTCTCGGAATCTACTATTACTATTCCGGATCTTTCACTGCCACACTTGGGCACCTTCATCGACATGAAGACAGGCGGCTGATCTGGCAGTGGAACAGTAAAGATGATGAACCTGCTTCCCCAAGAATCTTTTTCTGTGCAAAACGAAACCAAAGTACGCCTCCATTCTTTTGTCTAGAGTTTAACAAATTGCCTGCATCTGCCCAGGCATGTTCAACATGGCTGGGCGCAGCCGAGCCATTCCAAAGCTGCCCTTGCTTGAGTGAGCCATGATGCCTAGCACGACACCGCAGGTGTTTAGAGTGCGGTGCCGCAGGCAAGACATGATAGCGATTGCTGTTTTACCCTAAAGCGATAGCGTCCTTGGCGCTCGGCGCGCTCGTGCCGTTCACGGTCTTGATCGAAATCGATTTCATGCTTTTCTCAACCTGTATCGGGCGTATGCTGGCGAACTTCGGCAAGCCATCCCCATAAATCACACCGACAGCATACGGGAGGTTCAACAGCATATTCACATCGACGAAATAGCGTTCCGTTTGCCGGATGCTTCGCTCCGGCAAAACGGTTTCGCTCTGTGCAACGTTGCGACGCACATTGCGGACTTCATCGTCAACCTGGATGGTTCCAGACATGGCGGCGAACCACTCCGCCGTAACCGGATTGAGAAGTCGGTAACAAATCTTGATGCGGCAATTTTCAACCACGGCATCAACGACGGCATCAGGATTCATGTCATTAGGACAGTCACGCAAGTCACCAAGGCTTTGATGCGCAAGCACAAAATGCACATTTTTGTCACGTGCCGCACTGATCCCCTCAAGCGCGGGACGCGACAGGTGATATTTCACCTCGTCCAACACGATGCAAACCGGGCGCAGGTTCCCCGCCAGCCGATCCCGGCGCTCCGCCAACTGGATAAGCCGTACCAACAGGATGCGCTGAACGGTTTTGATAATATCGTTGCGCATGCTTCCGACTACATACACACATCCACCATCCTGAATGATTTTCTCCAAATCCACACCATCCCCAAGCCCTGCATTGATTGAGGGGGTTTCCGCCATCTCGCGCAGCAGTCCAGCAAAATTTTCTGCGCCTGTCGCAGGGTCTTGCAGAACCTCGCGGCGTGCGGCATAGGCCTGCGCAATATTCAAATTTTGCTCGGCCATCAGCTTCGCGGTAATGCCTGCCTCGCGCCTGTCCGCAATATTGTAAAAGTCACTTGGATCGCCTCTTCTGGTTAGGGAAAAGCCCGCCTGGAACAACTCAAAAGCCTCTTCTTCTGTCGCCCCGGCAAATGGATTAAACTGCGCGCCGTTCGGACGATTCAGATTCACGAAATGAAATGGTTTGCCGGTACGCTCCGCTGCCGAACACAGGACGTGAGGCGCCCATTCATCATTTTTTGGATCACAGTAAAAAACTGCCTCCCCACGCTCCAGAAACTGCGCAGCCATGACACCCAGAGATACCCCTTTTCCGGCACCTGTCGTCCCGGCAACCTGGATATGTGGCGCAGAAGTACTCGAAGGAATATTGATGTAGATCGGCTTCTCATCTTCATCGAGCCCGAGGAAGATTCCCTTGCTAAGATTGACATATTTGAGCGGCTGAAATTCAAGCGCCGCAGCAGGCAAGAACTTGTGAATTTCCCGCACATCGGTTTTGTGGTTCCTCTCCAAGTGCGATGTCTTCTTGAACTTTGCCAGAATTCGATCCCAAAAATGGGAGCCGTAGCGCAACCAAAGCATCGCAACTGCGATACCTCCGAACCACAGTTCAGCCCACAATATTCCCTCCTCCTTTGGAATCGTAAGCTGAAATTGCCCTTCAGTTCCATATGCAAGAATCAGCCTCGTTGTGAAATGCAGCACAGGTGCGATTACAGACATTGCGGATGCAAACCAAAATATGCGGTGCAGCCGACTTTCCGGTTTCAAATTGAATGCTAAGACCAAGAACACCGAAAGCCACCCCAGCCACACCACATAGCTCAAGACCGTTTGTTCCATTTGAAGCAACATCACCAAAAATTGATTTTCCATTTACGCCTCCAAATAACGAGTTCATGTCGAACTCAATTCAGGATTGCATGGGTTTGAAAAACCTATTTTCATACGCGAGCGAAATGTGCATTTCGCTCCGATGAGCGACGAAGTAGCTCACCGGGAGCCGCGCCAATTTCGCGCTAGTGAGCAAAGCGAAACAAGCAGCAAAATTGTGCGTGGGGCAAAGACAAAGGCACTGCGTAGCCGTGTCGTCTTGTCGCAGCCTCCCAAGAGACGCGCGCCCCAGCGCGCGCCTCTTGGGACGGGGGAGCCGCCAAAGAAAATCCGCCCCAGCGGATTTAGGTCGCCCCAGCGACCGGTCTTTGAGTGGGGGGCGAAGCCCCGCATCCCCGACCAGTCTTTCGGTCGCGGGCAACCCCTTCCGCAGCAGTCGCGTAAGCGACTGGAAAACGGACTCGTATCGCCATGCGATACGAGGTTGTTTTCGATTGGCGCGAACGCGGCAACCGAAGGCGGCAGCCAAGGCAAGCGCGGAATCACCGCGCGCAGTCCGCCCGCAGGGCGGAAGGGGTTGCCCGCGACCGGAGGGATGCGGGGATGCCGTGAGCAAAGCGATGGAAGCACGCCCCCAGGCGTGAGTGCCCTGCCCGCCCCTAGGCGGCGTGGCGCAAGCCACGAAGGACACGTCCCATCGATTTGTGAATGATTCTGACGATAGCCTTCGAGATGCGGGGAGGTAAAGCGAAAAGGGGATTCCGCAACCCATTTCGTATGCCATCCCCGTTTCTCATGCAGAAAACAGATAGGTTTTTGCGTCAGGCGGATGGCAAATATTGCGCGATTTCAGAGAAAGCGGCCTCCACCCTTTCACGCAAGAATTGCTCGTCCGCCGCCACAAGGCGTTGATGCTTTTCGAGCGCAGCGATGACAATTTGCTGCGCTCGCGCTTTACGCTTTTCAAGCAGTTTGGCCTGCAATATTTGTTGCTCAAGCTGCTCACGTTTGCGCAGAAGACTGGTCAGTTTTGTACTCATGCTGGTCGCCTTTCAGATGTGTTTGAGATGACGGAACATTCCGCCACCCACAAATTCGCACATCTCGGGAGAACCTATTTTTTTAAAGTAGAAAGCAGGCTGAAGGGATCGCTGAATTGAATTGTGATCTACTTGGCTTTGCGAAATTTTACGGAAAATGGGAAATGCCGCCTATCATTTTCCGTGCTGCCAAAACCCAATTCGCCATTCCATTCGGAGAACGCTTCACAGATTCAGTTTGAAGATTCCGTGAAATATAACTGTGACTTCGAACACACAAAATTCCCCACACTACCGCTGCTTCGCCCCAAAGCAGAACTTCAATATAACGAGTTTATAGGCTTGTGTTTAATTCAGTGTTGTTGAAATATTCCTCTTTTTCATCTCATCCAAAAATGCCGCAATATATTCATTCTTGATTGATATCGTTGTACCTACTGGATTGTTTACAGTTTTCCTATTAAATCCATCATTCGCAGCAACATAATGATTCACCCCTATAAAAACAGTAAGGGGTTTGCCGGATTTCATAATTTCATTCATGATCTGAGGCGACAACAGTAAATAGTCAGACCACCAGCAAGATCTCCCTACATTTCCCTGGCACTGCCTATCTTTGAAATACCCTTTCATTTGGTAGGATGCATGTTCACGGTGAGCTTGGGATAAGCCTTCATTCATTCTCAAGTCTGCCAATGAAATCTCTTTTCCAGCTTGATCGATCAGATTGAAAATTGTCTCTCCCCCAGCAAATTCATTGCTGTTTGTTTCATCTATCTTCAGAAAATACGCAAATCTATTGTCCGGTTGGTTATTTGTTATGCCTATATAAATGCGTCCAGTCAGATAGCCGTTATCGAAATTATCTGCATTGGACCTCCATGAATAACCAAGCAATGCGGGTGATGTATAGGTTTTTACCATCGAGCAATCTGGACATCCTGGATAACCACTGATCTCGGATATGTTCTGACGCACATCAGTTTCATTTTGTGCAACACTGTATTTGGAGCTTGAGCATCCTGACAATATTGCAATCGAAACGAATGTGCCTATAAGAAAGTATTTCATTTTTTTCCCATTAATTTTTCAGTTTGTTTCCCCGCCTAATCGTGCTAACGGAATCGAAGTAACAGAATCAAGCACCATATATCTATCGATCCACTGGTTAACTGACGTAACCAGAATCGTCATCATCGTCTCTGCGGGGATGAAAACATATCCAACCTTGGGGGCGTAATAATAGGAAGCCATTTTATTAACTTTTGAATCGGGTGTTTCTTTGACGATAACTTTTCCAAAGAATCCCTTGCCCAACTCAGGATTCGGCCAAATATACGAAATGACTTTAACTTTCGACTCATGATTATGTGCCGGTGTTGGCAAGAAAGCAGCTAGAAGTCCTCCCGCTCCCATTGCAGTGTTCATTGTATTCCCGGCCACAACCCCACCTAATAGAACGCTTCCATATGTGGTTTTTTCAGATGCTTGCAAGGATAAGGAATGTGCATAGCCAGCATTCGGAGTTTCTTCACCTGCAGTCAACACAGGCAATTTTGAAGCCTGATCTTCTGCCTTGTCCATATTAATCGCACCACTAAAATCAAATTCGACCATTACGCTTGAGCCATTCATTTGATCAGCAAGCTTAATGCCGCGATGTTTAAAAACTGCTCTAATGAGTTTGTTTGAATTCGGGTAGCTAGATTCATCGATACCATTCGTAGTGATGTAAATACCATTGGGTATTTCATTACTGTGAATCACTCTTTCAGATGAACCAGAAGAGATTTCCGAACCAGTAAAATAAATTTTATTGTCATCGGAATCGTCCGCAAAGGCATGCCCGCAGATAAACAATGACAAAATTGCAGGGATCGCATTGGCTGCTAGGTAATTAACCGCTGATTTATTAATTTTAATTTCCCCCATGATAACTGCGTATTTGCACCGACCTTGCCACCCATTCGCATGACGATGCGATTACGCAATAACTCACAGTGCATTAGTGCATCCCTATAATTACAGTCAACCGTAATTGTGATTTTCGGTATTTCAATTGGTTCTGTGTTCTTGTTATTTCCTGCCAGCTGCGGCTGGTCATAATGAACATTCCATTGACATGGAATGTGCGGTCACTCGTAGGGTGCGTCACCGAAAATATCTGAACCAGGATTATTTACCGCATACCTCACGCACAGCCCGATCAACCAAATCACCATCGTAACTTACAATCACTTCGATGTTCTTACAATCATGGCTGAGTGAATTTAACGAGCGCGCAGATACAAGGTAGCCATTGCGATCTGTTTGCTTTGCTTGACCGTACAATATTGCATTTTTAACCACCGATTGGAAGATAGGGCGAACAGCATCTTCATCCAAAGCTGGGGATACGGTATTTCGCGGCTGCACAAGCCCGCCACATACACGGAAATTTTCGATACGCTGTTGAGTCCACATGATTGAGACAGACTCGCAGGACATATCAGAGCCAACATAAACCACCTCAATATTACGGTCGTTTATTGTCGTAATCATGGACATCTTTGACTGCGCAACATCACCAACTGCGTCTGTAATGTCGGAAGCGGACGCTATAGCTGGAAAAATGAATAGGCAAAGTAGCGCTCTTCTCATATGGCAGGATCCTATGTGCTTCTTCGCGTTTATTAATTTTTTTGGTTATAGAAATCTAGTCATTCACTATTTTTTCAAAACTAGCAATTATATTTTTTGGCAATTCGGACTTGTAGCTTGACTCACCTTTGCCATTTAATGAATAAAGTAAGGGGAAATTATATGTAACTTTTGCACCCTCCTTATATGGAAACACCGCTATATTTACAACAGCGCCCTCTATGGTGCATTGAAAACCGCTTACGAAACCATTTTTATCCGCAAAACTTTTACCCGCAAAACTATAACCGCATTTCCTCTTGAAATTGGTTGTTATAGCATCAACAGAATATTTAACATCAATCTCACCTTTAAAACTCTTTGATCTATTGACAACGGGATTGATATTATTAAATATTTTCTTAACATCTTTTGCCAAATTTTCATCGCTGTCAAATTGATTGAATGATAAGGAAATTAGATTTTTTCCTTTGATAGTCTCAATCTGATTAGGCGGAACGACCTTGACTGTTATGGAATTAGCACCTACTTCAACATGATAACCAAATATCACGTTACTGCGAGTTAACGTAGTGCCTGTTAGCTCATAACGCTGACCGTTCACATAAGATAACTTGAGTGCATTGGGTGTGGTAGCAACTTCAATCCCTTGTATGTCAAAAGCTCCTTGCCCGAATGAAGAACGTTTTTCAATCTTCCGGCCGTATCCAGATGACTCATATATTGCGTCCACCAGTGAGGATGCGATAGAGCCTTCAATTTTTTTACCATCCTCATCCACACTTTTAAACGTAAACGACCTCTCTGCGCCCAAATCCAGAGCAACTGAAGTCGGTGCTTGGGGCGCACTTGCACAACCAGCGAGTGCAAATAATGCCATAAAAATTACGTTCGACCTGTTAACTACATTCATATTATTCCCCCTTATTATTAAAATAATAAATTCAACTATCATTTGGATTGATTTTTACATTAATCACTTTACCTGAGTTTCCCAAAAAATCAAACTCAAAGTGTGTGGTCTTAGATGTGCCAGTCGTCAAAACTGGCCAAATGCAAAAACAAACCCAAAAGTGTGGTGCGCAACTGCTGTTTGCCAGCAACTTGAAGCGCATCCGCCTAGAGAAGAAGTTGACTCAAGAAAACGTGGCTGAAGGCGCAGGACTGCACACCAACTACATCAGCTCTGTCGAACGTGGCCAGCGGAATATCTCGATCAGCAACATAGAACGCATTGCAAAAGCGCTTGGCGTGCTGATGTGAACTTTCGGCATCATGGAGCCATTTCGTTTCCGGCATAAAGGCGCCAGTAGATTGTCGGCGTAATGGCGCCACAGGATTTCCGGCGTTAAAGCGC
>JANLIB010000151.1 GCA_024653675.1 Gallionella sp. | reverse complement strand
GCTCGACACCCCTCACCCCAACCCCTCTCCCGCTTGCGGGAGAGGGGCTCTTGGTGCATCAGGGTTAATTCTGTAATGAATTAAGGAATACTCAATAATTCAAAAACCTAAGCGAGACAAGGCGCGAAAGAAATTTTAGCGCGCCGCATATGTTTGATATGTAAGCGTTAAATTTCTTGAGCAACGCCGTATCGCGACGGAGTTTGGATTAATAGAGGTGCCCGATTGTTCATCAGACCTCGTGAGGCCATGTAGGAGCACGCCCTGCGTGCGAATCGCGGCTCCGAAAAATAATTGGCCGGGCACCCGTAGGAGCCGCTCCTACAGCGGCGTTTTAGCCTCAATGAATTATCGCGGATATTCACAGTCCTGCGTGCCCCGCCCAAATCGGCTAGAATCCGTCCCTTTGAAATATTGGGCGTTTTGCTAAGTCGCCGGTTCTGGCGGGATTTTTATTTTGGACTCCATGCAGCTAATCCGTAATTTTTCCATCATTGCTCACATCGACCATGGCAAGTCCACTTTAGCTGATCGCATCATCCAGCTGTGCGGCGGTTTGTCCGACCGCGAGATGGAAGCGCAAGTGCTTGACTCGATGGATCTGGAGCGCGAGCGTGGCATCACCATCAAGGCGCAGACCGCCGCGTTGAAATACAAGGCGCGCGATGGTCAGGTGTATAACCTCAACCTGATCGACACGCCGGGGCACGTGGACTTCTCCTATGAAGTGTCGCGTTCATTATCAGCCTGCGAGGGTGCATTGCTGGTGGTAGATGCGTCGCAAGGCGTGGAAGCCCAGACCGTGGCGAACTGCTACACCGCGCTGGATCTGGGTGTGGAAGTGGTGCCGGTGCTGAACAAGATCGACCTGCCTTCGGCGAATCCGGACAATGCGATAGCGGAGATCGAGGATGTGATCGGCATAGCAGCGCACGATGCGGTCCGCTGTTCGGCCAAGACCGGCGAGGGCGTGCAGGATGTGCTGGAAGCCTTGATCGTCAAGGTGCCGCCACCCAAGGGCGACCCGGCCTCACCGTTACAGGCATTGATCATTGACTCCTGGTTCGATAGCTACGTCGGCGTTGTGATGCTGGCGCGGGTGGTGAACGGCACACTCAAGCCCAAGGAAAAGATCCTGCTGATGGCGACCGGTGCGCAGCAACTGACCGAGCATATCGGCGTATTCACGCCCAAATCGGAGCCGCGCGAGAGTTTGAGCGCGGGTCAGGTCGGCTTCGTCATTGCCGGCATCAAGGAGCTGAAAGCGGCCAGGGTGGGCGACACCATCACCCATCTTGCCAAGCCCGCGAAGCAGCCGTTGCCGGGCTTCAAGGAAATCCAGCCGCAGGTGTTCGCCGGGCTGTTCCCGGTGGAATCGAACCAGTATGAGGCGTTGCGCGATTCCCTTGAGAAGCTCAAGCTGAACGATGCCGCGTTACAATATGAGCCGGAAGTATCGCAGGCGCTGGGCTTCGGTTTTCGCTGCGGTTTCCTCGGCCTGCTGCACATGGAGATCGTGCAGGAAAGGCTGGAGCGCGAGTTCGACATGGATCTGATCACCACCGCGCCGACAGTGATCTATCAGGTGGTGCTGCGCGACGGCACGGTGTTGACCGTAGACAATCCTTCCAGGATGCCCGACCCATCGAAGATCGAGGAAATCCGCGAGCCTATCGTCACGGTCAATCTGTACATGCCGAATGAATACGTTGGTTCGGTCATTACACTGTGCACCCACAAGCGCGGGGTGCAGATCAATATCTCCTACCACGGCAGGCAGGTGCTGCTGGTGTATGAGATGCCGATGGCGGAGATCGTGCTGGACTTCTTCGACAAGCTGAAATCGGTGTCGCGCGGCTATGCCTCGATGGACTATGAGTTCAAGGAATACCGCGCGGCTGATGTGGTCAAGGTGGACATGCTGATCAACGGCGAAAAAGTGGACGCGCTGGCGATCATCGTGCATCGCGCCAACAGCCAGTATCGCGGCCGCGAGGTAGCGGCCAAAATGCGCGAGTTGATTCCGCGCCAGATGTATGACGTGGCGATACAGGCGACCATAGGCTCGAACATCATCGCGCGCGAGAATGTCAAGGCGATGCGCAAGAACGTGCTGGCAAAGTGCTATGGCGGCGATATTTCGCGCAAGAAAAAATTGCTGGAAAAGCAAAAGGCGGGCAAGAAACGCATGAAGCAGGTGGGCAGTGTGGAGATCCCGCAGGAAGCTTTTTTGGCGATCCTGCGCGTGGATGATTGAAGGGGCTAGGGACTAGGGGCTAGGGACTAGGGGCTAGGGACTAGGGGCTAGGGACTAGGGGCTAGGGACTAGTGTGGTTGCGGGTTTTTCCAGCCCCTAGCCTCTAGCCCCCAGTCCCCAGATTTTGAATTTTAGGAGCAGTAATGAATTTCGCTTTGATTATGTTCGTGCTGCTGCTGGTCACCGGCAGCATCTGGCTGCTGGACCGGTTCGCCCTGGCATCCAGGCGGGGAAAAGAGGCCGCCGAGCCATGGTGGGTGGAGTATGCCAAGAGTTTCTTTCCGGTGATATTGATAGTTTTCTTCATCCGTTCTTTCCTGATCGAGCCGTTCAAGATTCCCTCAGGATCAATGATCCCGACATTGCAGGTGGGCGACTTCATTCTGGTGAACAAATTCACTTATGGCATCCGCCTGCCTGTCATCAACCAGAAGATCGTCCAGCTTGACAATCCGCGGCGTGGCGACGTGATGGTGTTCCGCTACCCGGAAAACCCTTCGCTGGACTATATCAAGCGCGTGATCGGGTTGCCTGGCGATACCGTTGAATATCGGGACAAGCGCCTGTGGATCAACGGCGCCGAACAACTACAGCAAGCCGAAGGCGATTATAATTACGTCGAGCAGGGCTTGAACTTTGTGCATACCGAGAAGCGGATCGAGACACTGGGTGAACGCAAGCATGCTTTGCTGGTGACTCCGGAGATGCCGGGGCTGCGCATGGGGGCGGTGTCCGAGTTCAGCGGGCGCGAGAATTGCAGCTATGACCATGATATGCTGCGCTGCAGGATTCCGGATGGGCATTACTTCATGATGGGCGACAATCGCGACAACAGCCGCGACAGCCGCTATTGGGGATTTGTTCCGGACAATCAGATCGTCGGGAAGGCGTTTTTTATCTGGATGAATTTTTCTGATTTGAAACGGATCGGGCTATCGATAAATTGAACTATGGGCGCATTTGCAATTTCAGGGTGCTATCAGTATTGGTTTGCAGGGTTGTGCTAAATCGGGGAGAAATTAAATGAACACAGCGATGCCGGGGCAACAACGCGGGATAACCTTTGGTGGTTTCCTGATGGGAATGTTTCTGTTGGTCATAGTCAGTATATTCGGACTCCGGCTTATCCCTGCGTACATGGAGAACTCACAAATAGAGAACGTGTTCAACGCGATAGCCCATGATCCGGAGATGCAAAAAGCCACGCCACGTGAAATAAAAGATTCTTTTGTCAGACGCGCCTCCATAGACAACATCAAGGCGATCAAGTCTGAGGATATCGAGATTACCCTGGATCTGGGGAGGCCGGTGTTGAGCGCCAGCTACTTTGTCAAGGTGCCGCTGGCCGGCAACATCAGTCTTTACCTGGATTTTAATCCGACCAGTGCCAAATGAAGGCTCCCACAATGCGCAAGAACATCCATGAGGCCTATCCGGGATAACGATGTGCTGTGCAGGCAGTTGGGGCATGTATTTATGTATCCGCAATTGTTGCAACGCGCGCTGACTCATCGCAGTTATGCGCCGGAGCACAACGAACGCCTGGAATTCCTGGGTGACAGCATACTTGGCTGTGTTATCGCCAAGCATCTTTACAGTTCATTTCCGCAGTTAAGCGAAGGCGAATTGTCGCGGTTGCGTTCCAACCTGGTCAGGGAAGAAACGCTCGCAACGCTTGCGCTGCAACTCGATCTGGGCAGCCATTTGATGCTGGGCGAGGGTGAGCGCAAAAGCGGCGGCCACCGCCGCCCTTCAATACTCGCGGATGCGATGGAAGCGTTGTTTGGGGCGGTTTTTCTGGATAGCGGATACCCGGATGCCGAGAAAGTCGTGCTGAACATGTTCGTGCCCTACCTTGCAAAAATTGATGCGCTTACATTGGGCAAGGATGCCAAGACCCTGTTGCAGGAATATCTGCAAAGCAGGCATATTGCCCTGCCGGGCTACAGCGTTGTCGCCACGCAGGGCGAAGCCCATGCACAATCCTTTGAGGTTGAATGTATCATCCCTGCATTGAAGATTTCCACACGCGGCGAAGGCAGCAGCCGCCGCAACGCAGAACAACAGGCGGCGCAGGAGGCCTATCGGCAACTGACAACCTCATCATGATCGAACTTCATCACGAATTAACCAGCGCCCGCAAAGCAAATGGCCTCCCTGCGGAATTCCGCAGTGGATTCATCGCCATCGTCGGACGCCCCAACGTGGGCAAATCCACCCTGCTTAATCACTTGATCGGGCAGAAGATCAGCATCACATCGCGCAAGGCGCAGACAACCCGCCATCGCATCCACGGCATTTACACCGACGAGCAGGCGCAGTTTGTGTTCGTTGATACGCCGGGGTTCCAGACCAGACACCTCAACGCCCTGAATCGCGGCATGAATCGCGTTGTGACCAGCAGCCTGCGCGACGTGCAGGTGGTGGTGTATGTGCTGGAGGCGCTGCGCTATGACGAGCGCGACCGGGAAGTGCTCAAGCTGCTGCCGGACAACCGTCCTGTTGTGCTGGTGATCAACAAGATCGACGAAGTCGCGGACAAGGGTCAATTGTTCGCATTCGCGGAACGGGTCGCCGAGGATTTCAGGCACGTCCTGAAACGCACCGAAGGGTTTGCCGACATCGTTCCGGTAAGCGCCAAGTTCGGCAAAAAACTGGAAGAGCTTCGCGAGGCGCTTCGCCGGCATCTGCCGGCGGGTGAGTTGATCTATGACAAGGACGAGATCACAGACCGCAGCGAGCGTTTCCTGGCATCGGAAATCCTGCGTGAAAAAATATTCCGCTATACCGGGGATGAGTTGCCCTACTCAACCAGCGTGGTGATCGAACAGTTCAAAATGGAAGGCAAGCTGCGGCGCATACACGCTGCAATCCTGGTGGATCGTGAAGCGCACAAGGCGATGCTGATCGGCAAGAAGGGCGAAAAGCTCAAGGAGATCGCCACCCAGGCGCGGCTGGATATGGAAAAACTGTTCGATGGCAAGGTGTTCCTGGAGGTGTTCGTAAAATTGCGCAGCGGCTGGGCCGATGACGAACGCATATTGCGCAGCCTGGGTTACGAATGACCGCAGGGAACCGGAACAAAAAGCAGAATGAGCCTGCGTTTGTCCTGCACAGTTATCCGTTTCGCGAAACCAGCCTGATCCTCGACGTGTTCAGCCGATCACATGGGCGACTGGCGATCGTGGCGCGCGGGGCGCGGCGTCCCAGGTCACGCTTGCGCGGACTGCTGCTGAATTTCCAGCCGCTGCTGCTGAGCTGGTTCGGCAAGGGTGAAGTCCATACCTTGCACAGCGCGGAATGGCAGGGCGGGCAACCTTATCTGCAAGGCAAGGCGCTGATGTGCGGCTTTTACCTGAACGAATTGCTGATCAACCTGCTGGCACGCGGTGATCCGCATCAACGATTGTTCGATTACTACCGCGAAGCTTTGCAAAGCCTTGCGCAGGAGACCGGCCACGCAGCCACGTTGCGCCGCTTCGAAAAACATCTGCTGCAAGAGCTGGGCTATGCTCTGTTGCTGGAGCGCGAAGCTGGCAGCGGGGAACCGATACAGCCCGAACTCTGTTATCGTTATGCGGTGGAGCGCGGTGTTCTGCCTGACGAAGGCGGAGTATCATCCGGTATTCAAGTGCTGGGCAAGACCTTGCTCGACATGGCGCAGGATGACTATACCGACCCGGCCACCGCGCAACAAAGCAAGCAGTTGATGCGCGTATTGCTGAATCATCATCTGGGTGGGAAAACATTGCACACCCGTGAACTGATCAAGGACTTGCAAAAACTGTGAAAAATATCCCCTCTCCTTTGCAGGGAGAGAGTTAGGGAGAGGGTAGAAGCGCTGGTGTAGTGTCACGTTCCTGGCGGCACATATGTGCAAACCCGGAGCGTAGGAGCCCGATTTAACCAGCCACTTACCCATCGTTTCTTGATGGGTTAGTGGAATGGCTATGCAAGGCCATCGGGCGATTGATCTTTTAACAATCGCGCAGAAATCTGCGCTCCTACAATGCCGTTCTGGCTGTTCACATAAGTTCCAGACAGCTTGCAACACTACA
>JANLIB010000136.1 GCA_024653675.1 Gallionella sp. | reverse complement strand
CCAACCCTCCCCCTGCAAGGGGGAGGGAATGCCGCCAGCATCGAAATAATTGACGCCGGAATTATCCAATTCGATGACGCGCTGCAAGGCCGCATCACCCAGCACCTCGAAAGCGAGATCGGCGACTTCGTCGTGAAGCGTGCCGATGGGCTGTTCGCCTACCAGCTTGCGGTGGTCGTGGATGATGCGTTTCAGGGCATCACCCATGTCGTGCGCGGCGCCGACCTGCTCTACTCCACGCCGCGCCAGATATATTTGCAACGGCTGCTCGGGTTGAACACTCCAGCCTACATGCACTTGCCGGTAGCGGTGAATGCGCAAGGCGAGAAACTCAGCAAGCAAACCCTTGCCCAGCCTGTCGGAAAAAACAACGAAGTTTCCACATTGTTCGACGCACTGGTGTTCTTGTGCCAGCAACCGCCCGCTGAATTACGGCTCGGCACGATTGAAGAAATATTGAATTGGGCTGTTGCGAACTGGCAACCGAACAACCTTCTGAATTGCCATCAACTTACGATTGAGTGACTCATAAACGACCCCAAGAAGTCACACGATCTTGTAATTCCGTCCCGGATACCAGACAGTCGTGTTGTGCAGCAACCGACACTTTTCGGATAGTCAATTTTCCCTTAAGCTGAAGTTCAGCGTTTGAATTCACCGGACTGCGCGATTTTTTGCGCAGGTCCGGTGAATTGATAGGTTAGCGGTCATAGATTGACGCCATGTCTTTTGGGCCAAACCGCCACTTTTCAGCAACTCGCCTTGCGTCTGGATAGGCAGAAAGAACCGACTCCGCGTTGCTAAAAGCAGCCGCGTAGCTAAAAGCAAAGTGGGCCATCAGGACTACACCAATTCCTAAGATCGACTGTGTGAGCCTCTGTTGGTCTTCTATAGATTGCGCCTGCCCGACTTGGAGGGCGCTGAGATAGCTTGAGTGCGAGTAGCCACAGAGATAGCCGTAGATGTTATCGAAATACTTGTTGTGGAAACCCGCTTGGGTGCCAAGATCCGCCCAGCCTTTCCCAATGCGCCATTCACCTCCGAGGAGCTTCTTGCGTTGCTTGTCGGTGTATTCGCTGATTTGGGTTAGCCGTTGGATATCTGATCGCAGTTCCTCGATTTGAATTTTCTCGCGGGACAATACTTCATACCCTTGCTGAGTTGATGCGTGGAATCTCTGACGATCAGCTAGGCCGCCAAGCTGCCATGTCTTGTACCTGAACCTGCAAAGTGATCGGTCTGCCGTACCGTAGAGATAGAAGAACACAAGATACGTCTCAAGGGCAGCG
Source organism: Gallionella sp. (assembly GCA_024653675.1). Classification (GTDB taxonomy): domain Bacteria; phylum Pseudomonadota; class Gammaproteobacteria; order Burkholderiales; family Gallionellaceae; genus Gallionella. The sequence continues at coordinate 14,452 of JANLIB010000136.1, read as the reverse complement.
CGGGCGACAACCTTCACCGACGCATGATCGACAAAAAACACCGTTGGGCCACCGGTAGTCTCGACGGTAGTGCTAGCCGCTAACGCCCGCATTGAAACAAGATGCCGAAACAGCTTGTTTGCGAGCACTTGTGCGTCATTCAACCAAGCGCTTCCCTCTTCGATTTCGATACCAGCCTGGGACTCAACAAGCTGAATGAAGAGGTCAAGTAGCGTCGAATAGTCTGCATCGTGATTCATTGTGACCACTAACGAATCTGTAGAAAAAATATCTTCATGCCCGCATCGTGCCGTGAACAAAATTAAATATCAAGGTCGAACTGCAAGATGAATTTGCGGAAAAATAAATAATGGCAATCCAAGCGAAATTGTAAAGCTATTGTCCACTTTCAGTCGGGTCAAGCAGTTTTAACGACATATTTTGTGCCCTTGATAATTGCGCAGAAGGTAGCGTTTGCGCCAAATTGTCACGTTTATATTTTGCTGAGTTTGAGAAAAGCTCAGAATTCATTGTTGCTGCCACGTCATACCATGCATAAGCAGAAACTAAGTCCATTTCTACGCCATCGCCTCTTTCAAGAAATGTGGCAAACGCAAACATACATCCTGCATGCCCTTTATGAGCGCAGGCCTTGTACCATTTCGCAGCAGCAGCAGGATTCCGTACCCCATCATCGCCATGCGCATAAATCTTTCCCAAGGCTTGCATTGCGACTGCATTACCTTTTACTGCCGCCCCCTGATACCATTTTATTGATTCTTCAATGTTTATTTGAACACCCAAGCCTCTTTCATAAGCATGCCCCAATCGTTCCATTGCCCCAGCATTACCCTTACCTGCAGCCAGATGTAACCATTTATTTGCCTGTGAATAGTTTTGCGGAGTACCCATCCCTTCTTGCAGCATCTCCCCCACATAATTCATGCTCCATAAGTCCCCTTTTTGCGCATCACGCAGAAACCTAGAAAAGGCTAGAGAATAGTTTTTTTGAATGTAAGCCTCAACACCAACCCTATCCAAGGTCGTTACCCCTTGAATTTCGGATTCAGTCATCTTCCCGCAGGCAATTTTCCATATGGTGACTCCATTGCTTCCAGGTGGGACAGGATTCCAATTGGCATCATTACGCGAGATAACAGAAACCACTTTTCCGCCGCCCATTTTTTCAGAGTACGCAGTGAAAGCAAGTGATCGGACTTGTTCTTCCTTGCAATCGTATTCACTTTGTTCCATCAACGATAAATACATCTTGCCATTAGAATTTGGCTGGGCCGTGTCAAGGTCAATCAAACCCCACATTTTTACCTTGTTGCCCACCTTGCGAATGGTGGCGGGGTTGGCGTAGAAAGTAGCGTCTTCAGTACTGCTAACTTTTACCCAATCCGCCGCTGCACTACTGCTCACAACAGATAGAAGTATCACTAAAATAGCTTTACGCATTGCAACCCCGCGATATTTGTAAAGAGTCTGCGCTACCAACGCCTCGATGAATACTCGAGAGTGGTGAGCGTGTCTACTGGAAAGAGAGAGGGTGCATTGCCCCATAACTTAGCTTATTTAATGACAGACATTTTTCCATCGGCCGTTTACTTGCATGTATTCGCAATTTGATGTACCGAGCGGAGGAAGCGTCATAGATGGCAATGGTTTTAGTTCCATCGATGGTAACGGCTGGAGTGGAGGTAAGTTCGTTGATGGAAGATCAAGGGTGCTATCGCATATATCTTGAACTCGGCAGTTATTTCCATAGTCATCACAGACATTCGAACTTCTACATTGAGCCGATGCAGTCACCGAATATGTTGAAGCAAAAAACAAAACAATCAACAGTGTCTTTTTCATTTAAACCCCCCATTAATATTTTAATTTTGAGTGGTAGCTACATCGCCATAGCTAATACATCTGCACCTTGCGGCACTATGCACCTATTTAAATTGAAAGTATATGCGCTCACCATTCTGCCTAGTATCATTTCTGCTAAGACCGTGCTGAAAGTCTCCTCTTGGCACCGAGTTGCCCACCACTCATGCTGATTGCTTTCCTAAAAACGGACGTTGAAATTTTACGTTCGCGCCAATTTTTAGGTCTAGCTGACAGCCACCTTGCGCACCACTTCAGCGATGTTCTGCGCGGAAAGCTCGACCAGTTTCCGGTCTTCCCCTTCAACCATTACGCGCAACAATGGCTCGGTGCCCGACGGACGCAACAGCACGCGGCCTTTGCCATTGAGTTCTTTTTCTGCATCAGTGACCGCCGCTTTGACTTTGACGTGACCGAGGCAATCAACACCCTTATCCACTTTGACATTGATAAGCACCTGCGGATACATCTGCAAATCCCGAGTTGCTTCTTTCAGGGTTTGCTTGTTCACCCGCAACGCGTGCAGCACTTGCAGCGCGGAGATGATGCCGTCGCCGGTGCTGTGTTTGTCCAGACAGATGATATGGCCGGAATTCTCGCCGCCGAGTTGCCAGCCATTTTCGATCAGTAGCTCCATCACGTAGCGGTCGCCGACCTTGGCGCGCTTGAACGGAATGCCCAGCTTCTGCATGGCGTGTTCGAACGCCAGATTGGTCATCAGCGTGCCGGCCACGCCGCCGTGCAACGTGCCTTGCCCCTGACGGTGCCTGGCGATGACGTACAGTAACTGGTCGCCGTCGTAGAGTCTTCCTGTGCTGTCCGTCATGATCAGACGGTCGCCATCGCCGTCCAGCGCGATGCCGATGTCCGCCTTGTTATCAACCACTGCCTTGCGCAAATTATCCGGTGCGGTCGCACCGTAGCCATCGTTGATGTTTTTGCCGTCCGGCTGAGCACCGATGGCGATCACATCGGCGCCGAGTTCGTGGAACACGTGATGCGCGATGTGATAAGTCGCGCCGTGCGCGCTGTCCACCACGATCTTCATGCCGCGCAAATCAAGGTCAGCGGGGAAAGTGCTCTTGCAGAATTCGATATAACGGCCTGCCGCATCATCGATGCGTTTGGCCTTGCCCAGCCCGTCCGATGAGTTGGTGTGCATCTCCTCATCCAATGCCGCTTCGATGGCGCGCTCGGTCTCGTCCGGCAGCTTGGCGCCATGGGCAGAGAAAAACTTGATGCCGTTGTCCTCGAACGGATTGTGCGATGCGGAGATCACGATACCGGCCTGCAAGCGCAGCGCGCGGGTCAGATAAGCCACCGCCGGGGTCGGCACCGGTCCGGCCAGATACACATCGATGCCCGCAGCGATCAAACCGGCTTCGAGCGCCGATTCCAGCATGTAGCCGGAGATGCGCGTGTCCTTGCCGATCAGCACGCCGGTGCGTTCGCTTCCGGTGCTCGCCAGCACCTTGCCGGCCGCATAGCCCAGGTGCATGACGAATTGCGGGGTGATAGGGTGCTCACCCACCCGCCCGCGCACTCCATCGGTGCCGAAATATTTTTTGCTCATTTCATTTGCCCCGTTTGTTTTTTAAACGTAGGGGCGCGATTTATCGCGCCCGATTTAAATAATTTCGCGAAATTCAGGGCGCGATAAATCGCGCCCCTACGAATTCACCGCCTGCCAGATTTTAAGCGCATCCACCGTCGCCCTCACATCATGCGCGCGCACGATGGCGGCGCCGCGCTGCACCGCGATCAGCGCTGCCGCGATGCTGGCCGGCAAGCGCTGTGCGACATCCTGCCCAGTCAGCGCGCCCAGCATGGATTTGCGTGACAGCCCGGCCAATACCGGAACGCCAAGTTCGGCCAGCTTGCCCAATTCGCGCAGCAAGGTGAGATTATGCTCCAAGGTCTTGCCAAAGCCAAAGCCCGGGTCGATCACGATGCGGTTGCGTTGAATGCCGGCAGCCTCGGCAGCCGCGACGCGCCCGCGCAAAAACGCGCTGACTTCGGCTACTACGTTGTGATAATGGGGCTGCGCCTGCATGGTTTGCGGGTCGCCCTGCTTGTGCATCAGGCACACCGCGACATTGCTCGCGGCAACCGCATTCATGGCAGCGGCATCCTGTAGCGCGTTAATGTCGTTGACCATCTGCGCACCGGCGGCGATCGCCGCTTGCATCACTTCCGGTTTGCGAGAGTCTATGGAAATCGGCACGGATGCGCCGCGCAATCCTTCGATGACGGGCAATACCCGGTCCAGTTCCTGCTGGGCGCTGACCGGTTGCGCGCCGGGGCGCGTGGACTCGCCGCCGATGTCGAGCATATCCGCGCCCTCGGCGATCAGTTGCCGGGCGTGCGCTAATGCGGCTTCACGTTGCAGATGCTGGCCGCCATCGGAAAACGAATCGGGCGTGACATTGACGATGCCCATGACCAGCGGCCGGGATAGATCGAATTGGAAGGTTCCGCAGTGGAACAACATCAGGATTGAGGAGCGAGGATCGAGGATTGAGTTAAGAGCAGAGCAGCAGGTTTTTCTCAATCCTCAATCCTCGCTCCTCGATCCTGCTTTCAAGTTCCCTGCGCGGGTTGCGTAGGCGTTACAGCCGGAGTGGACGGAGCATTCGGCGCCTGGTCTTGCGGCGGCGCCTTGTTGCTTTGCGTCGGCTTGGGCGGACGCGGGGGTTTGCCGGCCATGATGTCGTCGATCTGCTCGGTATCCAGGGTTTCCAGTTCCAGCAGGGCCGTGGCCATCGCCTCGACCTTGTCGCGATTGGTTTCGATCAGACCACGCGCCAGCGCGTATTGCTGGTCGATGATGCGGCGTATCTCGGCATCCACCTGCTGCATGGTCGCTTCGGAAATATTCTTGTGCGTGGTGACCGAGCGGCCGAGAAACACCTCACCCTCGTTTTCGCCATACACCATGGTCCCCATCGCGTCCGACATCCCCCACTGCGTCACCATGCGCCGCGCCATCTCGGTGGCACGCTCGAAATCGTTGGACGCACCGGTGGTCATCTGGTGCATGAATATCTCTTCTGCGATACGCCCGCCAAACAGCACGGCGATGGTATCAAGGATGCGGTTCTTGTCCATGCTGTAGCGGTCTTCCGCCGGCAACTGCATGGTCAATCCAAGCGCGCGCCCGCGCGGGATGATGGTCACCTTGTGCACCGGATCGGTCTTGGGCAGCAGCTTGGCGACCACCGTATGTCCGGACTCGTGATAGGCGGTATTGCGGCGCTCTTCTTCCGGCATCACCATGGAGCGGCGTTCGGCGCCCATCATGATCTTGTCCTTGGCCGATTCGAAATCATCCATCTCGACGAAACGCTTGCCGCGACGCGCCGCGAACAACGCGGCTTCATTGACCAGATTCGCCAGGTCGGCGCCGGACATGCCCGGCGTGCCGCGTGCCAGAATATCTGCCTTCACGTCCGAGGCAACCGGCACTTTGCGCATATGCACCATCAGTATCTGTTCGCGGCCGCGGATGTCCGGCAGCGGCACGACCACCTGGCGGTCGAAACGTCCGGGGCGCAACAGCGCGGGATCGAGCACGTCAGGCCGGTTGGTCGCAGCGATCACGATCACCCCGCTGGCGCCTTCGAAACCATCCATTTCCACCAGCAATGCATTCAGGGTCTGCTCGCGTTCGTCGTTGCCGCCACCGAGGCCTGCGCCGCGTTGCCGTCCAACGGCGTCAATCTCATCGATGAACACGATGCACGGCGCCTGCTTCTTGGCCTGCTCGAACATGTCGCGGACGCGCGCAGCGCCCACGCCGACGAACATTTCCACGAAATCGGAGCCGGAAATCGAAAAGAACGGCACTTTGGCTTCGCCGGCAATCGCCTTTGCCAGCAGCGTCTTGCCCGTTCCCGGATTGCCTACCAGCAACACGCCGCGCGGGATACGCCCGCCGAGGTTCTGGAATTTGGACGGGTCACGCAGGAAATCCACCAGTTCCGACACTTCTTCCTTGGCCTCATCGCAGCCCGCGACATCGGCAAACGTGAAGCTTTCCTTGCTCTCATCCAGTTGGCGCGCGCGCGACTTGCCGAACGAGAACGCGCCGCCCTTGCCGCCGCCCTGCATCTGGCGCATGAAGAATACCCACACGCCGATCAGCAATATCATCGGGAACCATGAGACAAAGATATTCATCAGGAAGGAAGTTTCCTCTTCCGGTTTGGCTTCGACGCTCACGCCGTTCTTCAACAGGTCGGAGACCATCCACAGGTCGCTGGGCGCATAGCTGGTGATGTGCCTGCCCTCGACAGTCGTCGCCTTCAGGGTGCGTCCCTCAATGACCACTTTCGTTATGTGCCCCTGCTTCACTTCATCGAGGAACTGGGAATAGTTGAGCTGTACCTGCGCAGTCTGCTGCTGGCGGGTGTTGAATTGGTTGAATACGGTCATCAGCACCAAAGCGACGACCAGCCAGATTGCAATGCTTTTAAAGTTGTTCAAAATCACTCCTTAAAATCAACACGCCGCATGGTTGATACACCAAAGGCTGTCGAATGCGGTCATTAGACTATGTATTGCCTGATTACTCAAGGGCGCCTCTATTAATCCAAACTCCGTCGCGATACGGCGTTGCTCAAGCGCAGCCCATGCCCCCATGGCACTCGGTTAAGGGTTTATACACCCCCATAAAACAGCACATGTTGGGTTAGCGGCAGGAAACAACAAGCGCTTTTCACGTTTGCTTCCTCTCCCGCAAGCGGGAGAGGATTGAGGTGAGGGGCATTGCGTAACCCAACACTGATGAAACAAGGCAGATTGTTGGGTTACGCTGCGCTAACCCAACCTACCAAACTGATTACTCAAGCGCAGCCCAGTCCCGAATAAAATGCAGTGCGTCACACCCGCCGTATGACAGGCTCGGCGGTTTGACCCGCCCTACAGCTTTCCGGTTGCCAGCAAATACAGCTCACTGCTCCGGTCGCGCGATGCCTTGGGCTTGCGCGTCGCCACCCTGGCGAAACGGCTGCGCATCAGCTTGTGAAAATCCTCGAATCCGGCGCCCTGAAAGACCTTGACGAGAAAACTGCCATCCGGCTTGAGGTGTTCGAGCGCGAATTCCATCGCCAGTTCCGCAAGGTGCAGGGCGCGCGCCTGGTCAGCCGACGATACACCGCTGATATTGGGGGACATATCGGAAATTACAAGGTCTGCCCGCTTGCCTTTCAGCAAATTTTCCAGCAGCCTCAACACCGCTTCATCACGGAAATCGCCCTGAATGAAACCCACGCCGGCCAGCGGATCGAGCGGCAACAGGTCCAGCGCGATCACTTTTCCGCTGCGCCCAACCCTGCCTGCCGCGACTTGCGACCAGCCGCCCGGCGTGGCACCCAGATCCACCACCACCGTACCGGGTTTGAGCAGGTGGTCTTTTGCATCGATCTCCAGCAGCTTGTAAGCGGCGCGCGATCTATAGCCTTCTTTCTGCGCAAGCTGCACAAAGGGGTCGTTGACATGCTCACGCATCCATTGTTTGCTGGTTTTAGACGGCTTCATCGTTTAGAATCCGCTCCTTATTTCTTGGAAAACATTATGTTATCTCTTACCGTATCCGAGCGCCTTGCCCTGAAAAGCCGCGCCCACGCCCTGAATCCAACTGTGATGATAGGTAACGCAGGCTTGACCGAACCGGTGTTGAAAGAAATCGCAAGCAGCCTGAAGATCCACGAATTAATCAAGATACGCGTGATGAACGACGATCGCGCGCAACGCGAAATTATGCTGGAAGCCATCTGCGACCGGATCAACGCCGCCCCGGTACAACACATCGGCAAGATCCTGGTGGTCTATCAGCCCAACCCGGACGCGCACAAGATTGAGATCAGGAAAATGCCGCGCCACAAAGGCAAGAGGCCGCTGACCAAGAAGCAATTGGGCAGCCATAGCTAATAGAAAGTGGTAAGTGGAGCGGCACTTCGTGCCTCAGTGGAAAGTGGGTTTCCCACTCCCTACTCACCACTTTCTACTTACCCAGTTCAAATATACTGAACCTCCACCACTTCATATTCCCTTACCCCGCCCGGCGCCTGCACTTCGGCAACATCGCCGCTGTATTTGCCGATCAGCGCACGCGCGATCGGTGAGCCGATGGATATCTTTCGGTGCCTGATATCCGCCTCGTCTTCTCCGACGATCTGATAGGTGACCACGTCGCCGTTGTTCACGTCTTCCAGCACCACTGTCGCACCGAACACGCAACGGCCATCGGCATTGAGCGTCTTCGGGTCGATGATCTGCGCGCTGCCGAGTTTCGACTCCAGATCGGCGATGCGCCCCTCGACGAAGGACTGTCTCTCCTTTGCCGCGTCATATTCGGCATTTTCCGACAGATCGCCCTGCGCGCGCGCTTCGGCAATGGCGTTGATCACTTTCGTCCTCTCTACCGTCTTGAGGTTATGCAGCTCCTTGCGCAATAGCTCGGCGCCGGTCAGTGTCAGTGGTATTTTGCTCATACAGAAACTTCCTGAGTTATTAGTCGTTAGTCGCTAGTCGTTAGTTGGCTTTGTCCGCTACGCGGCTTTTGGTTTAACTAACGACTAACGACTAGTAACTAGTACCGTGTAACACCTGTTTTTTCGTAGGTTGGGTTAGCAGTTTCATCGCGTAACCCAACAGCTTTGAATGTCACCGGCTTGGCAATGTTGGGTTACGGCATACCCCCGCCTAACCCAACCTACAAAATCAGCAATGCGGAAAAAATAATGCTCTAAGGTACTAAGGTACTAGCCTCTTATGTTGTGTCTGCACGTCATACACCTGTAAACCGGTGATGTGCTGCATGCCCAGACAGGCTGCGCGCGCGCCTGCCAGCGTTGTGTAATACGTGACTCTCCCCTGCAATGCAGCATGGCGAATGGAGTAGGAATCGCGCATTACGGAAGGCTTGCTGTCCACGGTGTTAATGATGAGATTGACTTCGCCATTCTTGATCATGTCCACGATATGCGGGCGGCCTTCCGCAACCTTGTTCACCACCGACACGGCAATGCCTTCCGCACTGATTACCGCTGCCGTGCCGCGTGTCGCCAGCAGGGTAAAACCCAGCCGGACCAGCGAGCGGGCGACCTCCACCGCGCCCGGTTTGTCCTCCTCGCGGACACTGATGAATACTTTACCATCTTTCGGCAATTTCACACTGGCTGCCAGTTGCGACTTGACGAAGGCTTCGGCGAAAGTGTCGCCCACGCCCATCACTTCGCCGGTTGATTTCATTTCCGGACCAAGTATCGTATCCACGCCGGGAAATTTGATGAACGGGAACACCGCCTCTTTCACCGAATAATAGGGCGGGATCACTTCCGTTGTGACACCCTGCTGCGCCAGCGTTTGCCCGGCCATGCAACGCGCCGCGATCTTCGCCAGCGGCACGCCGGTTGCCTTGGACACGAAAGGCACAGTGCGCGAAGCGCGCGGGTTCACTTCCAGCACATACACCGTGCCGCTCCCCATTGTGTTATTTTGGCCCGCGTTATTCTGGATCGCGAACTGCACGTTCATCAATCCAACCACGTTAAGAGCCTTGGCCATCGCTACCGTCTGGCGGCGCAGTTCATCCTGCATTGCCGTCGACAAGCTGAACGGCGGCAACGAACATGCCGAGTCGCCGGAATGCACGCCCGCCTGCTCGACGTGCTCCATGATGCCGCCGATGATCACGTCCCTGCCGTCGGATACCGCATCCACGTCCACCTCGATCGCATCGTTCAGGAAACGATCCAGCAGGATCGGCATGCGCTCCGGATAAACCCTGGACATTTCCTGTGCGGCGCGCAGGTAGCGTTCCAGATCCGGCGGCGCATGGATGATTTCCATCGCGCGCCCGCCCAGCACGTTGCTTGGCCTTACCACCAGCGGATAGCCGATTTCCGCCGCACCTGCAAGGCCTTCTTCCACTGTGCGCGCAATGCGATTGGGCGGCTGCTTCAGATTCAGCTGGCGCAGCATTTGCTGGAAGCGCGCGCGGTCTTCCGCGCAGTCGATCATGTCCGGCGTAGTGCCGATGATGGGCACGCCATTCTTTTCCAATCCACGCGCCAGCTTGAGCGGAGTCTGTCCGCCATATTGCACGATCACCCCCATGGGTTTTTCCACCGCCACCACTTCCAGCACATCTTCCAGCGTCAACGGCTCGAAATAGAGGCGGTCAGAAGTGTCATAGTCGGTGGATACGGTCTCGGGATTGCAGTTGACCATGATAGTCTCATAGCCGTCTTCGCGCATCGCCAGCGCGGCATGCACGCAGCAATAATCGAACTCGATCCCCTGCCCGATGCGGTTCGGCCCGCCGCCCAGCACCATGATCTTTTTGTTATTTGTCGGCTGCGCTTCGCATTCCTCCTCATAGGTGGAATACATATAAGCCGTGCCGGTGGCGAACTCGGCTGCGCAGGTGTCCACACGCTTGAATACCGGGCGGATACCCAGCGCATGCCGGTAAGCGCGCATTGCCGAGTCATCGGTGCCCAGCAAAGCCGCCAGACGCGCATCGCCAAACCCGCTGCGTTTCAGCGTAAGCAGTTCATCCGCGCCGAGACTTTCCAGGGTGCGTCCCAGCAGTGATTTTTCCTGCCGGATCAGGTCTTCGATCTGCACCAGGAACCACGGATCGATCTTGCTCAGCGCAAATACCTCCTCCACGCCCATGCCGAGGCGGAAGGCATCAGCCACCGCCCAGATCCGGTCCGGTCCGGGACTGCCGAGTTCGGAGACGATCGCTTCACGTCCGGTAAATTTTTCGTCCAGGCCATGCACGCCGACTTCCAGACCGCGCAAGGCTTTCTGGAAAGATTCCTGGAAGGTGCGTCCGATCGCCATCACCTCGCCCACCGATTTCATCTGCGTGGTCAGGCGGTCGTTGGCTTGCGGGAATTTTTCAAAGGCAAAGCGCGGAATCTTGGTCACCACATAATCAATCGCCGGCTCGAACGAGGCCGGGGTCGCGCCGCCGGTGATGTCGTTTTTCAGCTCATCCAGCGTGTAGCCCACCGCCAGCTTTGCCGCCACTTTGGCGATCGGGAAGCCGGTCGCCTTGGAAGCCAGCGCGCTCGATCTCGATACGCGCGGGTTCATCTCGATCACCACCATTCGCCCGTCTTCCGGGTTGACGGCAAACTGCACATTGGAGCCGCCGGTATCCACGCCGATTTCGCGCAGCACCGCGATACTCGCGTCGCGCATGATCTGGTATTCCTTGTCGGTCAGCGTCTGCGCGGGCGCGACCGTGATTGAATCGCCGGTATGCACGCCCATCGCATCCAGGTTTTCGATCGAACAGATGATGATGCAATTGTCATTCCGGTCGCGCACCACTTCCATCTCGAATTCTTTCCAGCCGAGCAGCGATTCCTCGATCAGCAACTCGCGCGTGGGCGACGCTTCCAGCCCGCGCTCGCATATCTCGATGAACTCCTCGCGGTTGTAGGCGATGCCGCCGCCGGAGCCGCCCATGGTGAAGGACGGACGGATGACAGTGGGAAAACCCATCACCTGCTGCACCTGCAGCGCCTCTTCCATACTGTGCGCGATTGCGGAACGCGCCGAAGCCAGACCGATCCTGGTCATCGCCTGCTTGAATTTTTCGCGGTCTTCCGCCTTGTCTATGGCTTCTCTGCTGGCGCCTATCATTTCCACGTTGTATTTTTCCAGCACGCCGTGCCTGGCCAGGTCCAGCGCGCAATTCAGCGCGGTCTGCCCGCCCATCGTGGGCAGGATCGCATCGGGCTTTTCCCTGGCGATGATCTTCTCCACCATCTTCCAGGTGATCGGCTCGATATAAGTGGCGTCCGCCATGTCCGGGTCGGTCATGATAGTGGCCGGATTCGAGTTCACCAGAATGACGCGATAGCCCTCTTCGCGCAAAGCCTTGCAGGCCTGCGCGCCGGAATAGTCGAACTCGCACGCCTGCCCGATGATGATGGGGCCGGCGCCGATGATCAGGATGCTTTTTATGTCTGTACGTTTTGGCATGTCATGCTAATCCTGAATAAAACCGATGCGTTTTTTCCTGGGCTGTTGAGGAGGAGTCATCAATTCGCGAATCGCTTCAAATACCACTTGGAACTGCACGTCGTATTTCTTTTCCAGCGCGTCCAGTTTGCGTGATAATTCTTTGTCGCTTTCCAGCAAGCTGCGTAGCTTGACGAATGCACGCATGATTTCAATATTGACCCCCACCGCACGGCTGCTTCTTAAAACACTGGAAAGCATGGCAACACCTTGCTCGGTGAAAGCATGGGGCGGCACTCTGGAGCCGCCCCAACTTGAGGTCACAGTTTGTGACCTCAAGAATACAAATTCCTGATTTGTAAGCTTAAATGCAAAATCTTCCGGGAAACGTTCAATACTTCGCCGTACCGCCTGCATCAACACTTTGGTCTCAACCTGATAGAGCGCGGCCAGATCGTGCGACAACATCACCCGCTGGCCGCGCAAAGAATAAATTCGTCCTTCTATTCCTTCTATGATCTGGCCGGGTAACAACAAGGGCTTCTTACGAAGCACGATTTGTCTCCATCATCGTCACGAAGCGGTCGAACAAATAACCCACATCATGCGGCCCCGGACTCGCCTCGGGATGCCCCTGGAAGCAGAACGCCGGTTTGCCGGTCAACTCGAATCCCTGCAAGGTGCCGTCGAACAGCGACACATGCGTGACGCGCGCATTCTTTGGCAGCGTCGCCGCATCCACCGCAAAGCCGTGGTTCTGGCTGGTGATCATCACTCGTTTTGTTTGCGTGTCCTGAACCGGGTGGTTCGCGCCGCGGTGGCCGAACTTCATCTTCACCGTCTTCGCACCCAAAGCCAGTCCCATGATCTGATGTCCGAGACAAATGCCGAACAAGGGCACGCCTGCTTCCAGGAATTTTTTTGTCGCGTTTATCGCGTAATCGCACGGCTCGGGGTCGCCGGGGCCGTTGGACAGGAACACGCCGTCCGGCTCCATCGCCAGCACTTCCTTCGCGTTGGTCTGCGCGGGCACCACAGTGATGCGGCAGCCGCGCTCCGCCATCATGCGCAGAATGTTGCGTTTCACGCCGAAGTCGTACGCCACCACATGGAATCTGGTATGCGCCGCCTCCGGATAGCCCACGCCCAGTTCCCACTCGCGCTGCGTCCACGAATAAGATTCAGAGCAACTGACTTCTTTGGCCAGATCCATCCCGGCCAATCCGGCAAAACCGCGCGCTGCTTTCAGCGCCGCCGCTTCATCCGTGCCGGTGGCGATGCAGCCGTTCTGCGCGCCCTTCTCGCGCAGGATGCGCGTCAGCTTGCGCGTATCGATCCCGGCGATCGCCACGACATCGTTGGCTTTAAGATAGTCCGGCAGCGGCTGCGTGCTGCGAAAGTTGCTCACCGCCATCGAAAGATCGCGTATCACCAGACCGCTGGCGAACACCCTGCGCGACTCCACATCCTCGGTGTTCACGCCCACATTGCCGATATGCGGATAAGTCAGCGTGACGATTTGCTTGCAGTAGGACGGGTCGGTGAGAATCTCCTGATAGCCGGTCATGGCGGTATTGAACACCACCTCGCCAACGCTGCTGCCGGAAGCCCCGATGCCCATGCCCCGAAACACCGTCCCATCGGCAAGCACAAGAATGGCAGGGTTCGTTTGCGGCACCGGATAACTCCCAGAATCAAGGCGTAAAGTAAGGATATGACGTAAAGAAGCGGGATGAACGGCGCGTTCATCCCGCTTTGAGTTGGCGAACATTATAGCGGATCAGGGGGGTGGTATCAATGCGCTCCCGGCCCGTGTTGAACTCCCGGCCCGTTCACCTTGCCGTTTTTCGGCGGCTCTACTGCTGAGAATCGGCCGTTTACCGGCCGGTGGCCAGCAACAGCCTGATGTCCTTCTCCAGCAATCCGGCTTTCTGCCCATAACGATAGAGCAGCAGCGGCTGGCCGTTTGCGCCTATCAATAACGTGCCGTCTGAATGAACCAGGTTATATCCGCCTTTTTTATCCTGTTGCTTCTCATAGCCGATGCCAAACGCCTTGGCTGCCTGCGCAGTGGCCTGCGCATCGCCGGACAAACCCAGGAAGGACGGGTAAAAAGACGGGATGAACTTCGCCAGCAATTCAGGCGTGTCGCGCTCCGGGTCGAGCGTGACAAACAGCACCTGCACCCTGTCCGCATCCTTGCCCAGCATGTTCATGACCTGCGCAAGTTCGGCCAGCGTGGTTGGGCATACCACAGGACAGTGGGTGTAACCGAAGAACAGCACCACCACCTTCCCCCTGAAATCCGCCAGACTGCGGGGCTTGCCGTTAAAATCGCTGAGGTGGAAATCAGCCTGCCCAAGCTGCCAGGTAACATCAATGCCATGGTATGGAGAAGGCATATCCTGCTCCCCGCAGGCGGTAACCAGCAAGATGCCCAATAATAGAAATAATTTACGCATCAACATTTCCAATCCATTTTCAACCATGCTCTGCAAAGATTACCTTAAGGGCACCTCTAAAAATTCAGATTTCGTCATTCCGGCGAAGGCCGGAATCCAGTATTTTAGTTGCGGCATAACCTGAAGGTGAGCCTTCACTGAAA